>JBBQMG010000121.1:0-12711 GCA_038328705.1 Acidimicrobiales bacterium | reverse complement strand
TGCTCGATGAAGCGCTGCCAGGCCTCGCTGTCGGGGGCGTGCTGGCCGGCGCCGCGCTGCACGAGCAGGCCGAGGTGCAATGTCTGCATCAGATACACCAGTGAGTCGAAGTCGGCGTCGGGACTTGCCGACCCATCCGCTGACGCGCGCTCGATCAGCGGTGCCGCGATCGTTACCCGCCAGCGCGTGCGCATGTCTGCTATCGCAGCGGCCAATGTCGGCTCACGTCGCGCGGCGATGAAGGCTTCGAGATGCATTGCCTCCTGATCGTTGAGCGGCTCGTCCGCGCGGCTCGATTCGGCCAGCATTTCTGCGACGGGCTGCTCGCTGAACCGGCTGGCGAGCGAGTCCTGTTCGACTTCCGCCAAGACGGCCGCGAGCAGCAGGTCGTCCTTCGACGCGAATCGACCGTAGACCGCGCCGCTGGAGAGACCGGACTCGCGGACGATGTCCATGATCTTCGTGCCGTCGTACCCCTTGGACGCGAACACGCGACCAGCTGCTGCGAGCAGCTGGTCGCGGAGCGGATCGCTTCCCGGCTGCGGGCCAGGTTCGCTGTTCAGTTGGCGACTTCGAGAATGCGAATGGGCAGCTCGCGCGGGCCACGGATCTGGCCGACGCTCCAGCGGGTGTCGCCGGCCAGTTCGAAGCTGGGGAAGCGCTTGATGAATTCCTCGATGGCGACCTTCAGTTCGAGGCGGGCCAGGTTGGAGCCGAGGCAGCGGTGGATGCCGAGCCCGAACGCCGCGTGGCGGTTCTCCTCACGGTCGACGATGAACTCATCGGGGCCTTCGAACTTCAGCGGGTCGCGGTTGGCGGCCGGGAAGGGCAGCAGCACCCAGTCGTCCTTCTTCATCGGGCAGCCGTGGAAGTCGACGTCCTTGGCGACCATTCGCGCCATCGTGACGGGTGCGTACGCACGGAGGAATTCCTCGAGCGCGAACGTCATCACTTCCGGGTCGTCGAGCAGCCGCTGGTGGTCTTCGGGGTGCTGGGCGAGGTGCCACAGCGACGAACCGATGGCCGACCACGTCGTGTCGATGCCTGCGATGAGCAGCAGGATGATCATGCCGCCGGCGATCTCGTCGGTGACGGGAAAGCCCTCGATCTCGACGTTCATCAGGTAGTTGGTGAGATCGTCGCGTGGGTTGTCTCGGTGATCCTGGATCTGGGCGAAGATATAAGTGCCGAGGTCGTCCATGCCGTCACGCGTGCCGGGCTCTTCCGCGATGCGTTCGATGACGTCGTGCACGAACTTGCGGAACAACTCTTCGTCCTGCTCGGGGAAGCCGAGCATGCGACCGATCACATTGACCGGAATGTTCTGCGCGTACTGAATGGCAGCGTCGATGATGGTCTCGCCGGGAGTGATCTCGCCGATCTCGTCGAGCAGCCTTTGGCACAGCAGCTTGATCTCTGGCTCCCATGGTTCGATCATCTTGGGGGCGAAGGCCGGCAGCAGCAAACGGCGGGCCATGTTGTGGAACGGCGGGTCGCTGGTGATCGGCGGGGCGCCACCGATCGGTGCCGGCAGCGACAGGTCGCCGGGACGACCGACCGAGACGACCACGGCGCGGCTGGTGAAGTTCTCGGTGTCGTAGGCGACTTCGTTCACCGTGTCGTGGGTGATGGGAATCCACATACCGCCGTAGCGATCCGAGTGAGCGACCGGGCAACCGCCATCGCGCAGTTCCTTCCACACCTCGGGAGCGTTGCGGTTGTAGTTCGGGTCTGCGTGGTCGAAGTCGGTGGCGAAGTCTCTGACCGGGCCGTAGTGGTCGGCGTTGTACGGCACGCGCTGCCAAACATGTGTGCCCTCAGGGCTGTCACCGAAGGTTGGCGGTACGAAGCCGGGCTGCGGCTCCGTCGCAGTGGTTGTTGCTGGATCGATGATGTCGGTCATGTCAGCTGTTCTCCGTAATTTTGATCGCGTACTCGGGGCAGTTGGCCGCTGCGAGACGGGCCTTGGTATGAAGTTCTTCGGGCACGTCGCCCTCCACCAGTAGGACCGCCTGGCCGAAATCGTCGACGTCGAACAGTTCCGGCGCCAACGCGTAGCAACGGTTGTGGCCCTGGCACTTCTCCGAATCGAGGTGAACTCGCATGGCTGGACTCTAAAGCGGATCACCGCTCATTGGAAGGCCAAGAGGAAAGTTTATTCTTGACGAACCCGGCGAACCGTCGGGCTCGCGAGTGCACAGGAGCGTGTGCGTTGGGTAGTGCTCAGCGCTACCCAACGCACACAAACCCAGTGGCCGAACGGCTACTTTGAGAATCGACTCGGTGGGGGAGATGTGATGGCTGAGGAATTCGAGGGGAAAGACTTCACTGACGCCGAGTTCAAGGGCGTCGACCTCGCCAACACGTCGTTTCGCGACGTCAACTTCACCGGCGCGCGGATGAAGAACGTATGGCTGGTCGATGTCGACATCGACGGCCTGGTCGATCGTCTCGTGGTGAACGGCGTCGACGTCACCGAATTCGTGAACCAGCACGACCCGTGGTACCCGCTGCGCGGTATGTTGCGCCCTGACAGCATCGTCGGCCTGCGTGCAGCGCTCGATGCGCTCGATGCGGCGTGGGACGCCACGCTCGACCGGGCCCGCGCTCTCACCGATGCGCAGCTTCACGAGTCCGTCGGTGGTGAGTGGTCGTTCGTGGAGACCCAACGGCACCTCGTGTTCGGTATCGACAAGTGGTTCTCCGGACCACTGCTCGGCCAGGCGACCTTTCACGCGATCGGATTGCCGAACACGGGCTCGCGCGACTTCGGCTGGACCGGCCTCGACCTCGACGCCACACCAACCCTCGAGGAAGTGCTTGCCGTTCGCGCCGAGCAATCCGCGCAGCTCCGCTCGTTTCGCGACGCTCTGACGGTGGAGGACTTCAGTCGCGAGGTCGAGGTCCTCGAAAACGGCACCGTGCCACTGATCGAGTGCTTCTACACAGTGTTCGAAGAGTCCTTCGAACACCACCGCTACGCCCTGCGCGACCTCGATGGGCTCTCGCAGCCGTGATTCCACGCTGACCGCGTTCAGTCGTCGAGTGTCGCCCTGACGGCGCGTGCGGGAAGGTAGCGGAGAGCGAAGAACGATCCTGCGGCGGCGACCACGGCGACGACGATGCACGACACTGCCAGGCCGGAGAGGAACGCATTGCTGACCTCGCTGACGAATGCTCCGGCGCGGATGCCGAGTTCGGGGGCGACGCGGCCCGCAGCGGCGACGGAGTCCTTGGTGGCGGCTTGCGCCTCTGCTGGGAGGGAGTTGAACACGGTTCCGCTGGCGAGTTTGTTGACGTAGATGGAGGTGAAGACGGAACCGACGACGGCGACGCCGAGGGTGCCTCCGAGTTCGCGGGTCGTGTCATTGACCGCCGAGCCGATCCCCGCCTTATCGAGCGAGAGCGATCCCATGATCGACTCGGTCGCCGGTGCGGTGGTCGCGCCGAGGCCTGCGCCGAGCAGGATCATCTGTCCGACTATCTCGAGGTACGGAGTCGACGCCGACGCTGTCGAGACCCAGAGGAACCCGATCGACATCGACGCAAGACCTCCGGCGACGACGAGCTTGGTGCCGATGCGTTGGACCAACACGGGTGACAACACCGAGGCCAACGCGATCGAGAACGCGACCGGCAGCGTTCGGACACCGGCCTGCAGGGGCGTGTAGGCGCGGATCAATTGGAAGTACTGGGTGATGAGGAAAACGAAGCCGAACAATGCGAAGAAAGCGGACGTGACCGACACGCTCGCTGCGCTGAACCGCAGATTCTCGAAGATTCGAACCGGCAGCAACGGGTGCTCGACCCGGAGTTCCCAGATGACGAACGCCGAGACGAGAGCAGCGGCGGTGACGAAGCCGGCCAGGGTGAACGCACTGAGCCACCCGTGCGCAGGGGCCTCGATGATCGTGAACACGAGCGCACCGATGGAAGCGACCGACAGCGCCAGTCCTGTCCGATCGAGGCGAGGAGTGTGCGCGTCTCTCGATTCCGGCACGAACACGACTGCAGCCGCTATCGCGACGATGGCCACGGGGATGTTGACGTAGAAGATCGATCCCCACCAGAGTGTTCGAGCAACCAACCACCGGCGATCGGCCCGGCGGCGACGCCGATGCCGCTGACGGCACTCCAGATTCCGATCGCCTTCGCGCGCTCGCGACTGTCGGTGAACACGTTGGTGATGATGGCCAGGGTGGCCGGGAAGATCGCCGCGGCACCGATGCCCATCAGTGCCCTGGCTCCGATCAACGCCTCAGGAGTACCGACGGACCCCGCGTAGGCCGACGTCATCCCGAACAGCGCGAGGCCGATGATCAGAGTCCGCCGACGGCCGAAACGATCGCCGAGACCGCCTGCAGCGAGTAGCGCCCCGGTGAACACGAGCAGATACGCATCGACGATCCACTGCAGTTGCCGAGTCGTCGCCCCGAGTTCCGTCGCGAGGCTCGGCAACGCGATGTTCACGATCAGACCGTCAAGTGTTGTCACGAACACGGCGACGCATACGACGGCCAGTATCAGCCATCGTCGAGCAGGCGACAGCGATTTCGCCTGGTTGATCTTTACAGTGTCAGTCAGCATGGTTGACACCGTAAAGATTGATCGTGACAGTGTCAAGTGAAATGAGTCATACTGGTGACGTGAAACGTTCCGCCGCACCTGACCTGCCAGCCCCGGCCGCCTATCACCACGGTGATCTGCCGAACGCGTTGCGAGCTTCGGCAGTGGAGGTGATCCTCAGCACCGGTCTCAACGGTTTCAGCCTGCGAGAGGTGGCGCGACGTGCTGGTGTCTCCCATGCTGCGCCGGGCTATCACTTCGGCGACGTGCGCGGGCTCCTCACGGCCGTCGCGATCGAAGGGTTCCAAACGCTGAACGACGAGCTCGTCAGGTCCGCCGCCGGCATCGACGATCCGATCGAGCGACTCAAGGCAGTCGGTCGCGGCTACGTCCGCGTTGCCATCGAGCACCCGGCACATTGCGAAGTGATGTTCCGCGACGACGTCATCGCGGCCGACGACGCGAACCTCGCGGAAGTGGGCTTCGCTGCGTACATGGTGCTGGAGGACACCGTCGCGACGATTGCGGAGCGATACAACTCCGAACTACCCGTTCGAGACGTGGCGCGTCTGTGTTGGAGTACGATGCAAGGCCTCGTCGAACTGCAATCAAAGTTCGTCTCGTTGGACTTGATGCTCGCCCGGAGCTCGACATCCCTCGACGAAAACGTCGAACGGTTCACCGACCTGATCATCAGCGGCCTCCTGTACCGGCCGGAAATGATGCCGCTCACCTAGTGGTCGGTCGCAAGAATGGTGACGTCGACCGTCGGTGCCGCTGAGGAGCGCTCTGGTTGCGGCCGCCGGGAGCGCACATACAGGGCATGCAGGTCTCATCGGTCTCCACGGGTCTCGCCTCGTCCTTCAACGTCTGTGGTACACCACAAAAGTACGTTCGTCTGTGGTGTGCCACAGAACCCGCAGCGAACGAAAGCGGCCGATCTACGCGCCGCGGGCGTACTTGCCATTTCAGAGACAGACCACTAGGTCCCCACCACTCTCCTGCCGTGCTCGCTCCGTATTTCATCCGGGGCACCGTTCATGAGGGGACAGCGTTCACGCAGGGTCGACCTTCGGCGAGGTCGTCGAGGTTTGAGATGGTGACCTCAGCGATGGCGGCGAGTGCTTCGTTGGTGAGGAACGCCTGGTGCGCCGTAATGAGGACGTTGGGGAAGGTGAGCAGTCGGGCGAACACGTCATCGTCGAGGATGTCGTTGGATCGGTCCTCGAAAAACAGGGTGCGCTCCTCTTCGTACACGTCGAGGGCAAGCGATCCGATCTGCCCCGTCTTGAGTGCGTCGACGACGGCGGCGGTGGCGACGAGCGGACCGCGGCCGGTGTTGACGATCATCACGCCCCGCTTGCACTGTGCGATCGTCGCGGCGTTGACGAGATGGTGCGTGCTGTCGAGGAGTGGTGCGTTGAGCGAGATGATGTCGCACTGCGACCACAGGTCGTCGAGGGGAACGTAGGTGACGCCGAGCTCGACGAGCGCGGGGTCGATGACAGGGTCGGCAGCGATCACGTTGCACCGGAAGTGCCAGAGCAGGCGGGCGACCAGCGCGCCGATCTTGCCGGTGCCGATGACGCCGACGGTCTTGCCATTGAGGTCGAACCCGACGAGACCTTCGAGGCTGAAGTTCCGGTCGCGGACGCGGTCGTGAGCGCGAGGGATGTGCCGGTTGACGGCGAGGATCAACGCGATGGTGTGCTCGGTGACGGCGTTGGGGGAGTAGGCCGGCACTCGCACGATGGAGAGGCCGAGACGGGCGGCGGTGGCGAGGTCGACATGGTTGTAGCCGGCGGAGCGGAGCGCGACGTGGCGAACCCCGGCATCGGCGAGTTGGGTGAGTACCGCAGGGCCGAGGTCGTCGTTGACGAACGCGCACACGGCGAGGCTGCCTTCCGCCAGGGCTGCGGTGTCGGTGGTGAGCCGGGCTTCGACGAAACGGAACCGATGGGCGCTGCCGGCGTCTCGGGGGGAGAAGCTGGCCCGGTCGTACGTGCGGGTGGAGAACATACAGACATCCATCTCCCCAGTCTGGTGCAGGCGCCTCGCCGTGCGCGACGCAGTGCGAACGACGCCAGGCGACGTACGCTGCCGGCATCTTCGCTGAGCTGCAGCAGTGGTCGCCACGCCGCTGGGGAACTGCGGTGGTGGCTGCTGTCGCTGTTGCACTCGCTGTCGGGTTGCCCACCGACGTCATCCCGAACCCGGTCTTTGGCCGGCCGGTGGCGGTTACCTGGTGGTCGTACCCGGTGCTCGTGATCACGGCCCTGCTCGGTGGACTGCTGGTCGCCACATACGCACGCAACAATGGTTCGGCGACACCGGGTGTCGCACCGGGCGAAGCTCTCGTCGGCGATGAGCGATCGGCACGAACCGGCGGGCTCGGTGGCTTGCTCTCGTTCTTCGCGGTCGGCTGCCCAGTGTGCAACAAGCTGGTCATCGTCGCGCTGGGCACCGTCGGGGCACGACGTTGGTTCGAACCCATCCAGCCGCTGCTGGCCGTGATCTCGGTCGTGTTGATGTTGGTGGCGCTGCGTGCCCGCTTACGCAACGCCACCTCCTGCCCATTGCCCGCCCGCTGAGCCCGTCTGGCGGCCGGACATCAGCCGCCAACCGGTTTCGCCCGTCGACCGTTGTGACGGGTGAGCGTTGAGAGCTGATCTCACGCCTATTCGGCACCCGTTGCGTCGTCGATCTCCATCGGGTTGTCGGGGTCCGCGGCCCACTCCTGCAGCGAGGCTGTGTACACGGCCACGTCGTCGATGCAGGCGCGCAGCATTGCGAATGCCGTGGTGCGCTGCGCGATCTCGGGTATCACGCGATCACTCTCCACATCGGTGGCTTCACCGCACAGCAGATCGCCTACGACTTCGACGACGACTACGTCTGTGAGATGTTCGCCCGCGTCGACCGCTAGCTCGACGTCGAGGCGTATCCCCTCATTGCCGACCAAATTCGATATCACCGAGATCCCGGCCACACCCCTGGCGAGCGGCCAGACGAGTTCCGATACGTCCTTGACCTCATCCTGGACGGCCTCGAGCGCGCCCGGGTCGGTCAAGGTTGACGAAGGTCTCGCGGTTGCGGCTGGGTGTTCGACACGGACCCCGTCGTTGGCTTTCCCAGGGCTTCGGGCCGCCTATACGCGACGCACCACGACCAGTCCCACGAAGAGGATGCCTGTGCCGGCCATCCATGGCCGGATCCGGCGGACCCGCAACGCCACGGCGCCAGCAGCGGTGTCGCGGTGGTGCGTCAATAAATGGTTGACGACTGCCATGGTGTCAACGTATGGTTGACACCATGACTGATTCGCTTTCGAAGACACCGGTGGAAAGGCCTCCGGTCTCGCGCGTTGGACTCACCGCGATGTTCATCGGCGTCGCGCTCGCCCTTCTGGGTCCGGCGCTATTCGACGGGTTCGTCAAGGGTTTGTTCATTGGCGCCGGCGTGGCGCTGGTTGTCCTCGGCGTGATCGTCGTCAGCGCTCGCTGGCGCGCCCGGGCCGATGGCGCATGGCTGCCAAGTCGCGACGATGAGTAGGCGCCCCGATCCTGACTCGAGCTTCGAGGACACCATTGCTCACGCCGTCCTCGGAGATGTCGGCGATGACGTCCCGCACGACTTTTTGGCACTTGTCGCCCGCAGCGCCGAGGCCGAGCGAGTGACGAAGCAGCTCCTCCAGCAGTCCGTGGACAGCGCACGCGCTGTCGGCCACAGCTGGGCTGCCCTCGGCAGTGTTCTCCGGATGTCCCGGCAGGCCGCGCAGCAACGATTTGGCGCTGCGCAAGCGCCGTCCTCGCTCGATGATGACGAGCGTTGGCTGGGCCCGGTCACCACGTTCGACGAGCTGGCGGAGCTGGCGCTCGCCGGGCGGCTGGGCTGGCACACCGTGCAAGCCGGCTTTCTCCGTCACCGTATGGTGCGTACGGCCACGCAGTGGGAGCATCGCCGGGTGCTGTGGCGTGGACCTGCGTCCCGTGTCGCACTCGACGGGTGGCGGATCGGCTGCCGCGCATTTCCATGGCTGTACCTCATTCGTGACACAGGTTGCCCGATCGAGCCCGATCACGCCTGACACATGCCGGCGCCGACGCGCTTGTCACCGAGCCGTGTCGAACACCTTGGTTGCGCGTTGCTGGTGCACCTGCTGCAGCATCTTGCGTTGCCGCTTGGCTCGGGCGCCCAACCCTTCCAGGTCTACGCCGGCGGGCAGATCGCTACGGAGCAAGGTGGTCCACAGGGCGTGCTTTCCGACTATCGCCATCTGCATCATCTCCAGCTCGATGAGCGTGGTCAGCGGAGAACGCCTGATGAGGCGGCCGTTGAGCTTCAGGGCACCGAGTCGCTCAGCGACCCATGCCCCCGCACGCTTGTAGAGCTGGCGCTCCACGCCGAGTCGACGCATGACGTCGATCAACGTGGCCTCGTCCTCCTCGATCTCGCCCGCGACGAGTTGCAGCACCGCACTGTTGGGCGAATCTCGCTCTGCGTGAGCGAGTCGCCTCATCCGATGACTGCCGACGGTGGCGCCGGCAAGGTGGTCGTTGAGATAGATGCCCAGCAACTTCGTGTCCTGGGCGATGGACTCGTCCCCTCGGGCGTCGGTGACTGTCGTTTCTGTGGTCATAGCCGCAGAAGTTCCCGGAAACATTGACCGACAAACATCGTCAGGTGCCCCGGGGACCGGGTTCTCGAAAACGCTGAGGCGGTCAGGCTGTCGGCACTCCGTCCATCACTGACTTGAGGAAGTGGGCGGCCCCGAGCAGCGCTGCGCTCTCGAACGGGACGACGATCTTTGCGTTCGGGCTCTCAGCGAACTTGGCCAGTGTGTCGAGCTGCAGGATGGCGATCAGCGAGGGATCAGGGTTGGCCTCACGGATCGACTGGTAGACGCTGGAAATTGCCTGTGCCCGGCCTTCCGCTTCCAGGATGTACGCCATGCGGTTGCCTTCCGCGCGGAGGATCGCGGCCTCGCGTTCGCCCTCTGCGGCGCGGATGGCCGCCTTGCGACAACGAACGCGCCAACCAATGCTGGACTGATGGCAATCATGTGAGCTCCCATTCCTCGACGGCTCTTACCGTGAGGGTTGTGCCGGTGACGGCGACGATCGCGACGGGTGTTGCGGCTGGCAGTGTGTCGCCGTACGCGCTGATGGCCAGCTAGGTTTCGCCGAGCAGGCGAAGGTGGCCGTTGTTGTGGGGGCCGACCTCATCGGTGGTGGCACCGTTCGAGCCGACCAACCCACCGTGCACGCCTGCGATCCCAGGGCGGGGACCATCGTGGGCGATGGCTTTGCTCATGTGGGGCCGGACAGCAACGACGCCGATGGTGCCGACCACTGTCGCGACCGCAATCTGAACAGGAATCAAGTCGGGCGCCGCGAATGCGACGAGCGCAGCGGCGCCGGCCCCGGCCCCGGCAGCGCCGAACATGGCAAAGAAGGCCAGGTGATGCAGCTCGACAGCGAGCAACACGACGCAGATCACGATCCACGCAATGACCATTTTCAACTCCTCAACTGACCCGGAGGAACAGGGCCGGCGTATGCCGTTCGGCATCGAACCGCCGCGCGGTGGTCACCGGTCGCGCTGCAGGCTGGTCGTCGCAGTGCGAGCGGCCTGCCGCGCCGGGATGACGGCCAGCACATTGGCCACCACGACGACTGCGACGGCCATGGAGACGAGCAACGAGAGCGGAACGGTGGCGCCGGGAACGATGCCCAGGGTGTGCGTGAGACGACCGACCACCCATCGACCGGCGACGATTCCGGCCGGGATGCCGAGCAGCAGAACGAGCGCCGAAGCCAAGATCGTCTGCCAATGGATGATTGCTCGGAGCTGTCGGCCATCGCAGCCGAGGGCACGCAGCACGCCGAGCTCCTGGCGTCTGGCGCGAACCGAAGCGGGGAGCAAATAGGCCGATGCCACGACGAGCAACGTCAGCAGCACGATGGCGAGTAAGTACGGCGCCGCAGTGACCCGCTCGAGCGCCCTTACGCTCACCGGCGTGTTCAGTAACCCAGGTGGGCTGAAGTTCACCGCGGAGATGGCGTCACCGGCGGCGGCCGGGGCGCCCGGACCGTAGTTGACGATCAGCAGGTTTTGGGATGCCGTTGGATTCAGCGCAAGGAAGGCTGGGAACGTCATCGTCGAGCCGGCGCCCCCAGCGTCCGGTGTGACAGTGATGCCCACGACCTGGAACGATCGTGACTCGCCGGTCGGGCCAACTGCGGCAACCTCGTCTCCGATGCCGACGTGGAGGTGTCGGGCGACTTCAGCCCCGAGCCCGATCTCATCGCTACCCGACGGAGCCCGACCCTCCAGAGCGGTCGGTACGAGCCCACCTCGCACGGCGTCGAAGGCGAACAACGCCGTGTCCTCGCCGTCGATGTTCAACGATCCGATCGTGGCACCGGTCAAGGCGGCAACGTCGGGGTTGTCGGCGATCGGGGTGACGATGTCCTGATCGGCTGATACGTACGGGTTCCCGAAGAGCGGTCGTAGTTCACTCCCCAGCGTGCCGGATGGTCGGCGATGGTGGTCAACGAGAGGCCGACGACCCACGACCCGACAACGCCGGCCATGCCGACGGCGCCGGCGATGTACAGGCGGTGCCAGCGCCGGCCGCCGGCGGAGTAGGTGACCATCCGTGCACCGATGGCAAGCGGCATGCTTGCACCGCTCGCGGCGATCACGTCGGCGAGGCGCCCGCTCGACCGGTCGCGCGTGACGAGTCCGCCCGAACGACGACCGGCGAGGGCGCCGCCCCCGATCGCAACCGCTGACAGCGCCACGAGGCCACCCAACACGATCACCCAGTCCATGCTTCGGCCCGTGTGAGGCTCGAATGTGCGAAGGGCGCCCAGCGGGAAGACCGAGCTCAGCGCGTACGCCGTCACCGCGGCGACAGCTGCGGCGATCATCGCCGCCACCGCGGCCTCGATGGCTCGTTCGGTCACGAGGTCTCGTGGCTGCCAGCCCAACGCAATCAGTGAGGACCGCTCTCCATCGGCTACGGAGACCATTCGGCTGACCAGCTGAAGTACCACGATCGCGCCGGCGAGCGCAGCGACGGAACTCACGATCCAGAGCGCCGTCACCTGAAACCGAACCGCCCGTCTGGAAGCGGGGCTGACGACGCTGCCGTCGACCGGATATGCGCCGGCACCGCTGGGCATGGCGTGTACGGCGTCGATGACGGAGCTGGCGTCGGCTCCGTCATCGAGGTACACCCCGACCAGAGTCTGGGCGACGCCCACCGTGGGGTGTGCTTTCAAGAACGCAGGAGAAAAGACCAGTGCCTTGGAGAGATCGTCGAAGTCTCCGGGCCCTTCGGTGATTCCGACGAGCGTGGCTGAAAAGGGCGGCACCGCCGGGCCAAACGTCGGATCGTCGAACGCGTTCGTGTCGACCTGCTGCTGATCGAACGAGCGCACCTAGAACAGATCACCGACGCGCGTCCCGAACTGATCAGCCAAGTACCTGGCCAGCGCAACATTCACGGTGAACTCGTCGGCGACCGAAGGGTCCGGGAACCGTCCATCGACAACCTTGCTGCGGACCGTCAAACCGTCACCGGCGAACGGATTCGGCTCGAACACCAGCGAACCGTCCGTGGGTGACACCAGGAACGAGGTGACGAAGGCAATGCTCCTTGCCTCGGAGACTCCGGGGAGCTTGTCGATCTCGTCCGTCAATGGCGTCCCACCCAATTGGACGATGACGAAGTCGGCGTCACCGCCAACCGCGGTGGTGAAGCGGTCGGGAGCCGAACCCGTCCGCTGGGTCCCGGCGGCCAGGCCGATGGCCAATCCACCGATGATGCCGATCAAGAAGCCGGTCATCAGAAGCGGCCGCAGGTGTCGACGCACCCAGACGTGCACGCGAAGCATCAACGCAGTCATGGGTCGAGTTTGGGACGCAACCGCCTGCTGGTCAAGGGTGGTGGCACCAGGGGCGATGGGCGTGTGAGCCTGTCAGGCGCGGACGTCCTCGACGATGGTGAAGGACTCGATCGACGATGGCATCTGCATGCCGGGCGCGTCCACGTTTGCGTGAGCCGCCTTGAACGAGTCCGACTTCATCCACGCGAGGAACGAATCCCTGGAGTCGAACTCCATCGTCGACACGTAG
>JBBQMG010000120.1:0-12923 GCA_038328705.1 Acidimicrobiales bacterium | reverse complement strand
TCTGGTTGGTGCCAGCGTCGGCGTCGCCGGTCTGCAGCAGAACCAGCTCAACGCCCTCGCGTTCGGAGTGCTGGTACCGATGTTCGGCATTGGCATGAACGGTGCATGGGCCGCGCGGTACGGTTCCTACGGGCCGCGGGTCAATCCAACGCCGAAACCTTCCAACCGCAAGATCGGGTAGAACATCTCCATGGCTGATACGGCGTCTCAAACCATCATCATCGCCGCCGCTCCCGAGCGCGTCTGGTCGATAGCGGTGGACTTCGAGCGGTACCCCGAATGGGCGAAGGACGTCAAGGATGTCATCGTGCGCAAGCGCGATGCAGAAGGCCGTCCGAACGAGGTCGAGTACCGCACGTCGGCCCTTGGCCGGAGTACGCATTACACGCTTGCGTACGACTACTCGCAGGCGCCAAACGTGCTGGCCTGGCGCATGCTGCGCGGCGACATCATGCGCACCATCGACGGCGCCTACCAGTTTGCGGTGGCTCCCGAAGGTGGTACCGAGGTGCGCTACGACCTCGCGATCGAGTTGGTGGTGCCGCTGCCCGGCTTCGTCAAGCGCCGTGCCGAGGTTCGCATTCTCAACACCGTGCGCGAGCTGAAGATCCGCGCCGAAGCATGACGACCGGTCGACGCCTCGGCATCGACGTCGGTGGAACCAAGTGTCTCGGGGTCATTCTCGATGACGCGGGTGAGGTCATCGAGGAACAGCGCCGGCCCACGCCCAAGGGACCTGAAGCAATCATCGCCACGCTGGCGGAGTTGGCCCGTGCCATGGGTCCGTGGGATTCGATCGGAATAGGTGTACCCGGTTTGGTGACGCGCACCGGTGTGTTGCGCGCGGCGCCGAACCTGGTCGACATCAACAACTTCGAGGTCGGAGCGCTGCTCAGCGCCGAACTGGCCACCACGGTGCACGTCGACAACGACGGTACGTGTGCCGCCGCCGCAGAGTGGAAGACCGGGGCGGCGCGGGGCATCAGCGACTTTGTGATGGTCACGTTGGGTACGGGTATCGGTGGTGGAGTGATTGCCGGCGGCGCGCTCATACGCGGTGCCAATGGCTTCACCGGCGAGATCGGTCACATGGTTGTCGACCCTGATGGCCCACCGTGCCCATGTGGCCGCTGCGGCTGCTGGGAGCGCTACGCCTCCGGCTCTGGCCTTGGCCGCCTGGCGCGTGAAGCGGCGGTTGGCCGCAGGTTGGAACGCGTCGTGATGCTGGCTGGTGGCGACGCCGAGCAGGTGCGTGGCGAAGACGTCCAAGCTGCTGCCCGCGAAGGTGACACCGATGCGTTGCAGGTCATCGATCTGTTCGGCCGCTGGGTTGCCCTTGGCCTGGTCAACCTGGCCAACATTCTGGATCCGGCGGCGTTCGTTCTCGGCGGAGGCCTCGCAGCCAGCGCCGACCTGTACCTGGGGCCGATTCAGCAATGGTTCACTCGGTTGCTGTACGCACCGCACCTGCGGCCACACCCGACCTTGGTGTTCGCCCGGCTCGGCGAGCGGGCGGGCGCCGTCGGAGCTGCACTGCTGGCTGAGGTCCACTGACCCGAAGTCTCAACCGGCAGGAACGAAGCACGCACCGACGTCGACGGGATTGCGCGCGACTGCCTGGGAGAGTACGCCGTCGGCTTCTGAGATGTCGATGGCCCAGGCCGTGCCGCCGGTTGCCGTGCTTCGTGCGAACACCACCCCGGTGGCGACACCGTTGGTCACCAGCACCGAGCCGGAGTCGCCTTGCTGGACATCGGCAGCGAGGCGGTAGCCGCTGCGCTCCGTGGACTCGTCATGGTCGATCGACGGCGCCTCGATCTCAGCTGCAGCGGTGGCCTCGAACGGCAACGACACCGCCCGATTATTTCGATAGACGACGAACGTGCCGGTGGAGCCGCGGCGCATGGAACCACGCTGCAATGGGGCGACGCGAGCGTCCACAGCGAGCACGGCGAGGTCCTTGCCGCGATCAATGGCAACAACCGTTGCATCGACTCGCGTGCCGTCGGCAAGGACGACGCGTGCGTGGTCCGAGCCGGCGACCACATGAGCAACCGTGAGTACCAACTCGCGCGCCACGAACGAACCGGCACCCAATGATGTTCGGCCATTGCAGCCGTTCGCCTCGACCTGCACCGCTGCCGCCATCGCGGAATCGCCAGACGGATCGAGCGTCGGTTTGTCGTGACCCCTACAGCCGGCTGCTGCCATCGCAGACACCGCCGCGCCAAGGACCAACGCGGTCAGTTGCGAACGCTTACTCGTGCGCATGCGACGGCCCTGTGGTGGAACGCACCACCAACTGTGGGCGCATGTGAATGTGCTCGAGGTCGGTGTCGCCGCTGAGCGCGCCCAACAGCATGGTCGCGGCTACCCGCCCCATCTGGTTGCGCGGTTGGTCGATCGTCGTCAATCCGATGTGGTTGAGCGCGGCGAATGCGGTGTTGTCGTAGCCGACGACGGATGCACTCTCGGGAACGGTGAGCCCGGCGTCGTCGAGCGCGTCGATGAGGCCCACCGCCGACAGGTCGTTGGCTGCGAAGAAGCCGGTGGGCACCGCACCCTCGCGGAGTAGGCGACGACCGGCCCGATTGCCTGCCTCCTCGGTGAAGTCGCCACTGACCACGCGCACGTGGGCGCCGAGCCCCATCGACCGCATCGCCGACACGTAACCCGCGCGTCGCGGCGCCGAGCCAGCACCTCGCCCGCCGTCGATGTGAGCGATGTGTCGGTGACCGAGGTCGTACAGGTGCTGCACCGCCAGGCGCGCCCCTTCAGCGTCGTCGGCGCTCACGGAACCCACCGCGTGCCCACTGAGCGAACGCCCTGCCGACACCACGGGAACCTCCTCTGCAAGCGCAGTGAGTCGGGTCAATGGCATGCGGCAACCGGCCACGATGATGCCGTCCACTCGCGATGAGAGAAACGCCTCGACGGCCCGTGACTCGACCGCCGGCGAGCGGCGACCGGTAGCAAGAATGACCTGATAGCCGCGGCGCTCGGCGACCGAATGGATGCCATCGGCCACCTCCGCGTACCACGGATTGTGGAGGTCGTTGAGGAGCAACCCGACGGTCCTGGTGCGTCGCGCCGCCAGGTTGCTGGCCGCAATGTTGCGTCGGTACCCGAGTCGATTCGCAGCCTCCAGTACCACGACGCGAGCCCGGGCACTGGCCTGCGGCGAATCGCGCATGACCAGTGAGACGAGCGCACGTGACACGCCGGCGGCGGCAGCGACGTCGTCCATCCGCGGTTGCTGGCTGCGGCGTCCTCGGGTGCCCGACGTGCTCATTGCAGCTCACGGTAGTCACCAACTGGCCGCGCGCCTCGCTACAGTCCGCGGCGTGACGAATCCGGATGCCCCTGTCGAGCACCTCCATGTGCGACGTCACAACCTGTCGCTGGTTCTGCGGCTGTTGGCGTCGCAGGGCCCGCGCAGCCGTGCCGGTGTCGCGGCCGTCAGCGGGCTGACGCGCGCGACGGTGTCCAGCCTTGTCGCCGATTTGATCGACCGTGGTCTCGTCAAGGAGGGTGGCACCGAATCTGATCAGCGGGTCGGTCGCCCGGCCACGATGCTCGAGCTGGATGGCTCACAGTTGGTCACGCTCGGCATGGAGATAGATGTCGGCTTCACCGCCGTGCTCGCCAATGACCTCGCAGGCAATTGCGTGTACCGACGTCGCCGTCAGATCAGCGGCGCGTCGCTGGCCTTTGAATCGCTGCTCCCGACGTTGGTCAAAGAGCTGCGGCGGGCGATCGAGGCGGTGCAAGCCGGCGGTCGACGGGTGGTCGGGCTGACAGTGGCAGTCCCGGGAATCGTCGATATGGAGCACGGCGTCGTGACCCGCGCGCCGAACCTGGCGTGGCGGATGGCCCCGCTCGGCGAACGCCTGCAGGCGGCACTCGGTCCGCAGTTGCCGATCACCATCGACAACGAAGCCAACCTCGGGGCTCTGGCCGAGTACCGAATTGGCCCGCATGCGGGCACCAACCACCTTGTGTACCTGATGGCGGTCAACGGTGTCGGCGCGGGCATCGTCATCGACGGCGTTGTGTTTCGCGGTGCGTCGGGCGCAGGCGGCGAGGTGGGGCACACCACGGTGCAGCCCAAGGGTTTGCCATGTGCGTGTGGCAGCGTTGGCTGCTGGGAAACAACGGTCAGCATGCGAGCGCTGCTCTTCGACGCGGTCCCAGACCTCGCCGCTGGGATTCTTCGCGATCGGCGTCTGAGTCCGGAGGCGAAGTTGGCGCCGGTCATCGCTCGGGCCACGGCCAACGACCCGGTTGCTCTCAAAGGGTTGCGGACGTTCGGTCGCTGGTTGGGCATTGGCTTGGCCAACATCATCGACACGTTCAACCCGCAAGTGATCCTCCTTGCTGGCTTCATTCCGTGGGTCGCTCCGTGGGTGATGGAAGAGGCAAGGAAAGCGTGGTTGGCGAACTCGTTGGGGGAGTCGGCAGAGCTGTGCAAGGTGGAGATTTCCACTCTTGGGTTCTCGGCTGCGGCGCTCGGAGGTGCCATCCATGCCTCTGAGCGGTTGTTCGCATTCCCCACGCTGGTACCAATCCCATCGCGACCGATCTGAAGTCGGGAGTTCACCCTCCCGTGATCTTGACGACACGAGCGGCACCGGCTATGTTGTCGACGACTTTGTATGTTCACCATACAAAGTCACGTTCAACCCTGTTGAACGTTCAAATCCATTGAGGGGGAACAACTCATATGAAGCGCTCTACCAGAGCTGCGATCGTGCTTGGCACGTCGCTCACCATCCTCGCTGCAGCTTGCGGCGACGACAGCTCATCCAGCTCCGACACGAATGCAGCCAGCGACACCACCGTCGCTGCTGGCGACACCACTCCCGCAGCGACGGGTGGCGGCAAGGTCGGTTTCATCCTTCCCGACTCGGGCTCTTCTGCCCGCTGGGAAGGCTTCGACCGCCCGCTGATCACAGCGGCCTGCGAAGCAGCCGGCATTGAGTGCGACATCCAGAACGCGGAAGGTGACGCTGCCAAGCAGGCCACCATTGCCGACCAGATGATCGCCGACGGCGTGCAGGTGCTCGCCATTGTCAACCTCGACAGCGAGTCGGGTGCAGCCATCCAGAAGAAGGCTGCCGAAGCCGGCGTCAAGAACATCGACTACGACCGTCTGACCCTCGGTGGTTCGGCCGATGTGTATGTCTCGTTCGACAACGTCGCCGTGGGTACCGCCCAGGGCGAGGGCATCATCGAGTGCCTCGGTGGCGCCGGCAAGGTGGAGGGCAAGAAGATCATCCAGCTCCACGGCTCGCCCACCGACAACAACGCCACGCTCTTCAAGCAGGGCTACCAGGCCGCCATCGAAGGTTCTGGCCTGGAGACTGTCGGCGAAGAAGCCGTCCCGGATTGGGACAACGAGAAGGGTGGCGTCATCTTCGAGCAGCTGCTCACCGCCGCTGGCGGCTCGGTCGATGGCGTGCTCGTGGCCAACGACGGTCTCTCGCTCGCTGCCCAGGCAGTGCTCGCTGATGCTGGCCTCGAGGCCAAGACCACTGGCCAGGACGCAACGGTTGACGGCCTTCGTGCCATTCTCCAGGGCACCCAGTGCATGACCGTTTACAAGCCCGTTGTCAAGGAAGCAGAGGGCGCAGTTGCGGCCGCTGTGGAACTGCTCGCCGGTGGCAAGGTCACGGCCAACGCAACCATCAACAACGAGAAGGCAGACATCCCGTACGTGCAGGCTGCTGTCACCTCGATCTTCATTGACCAGGTCAAGGACGTCGTCGCCGACAAATTCGTGACCCGCGATGACGTCTGCAAGGACATCGAGGATCTCTGCACCGCCAACGGCATCTGATTGCCGCTGACGTAGTCAATGATTCGAAGTGATTCGAAGTGAAGTGAAATGAGTGTGGCCGCCTCCAACGGGGGCGGCCACACTCGGTTACGCAGTAGGTTGGGGACGCAAGCCGCAGTGGGGGGAATTCATCTGATGGACAATGTGCAACCGATTCTCGAGTTGTCGGGGGTGAACAAAAGCTTCGGCTCGGTGCACGTACTGCATGACGTCGACTTTCGTGTCTACCCGGGCATGGTCACGGCCTTGATCGGCGATAACGGCGCCGGCAAGAGCACACTCGTCAAGTCGGTCGTGGGTATCTACGGCATCGACAGCGGCACCGTGACATTCGATGGTCAGCCGGCACACATCGCCGGCCCCAAGGATGCCGCAGCGCTGGGCATCGAAGTTGTGTACCAGGATCTCGCGCTGTGCGAGAACCTCGACATCGTGCAGAATCTGTTCCTGGGCCGAGAGCGCCTGCGCCGCGGCCTACTCGACGAGGGTTCGATGGAGAAGTCGGCCCGTGAAACGCTGGCCAGCCTGTCGGTGCGGACGGTGAAGAGCGTGCGCCAGTCCGTGTCGTCGCTCTCGGGTGGTCAGCGCCAGACTGTGGCCATTGCGAAGGCCGTGCTCTGGAACAGCAAGGTGGTGCTGCTCGACGAACCGACCGCAGCGTTGGGCGTGGCGCAGACCAAGCAGGTCCTGGACCTGGTGCGCAACCTCGCCGACAAGGGGCTGGGTGTCGTGCTCATCAGCCACAACATGAACGATGTGTTGCAGGTCGCTGACCGGGTGTGCGCGATGTACCTCGGTCGCATTGCCGCGGATGTGGAAGTCACAAAGGAAACCCGCCGCGAATTCCTGGTCGAACTGATTACCGCCGGCCGCTCCGGCGACGTCGGTATTGCCGCCGAAGGGGTGACGATCTGATGAGCAATGACGACGTTTCAATCGCCGCCAGCGACTTTTCGCTGGACAACACTCAGCTCACCTCCATCTCCAGCTCGTGGAAGGCGTACAAGTCGCGCCTTCGTTCGGGCGACCTGGGTGCGTTGCCCTCGTTGCTGGCCATCACAGTGTTGGTGGTGATCTTCAGTCTCAGTACGGACAGTTTCCTCTCGCTGCGCAACGCGCAGAACTTCCTCGAACAGGCAGCACCCATTGCAGTCATCGCAATGGCCGTCTCATTCGTCCTGTTGCTCGGCGAGATCGACCTCGCGGCCGGCTACACGGCCGGGGTCTGCGCCGCTGTCCTGGTGATACAACTCCGCGATGGCTGGGCGTTGCCCGCCGCCATCGCATTGTCCGCGGTGGTCGCCATCGTGTTGGGTGTGTTCACAGGTGTGCTGGTGGCCAAGCTCGGCATTCCTTCATTCATCGTGACACTGTCCAACTTCCTGATCTTCCAAGGCATCCTGCTGCTACTCGTGAAGGAAGGCGGCACCATTCGCCTGGAGAACGAGAAGGTACAGAAGCTGGTCGGCTCCAACATGTCGGTCGGCCTGTCGTGGGCGTTCGCTGTTGTTGCCGTCGCCGCCCTGTCGTTCATCCTGCTGCGCCGTTTGCAGAGTTCGCACGGCAGGGTCTCCGCCTCGGCCACCTACGTCAAGTTGGTTGCCGTTGCCGCCATGGTGCTCGGTGCGACCGCCGTATTGAATATCGACCGCACGCCGCCAAAGGGCACCAAGACGCTGGAAGGCATTCCCGTTGCAGTGCCCGCAGTAGTGGTGATTCTGGTGGTCCTGACGTTCCTGCTCACCCGAACTCGCTTCGGTCGCCACCTCTACGCAGTGGGTGGCAATGCGGAGGCGGCTCGCCGCGCAGGTATCCGAGTCGACCGCATCCGCTTGATTGCGTTCACATTGTGCGCGCTGATCTCTGCAGTCGGCGGTGCCTTCATTGCGTCAGCGATCGACTCGGTGAGTGCCAAGTCCGGCGGCAACGACACGCTGCTGTTGGCCGTTGGCGCGGCAGTCATCGGTGGCACATCGCTGTTCGGCGGCAAGGGCCGCATGCTCAATGCGGTACTTGGTGCGCTGGTGCTGGCCTTGATTCCGAACGGTTTGCCACTGGTCGGCAAGAAGGTCATCTTCGGAATCAACCTGGACTTCTCGGACTCCGGTATCAAATTCATCATCTCCGGGTCATTCCTGTTGCTGGCTGCTTCGGTCGACGCAATCAGCCGCAAGCGCGCCGCCTGACGTAGGTCAGCACCCGCCAACGTTGGTCATGTGTGTGGCCGATAGTTGGCTCGGGACTGACGGATCTCTTCCCACGCCGCCTCGCGCCCGGCGAGGCCGGCGGTGGACGAGGTCTTGCCCGGCTCCAGCGCTTTGTAGACCTCGAAGAAGTGCTGAATCTCCTGCACCAATTGCGGGGTCAGATCCTCCAGGTCGTGCACATCCTGCCAGCGCGGCTCGTTGGGTGGCACGCAGATCAGCTTGGCGTCCTCGCCGGCTTCGTCGTGCATGTACAATACGCCGACGGGGCGGGCCTGCACCCAGATGCCCGGGTACACAGGGTCTTCCAGCAGCACCAGTGCATCGAGCGGGTCGCCATCCCCGCTGAGCGTTTCGGGCACGAAGCCGTAGTCCGCCGGGTAGGTGGTGGCCGTGAACAGGCGGCGATCGAGGAAGACGCGGCCCGTTTCGTGATCGATCTCGTACTTGTTGCGGCTGCCGCGAGGAATCTCGACGACAACCTGAATGCAGTCCGGGGGAAGTTCGTTCGACATCCCGCATGCTCGCACACCTGCGTCTGGTCGCCGCGATTCACATTCAGTGTGGATTCGCACCGACCAGACTGGGCGCGGGCCGGGTCCGGCTCGTAGCGTGAGGGTGTGCAGCCAGAGCCGATCACCACCACGGCGGCGCGGCCTGCGGGTCGTACGGTGTTCACGCAGGACTGGATGGAGATCACCTTCCTGCACTGGGCGATCGACCCTGCCCTCGTTTCCCCGCTGATGCCCAAGGGCGTCGAGCCCGACGTCTTCGACGGAGTGACGTACGTGGCGTTGGTGCCCTTCTCGATGCAGCGCATCGGGTTGTTCGGGGCGCCGGCCGTGCCGTTCTTCGGTTCGTTCTTGGAGACCAACGTGCGCCTCTACGGCGTCGACGAGCAAGGTCGCCGGGGTGTGGTGTTCTGTTCGTTGGAGGCGTCGCGGCTGGTGACCGTTGCCGTGACCAGAGTGGCGACCGGTTTGAACTACCTGTGGGCGAAGATGGCGCTGGAACGCGATGCCGAGCGCATGACCTACACAACCCGTCGTCGATGGCCAGGGCCCCGCGGTCTCGCTTCCACGATTTCCATACAGGTCGGCGAGCCCATCGAGCCGACGCCACTCGAACAGTTTCTCACTGCTCGGTGGGGGCTGTTCCTGCCCGACCGGCGCGGCCGCACTTGCTACTGGCCGAACGAACACCCGGCTTGGCCACTACGGGCAGCCACATTGGAGCACCTCGACGACAGCCTGCTGGCAGATGCCGGCTTTCCCGGGCTGGCCGGCCAGGCGCCGATCAGTGTGCTGTACTCGACGGGGGTGCATGTGCGCTTTGGTCGGCGCCGACAACCAGTTCACACAGCCGTCACGTAGTCGTGACGGTTTGCGCGCACCGCGTGACTATCGTCGCCCAGCGATGGACACCTTCGTCGTTCGTTTGTGGTTACCCGATCGGCCCGGTGCGCTGGGTCAAGTAGCCAGCCGCATCGGCGCTGTGCACGGCGACGTGGTGGGCATGGAGATCCTGGAGCGCGGAGGTGGGAGCGCAATCGACGACCTGACCGTCAGTCTCCCAGATGCCAGCCTGGTCGACCTCCTCATTGCCGAGATCCAACAGGTCGACGGAGTGGCTGTGGAGGATGTCCGACCCGTCTCTGCTGATCGCTCGAACGGCAGCATGGCTGTCCTCACCACCGCGGCCACCATCGTGGCCGCGACGAGCGACGAGCGCTTGACCGCGGCCTGCACTTCACTGCGCGTCCTGCTCGATGCAGATTGGGCGATCGTCATGTGCATGGATGGCCCAGGAGCAATTGCGCGATCCGGGAAGGCGCCTGACCTGGAATGGCTGGCTGCGTTTCTTCTCGGTAGCGAGCACTTGGCGGAGGAGCACGAGAACACGCAGGGTGACTTGGTGTGGACGCGCCTCGCGCGTCGGGGTGTCGCGCTGGCTGCAGGACGCGCCGGGCGCGTGTTTCACGCGCGTGAGCGCGACGAGTTCCGCGTGCTCGGCGGCATCGTCGACGCGCTGGACTGAATAACCACCCACCGCTCTTGCGTCACTGCCGCGTAGCATGCGCCATGTGAAGCCAGTCGAGAAGTCCACCAAACTTGCCAACGTCTGTTACGACATCCGCGGTCCGGTACTCGATCGAGCTCGCCAGATGGAGGAGGAAGGGCAGAAGATCATCAAGCTGAACATCGGCAACCTCGCCGTGTTCGGTCTGCAGCCTCCCGACGAGATCGTGCAAGACATGATCCGCAACCTGCCGCACTCTGCGGGGTACACCGACAGCAAGGGTCTCTTCGCCCCACGCAAGTCCATCGTGCACTACACGCAGGAGAAGCACATCGCCGGCGTGGACGTCGACGATGTGTACCTGGGCAACGGCGCATCGGAACTGATCGTGATGAGCCTGCAGGCGCTTCTCGACGACGGTGATGAGGTGCTGGTGCCGGCGCCCGACTACCCGTTGTGGACCGCCGCCGTTGCGCTGTCGGGCGGCCGTCCCGTGCACTACATGTGCGACGAGCAGTCGGACTGGTTCCCCGACATCAACGACATTCGCGACAAGATCACGTCGTCCACGAAGGCGATCGTGGTCATCAACCCCAACAATCCCACCGGCGCGCTCTACTCCGACGACGTGTTGCGCGAGATCATCGAGCTTGCGCGCCAGCACCAGCTGATCGTGTTCTCCGACGAGATCTACGACAAGACGCTGTACGACGGCAACACGCACACCAGCATCGCTTCGCTGGCCGACGACGTGCTGTGCGCGACCTTCAATGGGCTCTCGAAGAACTATCGGGCATGCGGCTACCGGGCCGGCTGGATGGTGGTCTCGGGGGAGAAGCGCCACGCCAAGGACTACATCGAAGGCCTCGACATGCTCGCCTCCATGAGGTTGTGCTCCAACACGCCTGGCCAGCTGGCCATCCAGACCGCGCTCGGCGGCTACCAAAGCATCGCCGATCTCGTCGCCCCCACCGGGCGTCTGTGCCACCAGCGCGACCTCGCATACGACATGCTCACGCAGATCCCAGGGGTCACCTGTGTGAAGCCGAAGGCTGCTCTTTACATGTTTCCGCGGCTCGACCCGAAGATGTATCCGATTGCCGACGATCAGGACTTTGCCTACGAACTACTGGCGGAGGAGAAGCTGCTGATCGTGCAGGGCACCGGCTTCAACTGGCCGACGCCCGACCACTTCCGGCTGGTGTTCCTGCCACCGACGGACGACCTGAGCGAGGCGCTGCACCGTATCGGGCGCTTCCTCGGCAACTACCGCAAGCGCCACCACACCTGAGGGTTCCGGCTAGACGTAGCCCAGCTGGCGCGCCTCGGCGGTGAGGTGATCGCGATGGTCGGGGTGGGCGACGGCGATCAAAGCAGTCGCGCGTTCGCGGACGGTTCTGGCGCGCAGCTCTGCGACGCCGAACTCGGTGACCACCATGTCGACCGTGTTCTTCGAGTTGGTCACCACTTCACCGGCCGGTAGCTGCGGCACGATCCGGCTGACGGTGCCGTGCGCGGCAGTCGAGCGCAGAACGATGAAGCCCTTTCCGCCCTCGGAGTACATCGCTCCACGAGCAAAATCGACCTGACCACCCGACGACGAGTAGTAATGGCCACCCAGCGTCTCGGACGCGCACTGGCCAAGGAAGTCGACGGTCAGCGTCGCGTTGATGGAGACGAAGTTGCGCTCGCGACTGAGCAGTCGCGGGTCGTTGACGTAGCGGGCGCTCCACATCTCGACGGCCGTGTTCTCGTGAAGAAAGTTGTGCAGGCGCTGGGTACCGAGTGCGAACGTGCCGACCACCTTGGTGCGGTTGTGTAGTTTGCGAACGCCGTTCACCACCCCGCGCTCCACCAGCTCGACCAAGCCGTCGCTGAGAAGTTCGGTGTGCACGCCAAGGTCGCGATGGCCAGTAAGTGCTCCCATGATCGCGTTGGGGATGGCGCCGATGCCCGTCTGGAGGCAGGCACCGTCCACCACCCGCTCGGCAACGTACTCGGCAATGATTCGATCATCGGCTTCTATCGCGGGCGCAGGCACGTCGGCCAGCGGGTGGTCGTTCTGCACCCAACCGACCACCTGGCTGACGTGGAGCTGGTTGCGACCGAAGGTACGCGGCATCTGCGAGTTCACTTCCAAGAAGAAGCGTGCGCGCCCGATGAAGCTGCTGGTGTAGTCAGCGCTGACGCCGAGGCTGAAGTAGCCGTGACGGTCGGGTGGAGAAGCAGCCGCAATCACCAGCGGGTCGGTGGTGCGCGTCTGCATGTGGCTGAACACTTCGCTGAAGTGGTTGGGCACAAGGTCGACCGTGCCGGCGAGAAAGCAGGGGCGGGTGACATGCGACAGGAAGTACGAGACGTGCCGCAGCCGCGACCCGTAGGCGCCGTGGAGGTAGGGGCGATCGTGCAGCGCGTGCATCTGATGCACGGTGACACCGTCGATCTCGCCGCGTGCGGCGGCTGCTTCGACCGCGTCCATCAGCATCGTCGGCTCGCCGTTGGCCAGCGGCACGATCAATGCGCCGCCGTCGCGAATGTGCGCCAACACCGCATCAGCAGAAGCGGCAGGTGGCAGCTGAAATTTGGTCGGAGCGTCGTGTGTCATCAGTGAATTGCCCAATCTCGCGACCGCTCGACGGCGCGTAACCATGTGCGATGTCCGAGGTCGGCGATCGAACGATCCGGGTTCGGGTGGAACGTTGCCTCGACGACCCATTCTGCAGCGATCGCAGCGAGCGACGGCCAGACTCCCTCAGCAAGACCGGCGAGGTAGGCCGCACCCAGAGCCGTTGTCTCCTGGTCGACGGGACGGCGCACGGTGACGCCCAACTGGTCGGCCTGCATCTGCAACATCGAATCCA
>JBBQMG010000119.1:0-13056 GCA_038328705.1 Acidimicrobiales bacterium | reverse complement strand
TCGCCGTAGTTTTCGGTGTCGGCGGCACGCTTGCCTTCGGCTCGCTCATCGACGAATGACCGGATTCATGACCTCAACAACTTCCCCCGCTCCCAGCGATCGTGCTCCGACATCGACCACCTTCAGCCGCGCGCTCGGCATCGCCGCGCTCGTCGGCATTGGTTGGCTGATCGTCTTCGGCCTGTTCCTCTCGCCCAACGATCGGGTGCAGAAGACAGGTGTTCGCATCCTCTACATCCACGTGCCGTCCGCGTGGCTGGCCTACCTGGCGTTCGGCGTCACCGGGTTCAGCAGTGTGGCCTACCTCTGGAAGCGCACGCGCAGCCTGACGTGGGACCGCATCGCCGGTGCCAGCGCCGAGGTCGGTGTGCTGTTCATGGGCATCACACTCGTCAGCGGCAGCCTGTGGGGTCGCATCTCGTGGGGCACGTATTGGACGTGGGACGCCCGGCTCACCACCACCGCCTTCCTCTTCGTCACCTACATCGGGTATCTCGCAGTGCGTGGGTTGGGCGGCACACATCAGCAGCGCGCCAAGCGCAGCGCCGTGCTGGCAATCCTGGCCATGCTGGAGGTGCCGTTGGTGCACTTCAGTGTCACTTGGTGGCGCCCACTGCATCAGAACGAGACGGTGGAGAACGGCAAGCTCAGCGGGCTGATGCTGTTCACCCTCTTTGTCGGCATCATCGCCTTCACCCTGCTGTACGTGTGGCTGGTGCTACACCGCCAACGGGTGCTGACGCTGCTCGATCAGGTCGACGATCAGGGCCTCGATGTGGCCATCGTCGAGCGCCGCAACGAAGTTGTCAATGCGCAGGAGGTTTCCCCGTGATCGGCATGCTCTATGCCCCGTATGTCATCGGTAGTTACGTGGTCACCTTTGTCGGTATTGGGTTGTACACGTTGCGGATACTGGCCCAGGCGCGCAAGGCCGCACGCCAGGTGCCGCTCCAGGACCGACCATGGAGCTGAACGACGCGGACGTGAACAACGCGGACGTGAACAACGCGGGCCCCAACGACGCGGATCTGATCCCTCGCGAGGTGGTTCCCACCGCTGCTCGCGGCAAGAAGAAGCCGTGGTTCGCCTATGCGGTGCTCGCGCTCGTGTTGGTAGCTGGTGGTGTCGTCGTGGCGAAGTTCCTCACCAACTCCCTCGACTACTACTGCAACGTCGATGAGGTCGGCGTCAAGGACGGCTGCGACCTCGACCGCAACATCCGTATTCAAGGCGTGGTGGAGAAGGGCTCGGTCGACACCGAAGGCTCGGTCACCAACTTCGTCGTGTCGTTCAACGGGGCCACCATGCCGGTGGCTTTGAGCAGCAAGCCGACGGGGCTCTTTCAGGAGTGCATTCCGGTCGTGGTCACCGGCCGCGCCACCGAAGCAATCGACGGCTCGCGGCTGTTCGAGGGCGACGAGGTCCTGGTGAAGCACGACGAGAACTACGACAAAGAGAACGCGGACCGCATCGGCAAGTCCAATGCCGAAGCGGATGCCTGCGCGGCAAAGGCGTGACGCTGCTGTGAATGCGGTCGTGCTGGCTGAAGGCGTGAATGGTCTCCTCGGCCACTCGGCGCTGATCATCGGGTTTGCAGCGTGTGTGTTCGGTGCTTTCGGCCTGATCACCGCGACTGTTCTCAAGAATCCGCGGCTGGCTCGCGCTGTAAACGCGTACGTGTGGGTGGCGCTCGCCGGTGGCGTTGCCGCGATCGCGGTGATGATCAAGGCGCTGATCACCCGTGACTGGTCGTTGGCGTACGTCCAGAAGGTGGGCAGCTATGACACTCCGGCGCTGTTCAACTTCACCGCTGTCTGGAGCGCGCTCGAGGGAAGCATCCTGCTGTGGCTGTTGCTACTCGTGATGTATCTGGCCATCGTCGCCCGCCGCTATCGCGCCCGCATCGCCGACCCGATCGTCGCGTGGGCACTGGTCGTGATGTTCATCGTCACTGCCTTCTTCTTCTTCCTCGCGCTCGGCCCCACCGACGCGTTTCGGGCGGGTGCCACGCCGGCCGACTTCACCCGCTGTTGCAAGGGACCCAACCCACTGCTGCAGAACCACGTGCTCGTGCTGTTCCACCCGCCGATTCTGTACCTCGGCTACGTCGGGTTCACGGTGCCGTTCGCGTTTGCGATCGCAGCGCTGATCACCGGGCGTGTCGGCGAAGGTTGGCTCGTCGAGACTCGCCGCTGGGCTCTCTTCGCATGGGGTTTCCTCACCCTGGGCATCATCCTTGGCGGCTGGTGGAGCTACGAGGTGCTCGGCTGGGGTGGCGTGTGGGCGTGGGACCCGGTGGAGAACGCCAGCTTCCTGCCGTGGCTGACAGGCACCGCCTACATCCACTCGGTGATGGTCCAGGAGCGGCGCGGCATGCTGCGGGTCTGGAATCTGAGTCTGCTACTGGCGACGTTCTCGCTCACCATCCTTGGCACCTTCCTGACACGCAGCGGCGTCATCAACAGCGTGCACGCGTTCAGTGACGGCACCATCGGGCCGTACCTGCTGGGCGGGTTCGGTGTGGTGGTGGCGGTGTCGCTGGCGCTGATTGCGTGGCGTGGCGACAAGCTGCGATCGCCGGGCGCAATCGACTCGCCGATCTCGCGGGAGGGGGCGTTCCTTGCCAACAACGTGATCTTCACGCTGTTTGCCTTCGTGGTCTTACTGGGCACAGTTTTCCCGCTGATCGTAGAGGCCCGCAACGACCGCCAGATCGCTGTCGGTTCACCGTTCTTCGACACCATGGCGCAGCCGATTGGGTTGGTCCTGCTGTTCTTGATGGCGGTCGCGCCGGCGCTGCCGTGGCGCAAGGCATCGGGCGAGCTACTCCGCACCCGGCTGTTCTGGCCGGCGTGGTGCGGTGCCGGCGCACTCGCGTTCTCGGTGGTGATGGGTGCCACTGGCTTCGCGTCACTCCTCGCGTTCGGGCTGGCCGGTTTTGCAGCCGGCGCGGCCCTTCGGCAGTTGGTGTTGGCGACTCGCCGTCAGGGTGTGCGTGGCCTGCTGGGTCGCACCAACGGCGGCATGATCGTGCACCTCGGCATCATCCTCATCGCGGTCGCGCTCACCGCGTCCAACAGCTACACGCGCTCGGCGGAGTTCACGATCAACAAGGGCGAGACCGTCGAATTCGCCGGCCACACCTTCACGCTCGTCGATCTCACCGATTTCAAAACTGCACGCGCCATCGGTATCAAGGCGAACATTTCCATCGACGGTGGCCAGTCCTATGCGCCGGCAATCAGCAAGTTCACGGCCAACGGACAAGACATCGCGACGCCGAGTGTTCGCACGGGGCTGGACAAGGACATCTACCTCACTCTCGAGAACGGATCGAAGCCGAGTACGGGTGAAGCCAAGATCAAGATCTTCATCAAGCCGATGGTCGTCTGGCTGTGGGTTGGCGGGCTGATGTGCGGGGTCGGCACGCTGCTGGCCGCCTTCCCCGGCCACCATCGCCGTCGGCCGACTGACGCCGTCTCCGCACCGATCAACGTGGCTCAGGAACCGGAGCCTGTCGGTGCCTGAAACGGCTGAGGTCGAAACCCTGATCTCTGAAACGACGGCGTCGCCGCGCCGGCGCGTTGCACCGTTCATCGTGCTCGCTGTGGCGGCTGTCATCGCTGGGTTGTTCTGGATTCTTGCGGCCAGCAAGTCGGGCACCGAGGACAAGGTGGGCTCGGTCGAAAGCCCGCTCATCGGCAAACCGGCGCCGTCGGTGCGCAGCACCACCATCGATGACGCACCGTTCGACCTGGCACGCCGCAAGGGCAGTTGGGTGGTCGTCAACTTCTTCAACTCCACGTGTGTGCCCTGCAAGGCGGAGCACGCTGATCTGCTGGCCTTCGTTGCGCAGCAGGCCACCTTCGCAGATGGTGCCGAGTTCTACAGCTTCGTGCAGCCGCCGAACTCCGATGCCGACATCCGTGCCTTCTTCGCCGAGCGCGGCGGCGACTGGCCGGTGATTCGCGACGACGACGGGCGGCTCAACGTCGCGTTCGGTGTTGCTCAAGTGCCGGAGACGTTCATCATCGATCCCAGCGGTGTCGTTCGTGTGCGGTGGGCCGGGCAGATCGACGCAGTCACGCTGTCGCAACTGGTGCAGCAACAGCGCGACCTGTACGGCGCACCATGAGCCTCTCGACGTCGCTGAAGCGCTGGCCTGGCTGGGTGCTGCTCATCCTGGTGGTTGCGGGCCTTCTTGCGTTCGGGAGCACACGAGATGCAGGTGCGCGCACACCCGAGGAGCGGGTGGAGGAGATCTCCAAGCACCTCGCCTGCCCCATTTGCGGTGGCGAGACGGTGTACGAGTCGCGCAACACTGCATCGACATCCATCCGTGCGGAGAT
Organism: Acidimicrobiales bacterium; assembly: GCA_038328705.1. Classification (GTDB taxonomy): domain Bacteria; phylum Actinomycetota; class Acidimicrobiia; order Acidimicrobiales; family Ilumatobacteraceae; genus UBA668. The sequence goes on along the minus strand of JBBQMG010000119.1, from coordinate 8,707 downwards.
CAAGGCGCAGGTCGGCACTACCGACGCCACCGACGACGAGATCATTGCCTTCGTCGTGCAACAGTTCGGTGCCAAGACGCAGTTGCTGCCCAAGGCCTCCGGCTTCGAGTCGTTGGTTTGGGTGCTGCCCGCGGTCGCGCTCGTGTGCGCCGGGGTCGGGTTGTTCTTCGCCTTTCGACGATGGAAACAGAACGTCGACACCGTGCCCGACGGCGCCGACAAGGCCCTGGTCGCGGCGGCGCTGGCGGCTGAGTCTGTTGATGGTGCCGTGTCGGGTGATGGTGCCGTGTCGGGTGATGGTGCCGTGTCGTGAACCGTGAACGGATGGCGGAGCTCGAGGAGCAACGTCGCTTCCTGCTCAACAGCATTCGCGACATCGAACGCGAACACGAGTTCGGCGACGTCGGCGACGACGACTACCAAGCGTTGCACGACGGCTACGTGGCCCGCGCAGCAGCGGTCATGCGCGAGATCGACGACGGTCGCAGTTCACTGCTACCCAAACGGCCGACTCGGTGGGGCCGTCGAATCGGGATCATCGGCGGCACTGTCGCTGTAGCGGTTGCACTGGGCCTGTTCGTTGCCAACTCGGCCGGGCAACGCTTGCCCGGCCAGAGCCTCACCGGCGGGCAGCCTGCCGATGAGGTTGCCATTCAACTGGCCGAGGGCCGACGCCTGCTCGGCACCGACTCGCCTGGCGCCCGCGCAGCCTTCGAGCGCGTGCTGCAGTTGGAACCGGGCAATGCCGAGGCCGCGACCTACTCGTCGTACCTCCTGGTGATCGACGGGCAGAAGGCCGGCGACCAGGCCGGCATCCGGGACGGCATCTCCGGGCTGGAAGCCGCCGCCGTGCTGGACGACACCTACGGCGACCCCCACTGCCTCCTGGCTGTTTCTGCCGGCCGTTTTCTCGAACCGGCCGATGTGGAAATGGTCACCACCCAAGGTGCACTGTGTCTTGCGCTGAACCCACCCCAGGAGATGGTGTCGATGATTCAAGGCCTGATCGCGAGCGTGTCGGGCGAGACCACCACGACGATGGCCGGCGACAACGTGGTGACACTGTTGGCTACCGCCGATGCGAAGCTGACGGCCGGCAATTACTCTGAAGCACTCATCACATACCAGCGAGTGCTGGAGCTGGAGCCCACCAACAAGACGGCCCTGGCGTACTCGGGCTACCTCATTGCACTCAACGGGCGCGATACGAACAATCCGGCTCAGGTGGACCAAGGCATCGAGCTGCTGCAGTCCACCATCGACAGCAACCCCGACTATGCGAACGCACACTGCCTGCTTGCATTCGCCGCCGGTTACCTGCTCGCCGAACCTGACGCCGACACTGCTCGGACCGCCGGTGAGAAGTGCCTGACGCTGGACCCGCCGGCGGACATGATCCCGCTCATCCAGAGGCTGCTCGGCGAACTCGGCTGATCAGCTCGACGAGCGGAGCTGATCAGGCGACGACCGTGGTGGGGTCACAGTTCGACCCACAGACCACGACGACGATGCGTTCGCCCGGCGAGGGGATGTACGCACCGCTGTGCAGCGCGGCGAGGGCGGTGGCACCGCCGGGCTCGGCCACCAACCGCAGCCGATCCCAGAGCAGTCGCTGCGCCGCTCGAATGTCGTCGTCGCTGACGGTGATGGCATCGGCCACGAAGTGTTCGACGATGGTCCAGGCCACCGACCCGAGCTTCTTCGCGCCGAGCGAATCTGCGGCCACCCCCGACACGCTGACGTCGACCGGTTCGCCCGCCGAGCGGGCGGCGCGCAGGCACTGGCTGGTCTCGGGCTCGACTGCGACGACGCGCGTGCGACCGGCAAACCACGCAGCCTGGCCGGCGGTGAAGCCACCGCCGCCGCTGGCCACCAGCACCGTGTCGAACTCGCTGCCGCGAGCCGCCATCTGCAGTTCCAGCTCGCGAGCCACCGTGCCCTGGCCGGCGACGACATCGGGGTGGTCGTACGGGTGGACGGCGAGCGCGCCGGTGTTCAACTGGTGAGCGCTGGCCGCGGCCTGGGCGTCGTCGTAGAGGCCCTCGACGACGTGTACCGTGGCGCCGAGCGAGGCAATGCGATCGCGCTTCATTGCCGGGCTGCTGGAGGGCACGAAGACCTCTGCGCGATGACCCAACGAGCGGGCAACGAATGCGACCGCTGCACCGTGGTTGCCGCCCGATGCAGCCACCAGTCCAGCGTCGGGAATCGGACCTGCGGCCAGTACGCGATTGAATGCGCCGCGTGGCTTGAAGCTGCCGACGTGTTGCAGCAGCTCCAGCTTGAGCACCACGTCGACGGGCAGGCCGAGCTCACTGGCGGCAATGTCCAGCAGTGGCGTCACTCGGATGTGACCGGCCAGGCGAACGGCGGCACTGTCGATGGCGGCTGGTGTCACGGCAGGAGCGATGGCGGGCGTGGGCATTTGGCGATCCTAGGGGTCGCTGTCGTGAAGAACTATGGCGCCGGACATGAGCTCACCGCCACCCCCGCCGATGCCACCTGGCCCTCCGACGGGGTCGGGCGCTGGTGGCTTCCAGCCGCCGCCGGGCTACGGGTCTCCTCCGGGCTATCAGCCGTACGGCCTTGCGCCAGTGGGCCAGCAGCCGCCGACATCGGGCATGGCCATTGCTTCACTGGTGTGCAGCCTTGCGGGAATCCTCGTCTGTGGGATACCGGCCGTGCTGGGAGTGATCTTCGGCTTCGTCGGGTTGTCGCAGACCAAGAACGGCGCCCGCAACGGTCGCGGCATGGCGATTGCAGGCCTGGTGGTCGGCATCATCGTGGTGTTGGCGTGGGGTGCATTGTGGGTGGCCATCGCCGCTGACCCTGACCATTGCATCGAATTCGGCACCAGCAACAACTGCCCGTAGCGGTCTGCGCTCACGGCTCCGGCGGCGCCCAGGCGGTGGCTTCCACGATTTCCCCGTTGTCGTCGCGTGTCAGTACCCAGATGCTTGCCTTGCGCCAGTTCGGTTCGCCGATGATGACGCAACCACGGCGCTGGAGAGCATCGATCGTTTCAGGGATCACGTCGCCGTGGCTGCACAGCACACTGCCGTCGGGTAGCTCGCCGATCAGCGCGAGAGCGCCTTCGAAGCCGGTCGCCTCGCCCAATCGTTCGTCGTCGCGGACGGGCTGGCGCAGCACGGCCGAAAGCGGCTGCACCGTTTGCAGGCAGCGCTCGTACGGGCTGCTGACCAGTTCGCCGGTGGTCAGCCGGGCGAGGCGCCGGGCCAGTGAGTCAGCCTGGCGGCGACCCTCCTTGGAGAGTGGCCGCAACCGATCGTTGCCCTTCCAGGCCGACCGATCGCCTGCCTTGGCGTGACGGACCAGATACAGCATCAGCTGGGCGCGGACTCGCGCGTGGCCTGCATGTGCCGAGCAGCCAACTGCCGTACGAACATGATGAAGACGGCGGCGGCTACGAGGGTGAGCACGCCGCTGAGCGCAATGAACGGCAGCTTGTCGCTGATGTTCTTTGCAAGATCCGACGATGAGCCGGTGGTTCGGACGGGGCTGACCGAGCCGGAGAACCCGAGCGAGAGGGCAGTGGCGACGGTGGCCAGCGTGAGTACGAGGTAGATGGTGAGGAGCGGCGTGACTGCCCGTTGCTTCCAGCTGGGGTCGCCGGCGGCGGTCTCAGGATCGGCTGCCCTCCAGAGCTCGCGCCACATGAAGAAGTTCAGAATGCCGAGCGTGCAGCCGCCGAGAATGTTGACCGCAATCGTGGCGCCAGGGCTGAACGACTGCGGCTGGCGGCCCAGCACAAGGTGATTCTTCGCCATGCGGAAGGTCCAGATGATCAAGATGACGATCTGGGCGATGGAGGCGACGCCGGCGAGCGCTGCGACGCCGAGGTACAGGCCCAGCTTGTCATCGAAGGCCGAGGTCGAGATGGTGTTGTTGATGAGATCGTTGGCCGAGCTGCGCAGAGTGAACTGTACGAGGAGCGAGACGAGCTGCACAACGAAGCTGATGATGAGTAAGGCGACCAGCCACTTGGTCAGGCCGGCGACACGCTTGAACGTGCCTTGGATCGCGCCAGGACCGCCGTAGGCAACGTAGCCGGGGGGCGGACCCATGTTGGGCGGGGGAGGGGGCGGCATATCGCTCATGTGAACACCCTACGCGCGCGCCCCGCTGTGTGGCCGTGAACGCCTGCTGGGTGCAGACTGTGCGAATGGGATTCTTCGATCGCAATCGTGATGCGTTGGCAGCCAAGGGCTACGACCCTGCCCGGCTCCCCAAGGGGCAGTACCTCACCGACCGTTTTCCGGTGCTGCACGTCGGCGACGTGCCGACGTACGGCGCGGGCGAGTGGGACCTGACGATCAGCGGCCTTGTCGATCGGCCGTTCACCATCACCCTCGACGAGCTCAAGGCAATGTCGGCGGCGACGCTCACCTTCGACATTCACTGCGTGACCAAATGGAGCAAGTTCGACACGACCTGGACCGGTGTTCGGGTGAGCGACCTGTTCGAGCGCGCTGGGGTGCAGCGTGAAGCCAAGTTCGTGGTGGAGCACGCCGAGCACGGGTACACCACCAACCTGCCGCTGGCCGACATCATCACCGACGAGGCGATTGTGGCGTACGCGTTCGAGGGCGAGGAGATCGAGCCCATTCACGGTGGCCCGGTGCGGATCGTGGTACCGCACCTTTACTTCTGGAAGAGCGCCAAATGGGTGCGCAGCCTGGAGTTGCGCGACGACGACAGGGCCGGCTTCTGGGAACGCAACGGTTACCACATGTACGGCGACCCGTTCAAGGAACAACGCCACTGGGGCGACTGACGCTCAGTGTGACGCTGCCGGGGCGTACAAGAGCGATTCGGCAAGAAGATCTCCATATCCCTTGAGGTTCGTGAGCTTTCTGCCGATGCAGATCCGTGAAGTTCGACTCAACAGTTGAAACCGACCCGCGCACACGCGCTGGGCAGCTGAATACTCTGCAACGACGCTTCACGCTGCGCTGGATGAGCGGAATTTTCATCGGATTCAGCCTGGTCGGCCTCGATTGGATCGGTCACCGAGGAGCACTGCGCGAGGCAGCTCGAACAGCGCCCAGTTCCCCGGTCATCGACGAGACTCTGTCCACGTTGCAGGACAGGATCGATCTGCTCACCATTGGTGCGATCGTCGCCTTGATCGCGCTCGCGCTGCTGTTCTTCAGACCACTCGACCGGACACTGCGACGCGAGGGCAGCTGGACGGCAGAGGTGGAGCGCGTCCAACAAGTAGAACACTCCCGCCAGCGGTTCGGGGCCGAGCTGCACGACGCGCTCGAGATGGCCGCGGACGAGGAGGCGGTTGCGTCGCTGGTTGCCCACGTCCTCGCCGGCGACGTCTCTGCGCACCCCGGCGAACTGCTACTCGCCGATTCCAGTGACGCCCACATGATTGCCCGGGTGGTGAACCCAGTCGCCGGAGCGGCGGGATGCGGGGTGCCCTCGCCATTCGAATGCCCGGCAGTCCGGCGGGCCACCACGCAGACCTTCACGAGTTCCGATGCCCTCAACGCCTGCCCGTACCTTCGTGATCGGCCCGGCGGCCCCGTGTCGGCGCAGTGCGTTCCGGTGGCATTCATGGGCAGGTCGCTGGGCGTGCTCCACGTCACTGGTGCACCTGGCGCGCCACCTGACGAAGAAGCCGCTCACCGCTTGGTAGTGCTCGCCGCCCAGACCGGTACGGCGATCGGCACGATTCGGGCGTTCTCGAAGGCTCAACTGCAAGCCAGTACCGACAGCCTGACCGGCCTACTGAACCGCCGTTCTGCGGAGGACAAGTTGGTGCGACGGCTTCACGCCGGCGATTCGTTCGCCGTGGTGATGGCCGATCTCGATCACTTCAAGTTGCTCAACGACACGTATGGACATGACGTCGGCGACCGTGCGTTGCGGCTGTTCTGTGATTCCGTTCGCGACGCTCTGCGGGCCGAAGACATCTTTGCGCGATGGGGCGGTGAAGAGTTCATGATCGCGTTGCCGAACAGCAATCGCTCTGCCGCAGGAGCTGTCCTCGAACGTGTTCGGCGCACGCTCGCCGAATCGTGCGCTCGTGCCGACACGCCCTCCGTCACCGCCTCGTTCGGGGTGTCCGACACCAGCATGACTCCTCACCTCGATCAACTGCTCCGTCTCGCCGACGAAGCGCTACTCAGGGCCAAAGCCCGCGGTCGCGACCGCGTGCAGCTCGCGGGCGCTGATCCAGAGCAACCGTCACAGATGCCGATGGTTCCCCAAACCGGCTGAGCTATCCGTCAGTCCGTGAGTTCATGTACGACCCGGCCAGCTGATCGCCATTCGGGTCGCGATGCCGTGCGGGAGCGCCCTTCGGCCGAGGCTGACGAACGCTGCTGACTCGTAGAACCGCAGCGCGTGATCATTGGCGTCGACCTCGATGCGCGTCGCGCCGCTGGTCCGAGCCTGGACTGTGGCATCGGCTACTAGCGCTGTCGCGACACCGCGACGCATCCAATCAGGGTCGACGAAGAGGTCCTCGAGTTCGGCGATGGATCCGCTGATGGCCAAGGTGGCGAACCCAACCGCCATCTCGGCCATCACGGCAGCGCGGGTCCGACCTTCGCGAATCGCAGTGTCCGACAGTTCGAGAAACTCAGGATGCTCGGTCAGCAGCGGTCGATCACTTTCGTTCGACAACGAGGCCCGGCGAAAGATCTCCTTCAGAGCCTTCAGGTCGCCGAGATCCGCATCCCGAATCGCGAGTTGGTCCATCGCGAAAGCCTATTCCGACCCGCCGGCCGGGTCAGTTCACTTTGAGGGCGGCGCTGAAGATTTTCTTGGACTTCAGCTCGGTGGCGATGCGGGCGGCGATGGCCTGGAAGGACTTGGCCACTTCGCTGTCGGGATGGGCCACCGTGATGGGGTTGCCATTGTCGCCTCCCTCGCGCAGCTCGGGAACCAGCGGCAGCTGGCCCAGCAGCGGTACGCCCAGATCGTCGGCCAAGGTCTGGCCGCCACCGCTGCCGAAGATCTCGTAGCGCTTGCCGTCGTCGCCGGTGAACCAGCTCATGTTCTCGATGATGCCCTTCACGGGCAGGTTCACCTTGGCGGCCATGGCCGCTGAGAGCGCGGCGACCTTCTGCGCTGCGGGCTGCGGGGTGGTGACCACGTAGACCTCGGCGCGCGGCAGGTACTGGCTGAGGCTGAGGGCGATGTCGCCGGTGCCGGGCGGCATGTCGATGAGCAGGAAGTCGGGCTCGTCCCAGAACACGTCGGCCAGGAACTGCTCGAGCGCCTTGTGCAGCATCGGGCCACGCCAGATGATGGCCTGGCCCTCCGGCACGAAGTAGCCGATGGAAATGCAACGCACGCCGTGATTCTCCGGCGGGATCAGCATGTCGTCGATGACCACCGGGTCGCGGTCGGTGCCCAGCATGCGTGGCACCGAGTAGCCGTAGATGTCGGCGTCGACGATGCCCACGCTGTAGCCCTGGCTGGCGAGCGCGACGGCCAGGTTGACCGTGACGCTGCTCTTGCCGACGCCACCCTTGCCGCTGGAGATGAGCAGCGGACGTGTCTTGTTGCCGGGCTGGTTGAACGGCACGGCCTTGCCTTCTGCGTGGCCGTGGCCGCCCTGCGCTGCCGGCGCGCCGTGGCTGTGGCCGCCACCAAGCTTCTCGCGCACTGCCTCGCGCTCTTGGTCGGTCATCACGGTGAAGTCGAGATTGAAACCGGTGACACCGGGGACCTGCGTGACTGCGCCGCCGACCCGATTCTGGATTTCGTTGCGCAGTGGACAGCCCGCAACCGTCAGCGCGATCAACACGCCGACGACACCGGTGTCGCTGATCGTGACCTCTCGGACCATGCCGAGATCGACGATGCTGCGGCGCCGCTCGGGGTCCTCCACCGGCCGTAGTGCGTCGATGACTTGATCGTGCGTGGGCTGAGACATGTCGGCGACTCCGAGGCTGGGCTGCGGCGCGTCCGAATTACCACTACGCGCATAGGTAGAATATCGGCGTGTCCGCGAACTCGCCGTCCTTCACCAGCACCGTGTCGGCAATCACTGACGCGTTCGGCGATCCAACTCGTCGTGGCATCTACCTTTTTGCCCGCGAGGAGTCGACCGGCGTCACGGCCACGCAGGTTGCCCTGCGGTTCGGTGTGCACCCCAATGTTGCTCGCCACCATCTCGACAAGCTGGCCGCCGGCGGCTACCTCGAGGTCGCGGTCGAGCGTGCGGAAGGCGCCGGCGCAGGGCGGCCCAGCAAGCACTACCGAGTGTCGCCCGACGCAAAGGTCGACCTCACCGGCGACGTGCCGGTGCACAGCGATGATCTCGTGCTGTCACTGCTGGGCCGGGCGCTCGCGCTACTGCCGCACGACAAGGCGGAGGCGATGGCCGAGGAAGTGGGCCAGGAGTATGGTCTCGCCATGGCGCAGGGGCTCACCGGTGCAGACCTGGCGGTCGGTCAGCGAAGCCTGCGTTCGGCGATGCAGGCAGTGGCCGATGCGCTCACCGCCCACGGCTTCGCGGCCCACGCCGACCAGCGCAACAACCAGTTGCGCATCGTCAACAACCACTGCCCGTTCGGCTCGGTCGCAATCGAGCACCCGGTCATCTGTGCGGTCGACCGAGGGATGGTGAAGGGCATGTTGACGGCCCTCTACGGCGTCGCCGACGTTGCCACCATGCAGTCGCTGCCCCAGGGCGACACCTTCTGCGCGACCTCTGTGTGAC
>JBBQMG010000118.1:0-13127 GCA_038328705.1 Acidimicrobiales bacterium | reverse complement strand
CGACGGCCTCAACGAATGTCTGTCGGTGGAGGACACGCTGAGCGTGTTGGCCGGCCGCACCATTCACGCGTTCCACATCGAGGGCTGTGGAGGCGGGCATGTGCCCAACGTGTTGAAGTTGGCCGGCGTGCCCAACGTGATTGGCTCATCCACCAACCCCACGCTGCCCTTCGGGCGCGACGCACTCGACGAGCACTACGAGATGATCTTCAGCGCGCACGGGCTGAACCACCACAGTCACAGCGACCACGCAATGGTCACTGATCGCATCCGTAACGGCACGATGGGGGCCGAAGGCGTGCTGCACGATCTCGGTGTCATCGGCATCACGTCCAGCGATGCGCAGGGCATGGGCCGGGCCGGCGAAACGGTGCGCCGCACTTTCCAGTTGGCGGCGAAGAACAAGCAGGACCTGCTCACGGAGCCCACCGTGCACGACAACGATCGTGTACGCCAGTACATGGCCAAGCTCACCATCAACCCGGCCATCGCTCACGGCCTCTCGCACGAGATCGGCTCGCTCGACATCGGCAAGCTGGCCGACATCGTGCTCTGGCGACCTGACCACTTCGGCGCCAAGCCACAGCTGGTGCTCAAGGCCGGGTTCCCTGCGTACGGCGTCACGGGCGACCCGAACGCCACCACGGACTCGTGTGAACCACTGGTGCTCGGGCCGCAGTTCGGTTCGTACGGGTCGACCGCTGCCGACCTGTCGGTTGCTTTTGTCAGCCAGGCCGCAATCGATGCCGGCGACGACCACATGACCACTCGCCGCCGCCGTGTCGCGGTGAAGGGCACCCGCAACATCGGCCCGTCCAACATGGTGCTCAACAACCGGTTGGGCACGGTCGATGTCGACGCCGAGACCGGCATGGTGTCGCTCGACGGCGAGTCGGTCTACTCGGCGCCATCGGAATCCGTGTCGCTCAGCCGCCTCTACTTCCTCTGACGTTCAATGATGATGTTACCGACGACGTTTCGCCAAGGAGAACCACGATGACCACACCTCGCACCGAAGGCTTCTCGATGCCGCCCGAGTGGGCGCCGCACGAGCGCACATGGATGGAGTTCCCGCCTGCCAACGAAGGCTTCGGCGACGGCAGTGACGGGCTGCTGAGCACCGTGCGCGACGTGTGGGCCTGCGTGGCCAACACGATCAACCGCTTCGAGCCGGTGTCGTTGGTGTGCAACGTGGGCGATGGTGACGTTGCGCGCGCCCTGGTCGACGACTCCATCGAGATTCACGAAACACCGATCGGTGACTCGTGGGCGCGCGACAGCGGGCCGACCTTCCTGACGCATCCCGACGGCCGACTGGGCGCAACTCATTGGAAGTTCAATGCGTGGGGGGAGGGCGGCTTCTCCGACTGGACCGACGAGCAACACGTCGGCGCCTACATGGCGGGCCTTGCGGGTGCCGAGTTGTTCAGCTCGCCGATGGTAAACGAGGGCGGCGGCATCCACGTCGATGGTGAGGGCACGGTGTTGTGCACCACCACCGTGCAGCTGGACCCTGGTCGCAATCCAACCATGAACACCGAGTCGGTGGAAACCGAGATGAAGGCGTGCCTCGGCGTGAGCAAGATCATCTGGCTGCCACGCGGGCTCACGAAGGACTACGACCGATTCGGTACCCGCGGGCATGTCGACATCTGTGCCTGCTTCGTTCGCCCAGGCGTACTGTTGGCGCACCGCCAGACCGATCCGTCGCACCCCGACTTCGAGGTGACCAACGAGTACATCGAGCTACTGCGAGGTTCCACCGACGCAAAGGGTCGCGAGTTGGAAGTGGTCGAGGTGCCGGCCCCGGTGCAGACCCACGATGCCGACGGCGAGCTGGTCGACTGGAGCTACCTCAACCACTACATCTGCAACGGCGCCGTGATCCTGTGCAGTTTCAACGACCCGAACGACGACGTCGCCGCCTCGATTCTGGAAGGCGTCTACCCCGGTCGCGAGATAGTGCTCCACGACGCCCGCGACATCTTCGCCAGCGGCGGCGGCATCCACTGCATCACGCAGCAACAGCCGGCGGTCTAGCTGTGGACGTTGTCTATGAATGGGGTGGCCCGTTCAACAATGAGGAACTCAACGTGCTGCATGCGGAGGCCTTCGACACCCGCGTGTTCACGGGCGCTGAGTGGGATTGGGAGCTTCAGACCGCGAATCACAGCCTTGGTTGGGCGACGGCTCGCAGCGATGGACAACTCGTCGGGTTTGTGAACGTGCCCTGGGACGGAGTGGTGCACGCCTGGCTACAGGACACGATGGTCGCAGTCTCAGCCCGTGGCAATGACGTCGGCACCGGCGTCGTTGCAGTTGCCCGCGAGCACGCGAAGGCGGCGGGTTGCGAGTGGCTGCACGTCGACTTCGACGAGCACCTGCGCAGCTTCTACATAGACGCCTGCGGCTTTCGCCCCGCAACCGCCGGCCTCATCGCCCTGAAGGAATAGTACGGGTGCGGTGCGAGGAGTCGAGACTGCTGTGAGCGGTCGAAACGATTCAGCTGAACCGCTCTGCCATTCGTTCCAAGCGGTTCTCCACGGGTCATGCCATGGTGTGTGGGAGAAGAGGGTCATGAGGGTCCAGTCAAGGTCGAGGCGGTCGCCTTGCCATTGGCAACGGCCGTCGGCGGCGCGTCTGGCGCTGGCCTGGACATCGTCGGCCTTCCGTCCGGTGTTACGGAGCTTGCGGGCAGGATTCGGCCGTTGGGGAGCGTGAACTCCACCGTACTGTCCGGCATCCGATGAGCTTGCCAGCCGCCTTCGTGGAGGCGGTGGCGGTGGTAGGAGCACACCAAGAGCAGGTTGTCGATCTCGTTCGTGCCGCCGTGACCGCGATGGTGGAGATGGTGGATCTCGCGTCGTGCGAGGTGGTCGCAGCCTGGCGTCGTCGTCGGGTGGCAGGGATCGTCGGTAGCCGGCGACGACCCGTTCGACTTGGGCGGCGGTGCCAGCGAGCGCGATGTCGACCAGGCTCGCTTGGTTGGCAGGCTCGGTCATGCGAGTGATCGCGCGCACGTTGGAGTACGACAGACGGCCGAGTCGCATCTGTTCCGCGATCCGTGATGAGACGGCGAGGGCATGGGCGACGCGGAGCTTCTTGCGTGCGGTGGATGGCATCGCGACCGAGTTGCCATGCCATCCAGGCCACGCACGAGTGGCATTCCCATTGCTGCCAACCGAGCCGCCTGTCGAACTCGGCGAGCAACGCGAACCAGCGGTACTCAGCAGCGGCGAGATTGGCTGACCACGTGCACAACTCGGCCTCCAAGTGCTCCAACGGCACATCCGTCAAATGGGGGTTCGCTGAGGTGTGGCTGACGGGAGGCGCAGAAGTGGTGCCCATGATCGAACACTACGGAAGGGGTCTCAAAGAGTTTCCGTGACCGGACCTGCCTCGAAACGGTTCAGCTGAACCGCCGGCACTTGCAGATTGACCACCGGCATGATTCTCAGCAGGCTCCTCCGCCCCGGTCACCAGCGGGCGATGGACACGTGTCTGCGAATCACTTCGTCCTTCGTCCTTCGTCAGCAGTGGGCAGTTCGCCGACAATGCATCGGCGACGATCAACCGGTCGAACGGATCTTGCGTCCAGGTCAGGCCAGCTGCCGCCTGCACCACCGACAGCATTGACTGGTCGGACGTCGACAGCCCGATCCGTGAGGCGAGATCGCCGAGGATGTCGGCTCCGCCGACGGTCAAACGCCCGATCTCGTGCAGGTGGGTGAGCTCGAGCTGCACGATCGGCGAGACGACCAATTGCTGGGTGTCGATCGCTGCGCGGCCCTTCTTGGTGAAGCGCTCGAGCTCGCCCGTGAACAACCACACGACCGCGTGCGTGTCGAGACGGATCACCCCTGCCACTCGCCGGACCAATCGAGGTGCACGAAATCGGCGCTGTCGCCGACCACCGCCTCGGGTCGGCGGACCAGACGATCGAGTCGGCTCGGCTGCTCATCGGCCACGATGCGAAGTCGTCGACCATTGCGCTCGATCTCGACGGGCTCGCCCGTCTCGAGCACCTGGTCGAGGACTCGATGAATGTTCTCGCGCAGTTTGGAAGCGGTGAAGAGCATGTGCCGAGACGAGCACGTACGCGTCGGAGCCAGCCGTACGTACGGGCTAGACCAGCCGCTCGGCGAACTTGCGGACGTTGGCCTTCTCGGCGGCGGTCGTGTTGGGATCGCCGATGCGACGTTCACACACCACCTGCACCCACGCTCTCGCGGCATCGTCGATCGGGGTGCCCTCGATGAAGCCGGCGACCAGGCTCCGTCGGATCCGACGCACGATGGGGCGCAGTAGCAGCGGAACGGAGTCGGGCTCGCCGGTGCTCATCAGCATCCAGCTGAACATCACGTCTGCGAGGGGGTCGCCGACTACAACGTTGCTCCAGTCGATCACCACCGGGCCGTGATCGGTGAGCATGACATTGTCGGGGTGCAGATCGAAGTGGAGGATCGCGGTGCCCTCGCTGAACCGAGGCAGGTCGATGTCACCGGCCGGCACTGCATGGATCTGCCGTTGAACCTCGGCCAGCAGCTGGCCCATTGCGCCGGCCCTCCACGGTCGCGAGGTCAGCACATCCATCATCGAGCGCCCTGTGATGCGCTCCATGATCATCTCGTCGCCGTCGGCCGAATACACCTCCGGAATCGGCGCGCCGTGTGCGCGGAGTTGCCGCATGGCAGTCGCCTCGCGCTGCGCCACGCCAGGGTGGGGAGTGCGATAGCGCCGCAGAACGCGGCCGTCGCCGAGGTCGAAAACGTCGGCCGCTCGACCGCGCCCGAGAAGCGGTGGATCAGTCATCGCTGGGACCGGTCCATTGTCGCATTCCGCTGACGATAATGGACCGGGCGCATGTCGGGCTTCGGTCTGGACGAACACACCACATCGCCGTCAAGACCATCGATTCGATGACGCCGGTCAAAGCGCTCGAACTTCGGCAAGCCGCCTGACTGAGTATTCGTCGTCCCAGCAGACGGCGGCCTCCCACGCGGCCGACGCTTGCTCGGCGATGTCGTGCGCGCCGTCGTCGAGACCGGCGGCGTTGTGGGGCAGCACCAGGTCGAGGTCGGCGACGTCGACATGCGACTCGTCCCAGTCGATCAGCGCGACCCAATCCGAGGTCATGCGAACGTTGCCAGGGTTGAGGTCGCCGTGCAGGACGCACGTCTGACGTCCCACGAGCCGCGCCCACGCTGCCCGGCATCGAGCAACACCCTCAGGCGGCATCGCGCGCAGGTCGATCTTCGTCGCGGTCTCGGCATGCAGGAGGTCGCTCGACGATCGCCAGCCTGGGCGCTGCGGCCAGCCCTGCGTCAGCTGATGCAGCCGGCGCAGCGTGTCGGCCACGCGACGCCAGTCGGCGCCGGTCTCGGGCGGTCCGCCCTACACGTAGGTCATCACCGCCAGACCGCCGACGAACATCCGGCCGTCCGTCGTCGGGATCGGAACCGGCACGGTCAGACCTTCGCGGTCGAGGTGTTCGAGAAGCTCGGTCTCCCACGCGAGATCAGCGTCGCTCCTGACACCGAGACGACCGACAGCGAGGCGCCCGTCGAAGCGCACACTCCACACGTCGTTGGCGACTCCGCCAGCGAGCGGTTCGATGCGAACGACGTCATCGCCCCACTGCCCGAGTGCCTCCCATCCCACGGACACATCTTCGCGTAGTTCCGACCCTCGCCCGCGTGTGGCCCCGACGCAATTCTCATTCTGTGGTACACCACGCACGAACGTACTTCTGTGGTGTGCCACTGACTGCTGAAGGTCGCAGCGGGCAGGGTCACGTTCCCGGAGGGATGGTGTGCCTCGAAAAGAAGGAGGGACCAGGCCTTCGGCCAGGCAAGATGGTCGGCCGTGAGCAGCATCGTCGTCTCTGAACTCGAATACGCACCGCCTGGGGCCGACTCGCTGTTCTTCGACGTCGGTTTCGGCGTGGCGCCTGGTGAGCATGCCGCGCTGGTCGGCGCGAACGGTGTCGGCAAGAGCACCATCTTGCGCATCCTTTCCGGCGAGCTACAGGCCGACGAGGGCGAGTTCGCACTCGGCGGCACCGTGCTCACCATGACGCAGGACGTCGGCATGTCGCGCCCAACCGACACCTTGCGCGAGATGCTGATCGAGGTCGCGCCGCGCGAGATGCGCACCGCCGGCCGGGCGATGGTGGCCGCCGAGAAGGCCATGCTGGACGGCAGCGACGATGGCATGTTGTTCGCCGAAGCGCTGACCCACTGGGGCGACATGGGCGGCTACGAGCTGGAGGCCCAGTGGGCGGCCGCAGCTCGGCGCAGCGTGAAGACGCCGGTGGCGGACTTTCACACTCGCCTGGTCAGCGAGCTCAGCGGCGGCGAACGCAAGCGGCTGGTTCTCGACCTGCTGCTCACCAGCAACGCCGACATCTTGCTGCTCGACGAGCCCGACAACTACCTCGACATCCCCACCCGCGTGTGGCTGGAAGAGCAGATCAAGTCGTGCAAGAGCACCATCTTGATGGTCAGCCACGACCGCACGCTGCTGGAGCGGGTGGCCAACAAGATCATCGTGATCGAAGGCTCGGGCGCGTGGGTGCACGGCGGCTCGTACACCACCTTCCCTGATGCACGTGCCAAGCGGCAGGAACTGCTCGGCGACGCGCTGAAGCGGTGGACCGTCGAGGAACGCCGCCTGCACGAGCACATGAAGATCATGAAGGTCCGTGCCGCACAGAACTTCAAGAACGCCACCAAGGCCAACGCGGCCGAGACACGGTGGGAGAAGTTCGTGGCCGCCGGCCCACCTCCGCCTCCGGTGTCCGATCAGCAGATCTATGTCTCGTTGCGCGGGGCGGACTCGGCGCGTCGGGTCGTGAAGATGGACGACGTCTCGGTGGGCAGCCTGTTCCTGCCGTTCAGCGACGAAGTTTACTTCGCCGAACGCCTTGGCCTGATCGGTCCCAATGGTACGGGAAAGACGCACCTGCTGTCGGCGTTGCACGGCACCGCCACCGAGGTGGAGGGCACCATCCAGTTCGGCCCGCGCACCTCCGTGGGCATGTTCAACCAGGTCAACGATCGGCCCGAGTGGCGCGGCAAGCAGATCCTCGACATCATCCGTCAGCGCCTGCACGACGACGAGAAGTGCATGCGCTCACTGGCCCGCTACGGCCTGGTGAACAATGCCCGGCAAGAGTTCCAAACGCTCTCCGGCGGCCAGAAGGCACGGCTGGAGATCCTGTGCCTGGAGCTGGATGGTCACAACGTGCTGCTGCTCGACGAGCCCACCGACAACCTCGACATCGAGTCCAGCGAGGCGTTGGAGCTGGCGCTCGACGGCTTCCAGGGAACGGTCATCGCGGTCAGTCACGACCGCACGTTCCTGGCCAAGTTCGACCGGTTCATCATGATCAACGACGACGGCGGTGTGTACTCGCTACCCGACTACGAAGTGGCAATGGTGGCGTTGGCAGCGCCGGAGAACTTGAAGAACGTGCGCCTGGCCAAACCGCTCACCTGAGCCCGCCGATCAGGTCCGTCGAGCGGCCCACGCATTGACGAGCTCGAGTTGCGCTCCGACTTCTGGGCCTGCCATCGGACGATGCAGTGCCACGTGCGCGAGCGCGTCGGGCAGCGACATGCCCAGCTCCATCAGCACGCACACCGCCATCGTGCCGGTGCGGCCGATGCCGGCCGCGCAGTGCATGAGTAGGTGCTCGCCATCGTCGAGCCGTCGAACGAGTTCGGTGATGAACGGTTCCGTCGCCGTCAGGCCGTGCGCATGTAGATCATGGATGGGAAACCACACCGCATCATTGCCAGCATGCGTGAGTAGCCAGGCCAGAAATTCGGGGTAGCGGTCGGCCAGTTCGTAGTCCTCCACCAGGCAGACGACAGTCGTTGCACCGCATGCTGCCATGGCTGCTGCGTGGTCGGGGCCGATGGCGTGCTTGCCGCACAACGAGAGCGCGCCAGGCGAACGCGGCAGTGGGACGGTATCGATTCCACCGTTGCGCCCGCGTGGCCCCAGCCAGTCCGTCATGTGAGCGAACGTAGCGCGGCATCACCCTTTGCTCACACCTGTCGAGCAAGATGGCCACGATGGAGACCTCCCGACTTCTGACCGTGTCCCTGGCCGCTCTGCTGTTCACCTCCTGTTCTTCGCAGGTGGCCACCGAAACCACCGCAGCAGTGTCCACAGCGTCGACGACGACACCTGCGGCCGATACAACTGTCGCGCCGGAGACGACGGTTGCTCCCGACACGACGGTTGCCCTCGAAACCGTCCCCGTGTTGCCCGGTGTGGCGGCGACGGGCGACGTGGTCGAGAGCGCTCTCGTCACGGCTGATGGTCGAACTCGGCTCTATCGCACCTACGTGCCGGCGAACCTTCCCGACGGACCCAGACCCGTGTTGCTCGCCTTTCACGGCGGCACCGGGTGGGGCAAGCAGTTCGAACGCAATTCGGGCTTCGACGAACTCGCCGAGGCGAATGGCTTTCTCGTGGTGTATCCCGATGGCATTGGAAGCGGCGCCGACGAAACCACCAATCGCACATGGAACGGTGGCGAGTGTTGCGGCGCCGCCGCTCGCAACAACATCGACGACGTCGGGTTCGTCGCTCAGCTGCTGGCCACCTTGGAAGCCGACTACGCCATCGACACGACCCGTGTTTTCGCAGCCGGCCACTCCAACGGCGGCATCCTCAGCTATCGCCTGGCGTGCGAGCTTTCCGATCGCATTGTCGCTGTCGGTCTGCAGGCGGGGACGCTCGGTGTGGACGAGTGCTCGCCGAGCAGCCCTGTGTCGCTGTTGCACCTACACGGGGCGGCGGACACGAACCTTCCTATCGACGGTGGGCGAGGGCTTGACAGCATCGCCGGTGTCAACTTCACCTCGCCGAGGCTGGCAGTGCAGGAGTTCGCGGTAGCCGACGGATGTGCCGCCGACCCAACAGTCACGGACGATGCCGCGAACGCAGACCTCACCATCTCGACGTGGACGCAATGCGGCGGCGACGCTGAAGTGAAGTTCGTGACAGTTGCCGATGCGGCCCACTCGTGGATGGGTCACGTGCCCTCCAACCCGACCGCATCGCCCGCGTATCAAGGCCTCGACGCGAGCTACGAGATCGTCGCGTTCCTGCTGGCCCACCCCCGAACCGCGGCGTAGCTCCTGTAGGTTCGCCACTCGTGCCCCCGATGTCGTGCTCTCTGTGATGCGGTCGCAGCCTGTCGTCGCCGGCGTCATCGCTGCACTGGTTGGTTTCTCCAGCTCGTTCACGATCGTGCTCGCCGGCCTCGTCGCGGTCGGTGCGACCGATGGCCAGGCCTCATCCGGGCTGTTGGTGTTGTCCGTCTCGATGGGGTTGGTCGGTATGTGGGCCAGCTGGCGCCAGAAGATGCCGATCAGCATTGCGTGGTCCACTCCGGGGGCTGCCCTGCTGGTCTCGGCAGGCGCCGTGCACGGTGGCTACCGGGCCGCGCTCGGGGCGTTCGTGGTGGCAGGCGCACTCGCGGTCATCGCCGGATTGTGGCGGCCGCTGGCTCGTTGGATCGCGATGATCCCAGGCCCGTTGGCCAGTGCGCTGCTGGCCGGCGTTTTGCTGCCGGTGTGCTTCGCGCCGGCGAAGTCGATGGTGGCCGAACCGTGGATGACTGCACCGGTGATCATCGTGTGGGCGCTGATGATGCGTTTTGCACGCCGATGGGCGGTTCCGGGTGCGCTGGTCGCGGCGGTGATTGCGATTGCAGTTGGGCGCGCTGACTCGGCGGCGGAGTTCGTCCCGAGCTGGCCGCACCTGACGCTCAACACGCCCGCGTTCGATGTTGGCACCATGATCGGGCTCGGCATCCCGCTCTTCATCGTGACAATGGCATCGCAGAATGTCGCCGGCATGGCGGTGTTGCGCAGCTTTGGGTTCACGCCGAGGTTGCGCCCGTTACTGGTTGCGACCGGCGCCGTCACTGCCGCCGGTGCGTCGTTCGGAGCCCATGGAATTAACCTTGCTGCCCTCACGGCGGCGTTGGTTGCTGGGCCAGATGCTGATCCACAACCTGACCGCCGTTGGGTGGCGTCATTCACGTGTGGCGCGACGTACGTGTTGCTCGGCCTCTCGGCCGGCCTCGCCACGGCGCTGGTCGCGTCGGCCCCACCGATCCTGATCTCGGCGGTGGCCGGGCTTGCGCTGCTTGGTGCGTTGACCGCAGCGCTGGCCGGAGCGCTGGCCGACCCTGTGTTGCGTGACGCAGCGGTGATCACGCTCGTGGTCAGTGCTTCGGGCATCACGGCGTTCGGCATCAGCGCACCCTTCTGGGGCCTCAGCGCCGGCCTGTTGTTCCACGGCCTCAACCGCATCGGGCCGCGGGCGGTCGCGTAGGGTGCGGGGATGGCTGTCGTTTCGTTTAGTCGTCGTCTCCGCGAACTGGCGGCGGTGCAGCCGGATCGGGCTGCGATCACGTGCGGTGGCGAGACAATCAGCCGAAGCGAGTTGGTGGAGCGCGGCGATGACCTTGCCGTCCACCTCAGCGAGCACGGCGTCCGCGAGGGCGACATGGTCACCATCGCGGTGCCCAACAGCATCGATTGGTTCGTGGCCTACCTCGCCACCTGGCGGCTCGGTGCCATTCCGCAGCCGATCTCGTGGCGGCTGCCCCAGCGTGAGTTCGAGGCGATCCTCGAGCTGGCGAACCCGAGTGCCGTCATCGGCGCCGAGGACGGTTCCATCGAGGGCCGCTGTTGCGTGCCGTTCGGTTTCAGGGCGCCCGCCGCCGACGCTTCCCACCTTCCCGATGTGGTCTCGACCGCATGGAAGGCCCCGACCTCCGGTGGCAGCACCGGCCGTCCCAAGCTGATCGTCTCGGGTGACCCGGCAGCCATCGACACCGAGGCGCCGGCACCGCTATTGCTGGGTAACGACGGCTGCCTGGTGATGCCCGGGCCGCTCTATCACAACGGTCCAGCCGTGTGGAGCTGCCAGGCGCTGCTGGCCGGCAACCACGTATCGTTGCTGCAGAAATTCGATGCGGAAGCAACGCTGGCCGCGATTCAAAAGCACGAGGGCACGGTGCTCTACATGGTGCCGACGATGATGAAGCGCATCTGGCGCTTGCCGCAGGACGTGCGCGATTCGTTCGATCTCTCCAGCTTGCAGGTCGTGTGGCACCTTGCCGAGCCGTGCCCCGAATGGTTGAAGCAGGTATGGATCGACTGGCTTGGCGCCGAGCGGATTTTCGAGCTGTACGCGGGCACAGAGGCGCAGACAGCGACGGTCATCACGGGTGCAGAGTGGCTGGCGCACCGCGGGTCGGTGGGTCGTGCGCAACCAGGCACGGTGATGATCACCGACCACGAGGGTAACCAGCTGCTCGAGGGCGAGATGGGCGAGGTGTGGCTGCGCAGCGCGCGCGATACACCCACCTATCGCTATCTGGGTGCCGAGGCCCGCACTCGCGATGGTGGCTGGGAGTCGCTCGGCGACCACGGCTACCTAGACGCTGATGGTTACCTCTACCTGGGTGACCGCGCGGCCGACATGATCCTCTCCGGCGGTGCCAACATCTACCCGGCCGAGATCGAAGCGGCGCTGCAGGAGCACCCTGCTGTGCATTCGTGCGCGGTCATCGGGCTGCCCGACGAGGACAGGGGTAGCTCGGTTCACGCGATCATCGAGGCCGACCCGGCGGAGATCGATGAGGCCGAGCTGAAAGCATTTCTCGCCGAACGACTGGTGATCTATAAAGTGCCGCGCGCCTTCGAGTTCGTGTCCGAACCGCTGCGCGACGATGCCGGCAAGGTGCGCCGCACGGCGCTGCGCCAGGCTCGATTGGAGGCAACGCAATGAGCAACGAACTGACCGGGCAAACCGTCGAACTACTGCAGACTCTCATCCGCAACCAGTGCGTCAACGACGGTAGTGCCACCTCCGGCAACGAGACCCGCAACGCCGACGTGTTGCGCCAGTTCCTGGGCGGCACCGGCCTCGACATGCACCAAATGGGCCCGAGTGCGCAGCGTCAGTCGTTGGTCGCTCGCATCGAAGGCAGCGACCCGTCGGCTCCCAGCCTGTGCCTCATGGGCCATACCGATGTCGTACCCGTGAGCGCGGCCGGCTGGACGCGAGACCCGTTCGGCGGCGAACTGATCGATGGTCCGGCCGGCCCGGAAGTGTGGGGCCGCGGCGCCGTCGACATGCTGAACCTGACGTCGTCGATGGCTGTTGCCTTCCGCCATCTCGCAACGACCGGCTTTCGACCGAAGGGCGACTTGATCTACTTCGCGGTCGCCGACGAAGAGTCGGGCAGCGCGCACGGTATGCGCTGGATGGCCGACCACGAGGCCGAGTCGATTCGTGCCGACTACGTCCTCACCGAGAACGGTGGGTTGCACAGCGGCCCACGTGAGCAGCCGTACGTGGGCATCAACGTCGGCGAGAAGGGTGTCGCCTGGCGCCGACTTCGCGTGCGCGGCACGCCTGGCCACGGCAGTACCCCGTTCAAGGCCGACAACGCGCTGATGACCGCTGCGGCCGTCGTGCAACGCATCGGTGCGTACCGCCCGTCGCCGCGCTTTCACGAGCTGTGGCGCACACGAGTGGAGACGCTCGGCGTGTCGCAGGAGGTGCAGCGCGATCTGCTCGATGTCGAGCGCCTCGACGCCTTCCTCGAGACGCTGCCGGTACCCGGCCCAGGCGCACATCTTCACGCGTGCACACACACGACCTTCTCGTGCAACACGATCGGGCCGGGCAGCGACGGTTCTGGTACTGCGACGCCGATGAAGACGAACGTGATCCCGGATTGTGTGGACATCGGTGTCGACGTACGCACGTTGCCGGGCGAGCACGCCGACGACGTCGACGCGCACCTGCGCGCCGCGCTCGGCGATCTCTATGACCGTGTCGAAGTCGAGATCGTGATGAACGATCCGGCCTCCATCAGTCGCAGTGACACGCCGCTGTGGGACTCCCTGGCGCGCAGTATCGCCAAGCCGTTCCCAACAGCGCGACCCACACCGCAGCTGGTGGTGGGGTTCACCGATTCGCGCATCTACCGCCAGATGGGTGCGGTGTCGTACGGCGCCGGCCTGTTCAGCCCTGATCTCGACGCCGCCGATTTCGGCCGACGCTTCCACGGCCACGACGAGCGC
>JBBQMG010000117.1:0-13223 GCA_038328705.1 Acidimicrobiales bacterium | reverse complement strand
AAGGACGCCAGCGAGCTCTATCTCGCGACGGACGAGGATCGCGAGGGCGAAGCCATCAGTTGGCACCTCCTCGAGTATCTGAAGCCGAAGATCCCCGTGAAGCGAATGGTCTTTCACGAGATCACCAAGAGCGCTATCGATCACGCTGTCGCCAACCCACGTGGCCTGGACTATGGCTTGGTCGACGCCGCTGAGACCCGACGCCTGCTCGATCGTCTCTACGGGTACGAGGTGTCGCCGGTCTTGTGGCGTCGTGTGAATCGCGGCCTGTCGGCCGGACGGGTGCAAAGCCCGTCGGTGCGGCTGATCGTCGAGCGCGAGCGCGAGCGCATCGCCTTCGTCACCGCCGGTTACTGGGACATCGACCTTCTTACCGGCACGTCGCCGTCGTTCACCGCCTCACTGGTCGCCCTCGACGGCAGCAAGGTTGCCACCGGTAAGGACTTCACCGCCGACGGGCAGCCGAAGAAGAACATCGTGGTCGTCGACGAAGCCCGCGCACGTTCACTGGCAACCGCGCTCGCCACCGCCGACTTCACCGTTCGCTCGGTGGAGGAGAAGCCGTACCGCAGTAGCGCCAAGGCGCCGTTCATGACCAGCACCCTGCAGCAAGAGGGTGGCCGCAAGCTGCGCCTTGGTGCCGCTCAGGTCATGCGTATCGCTCAGGGACTCTACGAGCGTGGCTACATCACCTACATGCGTACCGACAGCGTGGCGCTCTCCGCCGAAGCGCTGGGCGCCGTGCGGGCAGAGGTGCAGCGCGCCTATGGGCAGCAGTTCCTGTCGGCCGCCCCACGCCAGTTCGCCAGCAAGAGCAAGAACGCGCAGGAGGCCCACGAGGCAATTCGTCCCACCACTCCGTTGCGCTCACCCGACGCCGTCGCCAACGAACTCAACGGCCAGGAGATGTCGCTCTACCGGATGATCTGGCAGCGCACGCTCGCCACGCAAATGGCCGATGCGAGCGGCACCACCGTCTCAGTGCGCCTTGGCGCCGCGACCGGCGGAACCGATTGTGAGTTCGCTGCCAGCGGCACCACCATCACCTTCCCCGGCTACCGCCAGGTCTACGTGGAGAGCACCGACGAGGCCGAAGCCGATGACGAAAAGGAAGCCTTGCTGCCTCCGCTCACGGTCGGCCAGCAGGTGCCCGTCACCGAACTGACCCCGAACGGTCACGCCACCGTGCCGCCCGCTCGCTACACCGAGGCCTCCTTGGTCAAGCGGCTCGACGAGTTGGAGATCGGTCGGCCCTCCACCTGGGCGTCCATCATCCAGACCGTGCAGGACCGTGGGTACGTGTGGAAGAAGGGCCAGGCCTTGGTTCCCACGTGGACCGCATTTGCCGTCGTCGGTTTGATGGAGCAGCACTTCGAGGAGCTGGTCGACTACAAGTTCACGGCCCGCATCGACGAAGACCTCGACGCAATCGCGCGCAACGAGTTGAAGAAGCAGGACTGGTTGCAGCACTTCTACTTCGGCTCCGACGACGACGTTCCTGCGGCGGATGCAATGCCGGGTCTCAAGCGGCTGGTCACCGAGAACCTCGATCACATCGACGCCGCCGCCGTCAACACCTTCCCCATCGGCCTCGACCCAGACGGCAACGAAATCGTGGTGAAGCCCGGCAAGTACGGGCCGTACGTGAAGCGCGGCGAGGACACGGCCAGCGTGCCCGACGACCTGACACCCGACGAGCTGACCGTGGAAGTCGCGCTGAAGCTGCTGTCGGCACCCAAGAGCGACGAGCCGATCGGCGAGCTCGACGGCTTTCCGGTGTTCGCCAAGAACGGTCGCTACGGCCCGTACGTGCAGTGGGGCGCCCCTGACAATCTGCCGCCCGGTCTCGAGAAGCCGAAGATGGCCAGCCTGTTCAAGACGATGGTCTTCGAGCGGGTCACGATCGACGATGCGAAGGAACTGTTGCAGCTACCGCGCACCGTCGGAGTCGACTCGTCCGACGGCGAGACGATCACAGCGAACAACGGTCGCTACGGCCCGTACGTGCAGAAGGGGAAGGACTTCCGCAACATCAACAACGAAGAGCAGCTGCTCACCATCACGTTGGATGAAGCGGTCTCCATCTTCAGCCAGCCGAAGGTGTTCCGACGCGGCGGCGGCGCCAACATGGCTGCCAAGGGTCCGCTGCGCGAGTTCGGTGTCGACCCGGTCAGCGGCAAACCAGTCGTTGCCAAGGACGGCAAGTTCGGTGTGTACGTCACCGACGGCGAAACGAATGCGTCGCTGTCGAAGGGCGACCGCTTGGATGCGATGGAGCCCGAGCGCGCGTTCGAGCTGCTCGTGATCCGTCGCGAGGCCATCATCGAAAAGGGCGGCACCGCCGGCCGCAAGGCCTCGGCCACCAAGAAGGCAGCCGCCAAGAAAGCTGCGCCGGCGAAGAAGGCAGCTCCCAAAAAGGCAGCTGCGGCCAAGCAGGCACCTGCAAGGAAAGCCGCAGCCGCCAAGAAGTCCTAACCCGAGGGTTTCGAGCGCGCCTGACGTCGCTGAAACCCTCGAGAAGGCTCAGCCCAGCAGGACGACAGTGAGGACGCCGAGCGCGACGAGGCTGCTGGCAGCCAGCTCGCCGCGGGTGTGACGGTCCTTGAGCCACCAGCGCGAGACGGCGAAGGTGAACAGCAGTTCCACCTGGCCCAGGGTGCGCACCTTCGCCGCATTCTCCAGCGCCAATGCCAAGGCCCACCCGGCCGAGCCACACACGCTCAGCACACCGACCACAGCGCTGGAACGCCAGTGGACGAAAGCGAGGCGAACCTGCTCGCGCTCGCGTACCACGAGATAGCCACCGTGGACGATGGTCTGCATCGTGTTCATCACGGCGAGTGTCACGATCGCACGCATCACGATCGGCCCGCCATCGAGCGCCTTCGTCGCGCCACGGATACCGATCGAGGCCAGTCCGAACAATCCGCCAGCAGCCAGCCCATAGAGCGCGGCCGGCTGACGTACAGCCGACCACGTCAACCGCTGCCCCTTTGTCGCCAGCAGCGCAACGCCCATCATGCAGACCAATGCACCTGCCCAGCCACCCCACCGCAGTGGCTCGCCCAGCAACACCCACGAGAGAAGCCCGATCTGAACGACTTCCGTCTTGGCGAACACCGTGCCCACTGCGAAGTCACGCGCATCGAACGCCCGAATGAGGCACACGGTGCCGAGGATCTGCGCGACGCCACCGCCCAGAATCGTCGGCCAGAAGCGGATGGCGATGTGCGGCCACTCGACCCCGCTGCGCCATGCCACCAGCACCGCCAACGCCGACAGCGGCGCCCCATAGAGGTAGCGCACGAAGCCCGCTCCGCTCACTGACAACGACGCCCGCAGCCGGTGCTGCAACGCGGTGCGTGCCGTCTGAAAGCCAGCTGCAATCAGCGTGACAATGATCCACATAACTGTCTCACATTTCGGGATTCGAATCTCATACACAGACTAGTGCATCTCGCTGGGTATGGTGCCCCGGATATGTCAAGCGGTCGCTACATCACGCTCGAAGGCGCCGAGGGGTGCGGCAAGAGCACGCACGCGGCCCGGCTGGCCACAGCGCTCGACGCCGTCCTCACGCGTGAAACAGGTGGCACCGCAATCGGCCAACGCATCCGTACGATCCTGCACGACACGGCCATCACCAACCTGTCGCATCGTGCCGAGGCGCTGCTGGCCGCCGCCGATCGCGCGCAGCACATCGACGAAGTGGTCGCCCCCGCACTCGCCGCCGGCCGGCACGTCGTCAGCGACCGCAGCGTGTACTCCACGCTCGCCTACCAGGGATACGGCCGCGGCTTGCCGCTGGCCGAAGTTCGCCGCCTCAACAAGTGGGCCGTCGGCTCACATTGGCCAGACCTTGTGCTGCTGCTCGATGCTGACCCGGAGGTACTCGAGCGACGCATGCGTGGCCGCCAGCTGGACCGTTTCGAGCAAGAGGGCGACGAGTTTCACCGGCGCGTCCGAAACGGGTTTCAACACATGGCCGAGTCCGAGCACGAGCGTTGGGTCGTCATCGACGGTTCGAAGTCGATGGACGGTGTTGCCCGTGCGATTCGCCGAGCGGTGAAAGAACGTCTGGGAATCTGATGTTCGCCGAGTACAAGAGGTCAGTGTGGGACGGGGTCGTCGGCCAGCCCCGGGCTGTCGACCAACTCACCCGCGCGGCTGCTGCGCCGGTCCATGCCTACCTCTTCGTCGGCCCCCCTGGCAGCACGAAGGATGAGGCAGCGCGTGCATTTGCCGCGCTGCTTCTCGCAGGCCACGACGACCCTGAGTCACGCGATGCACGACTGGCACTGGTCGGCGAGCACCCCGACGTTCGCGAGGTCGAACGTTCCGGCGCGAGGATTTCGAAGGAACAAGTCTCGGAGATCATTCGCAACGCGTCACTCGCGCCGATCGAGAGCAGTCGCAAGGTCATGTTGCTGCACGAGTTTCATCTCCTGGAGGCGGAGGGTGCAGCTCGCCTGCTGAAGACCATCGAGGAGCCGCCCGCCAGCACAGTCTTCATCGTGCTCGCCGACCAGGTGCCGCCCGAGCTCATCACCGTTGCATCGCGTTGTGTGCGCATCGAGTTCTCGTCGATCGCTGAAGCAACAATCCGCGATGTGCTCATCGCCGAAGGCGCAACCGCCGATTCTGCTGCTCAGGCAGCCACCGCCGCGGGCGGCAACCTCACACGCGCCCGGGTGCTGGCCACGGACACCGGGCTGATGGCGCGCCGACAAGCCTTCGCAACCATCCCCCAACGACTGGATGGCACCGGCGCCAACGTGGTCGCACTGGTGATCGAACTCAACACGCTGATCGAGGCCGCCGCTGCACCCCTGGCCGCCCGCCAAGCCGAGGAAGCAACCGCTTTGGAAGCCCGCGTCGCCTCCGTTGGCGAGCGCGGCAGTGGTCGCAAGCAGCTGGAGGAGCGGCACAAGCGTGAGCTACGCCGCCACCGGGTGGACGAGCTGCGCAGCGGTCTGGCTGTCATGGCTGGCGCCTATCGCGATGCTTTGGTGGAAGGTCGCCTCCAGCGCCCCGACGCCGCCGTGCAGGCCGTACAGCGCATCCATGCAGCGCTCGACTCACTCGACCGAAATCCCAACGAGACGCTGCTTCTCCAAGCGCTACTGCTCGACCTCCCAGCGCTGTGACCACACGCAAGGAGCGATCAGTACAGGAATCGGGGTGGGCTGGCCGAGGGTCGACCGCTAGCATTGCTGCCCGTCGCCCGGGTAGCTCAGTCGGTAGAGCAACGCACTCGTAATGCGTAGGTCAGGAGTTCGATTCTCCTCTCGGGCTCCACATAACGCCAGCTAGATAGCACTTTCGGTGAAGCTGATCTTCTCCGGCCAGAGGGCCATCCAAGATCTATCCAAGATTCGGGTTAGTCTGCCGGTCAGAAGGGATCGAGCGCGAACGCCAGCCGGGTGCATGGGAGTTGATCGTGTAGTTGCCGCGCGATCCTGTGATGGGTCGCGCCAAGCAGCTGGGCCGCATGGTGCATGGCACCAAACGAGAGGCCCGGCCAGCGCTGGTGACGAAGGTGTCGGCTGGGCCAGATCTCGTCATCTGCCACCACGCTCAGCCAGCTGCTGGTGCAATTACTCGACCTGGTCAGCGCGCAGTTGGCTGCGACCACCGTGCCTCGATCTACCGTCACTTGCGTTGTCTGTCAGAGGTTGATGACTGACGGCTCTCGCAATAACGCAGGGGACGTCTCGATCTGCGCCCGACGCCAAGCTGTTCCTTGAGATCCAAGACAGCATCTGGGCCGAGCTCAGAGAAGCTGGCAAGCCAACCGAGGAGACCGACAAGCCGACGCTCAGCTGATCCCGGCGCGAAAGGCAATGGGCAGCCTCACCGATTGCCGGAATATCTGTAGTTCGATGCGGTCGGTGGACCTAGCGCGTTGTCGTGAGGTTCGGCACGGCTGGTTTGTCGAGACGGTGACGATCCCATCGCCAGACCCGAATCATCAGCGACCCGACGAGGCATAACTCCAGAATCAAGCCGAACGTCGGGAAGCTCGGGTGTGCCAGCCCACCGCCGAAAGCCACACCCACGAGCGAAATGGCGAGAAGGTGAAGCCGGTTTGGCCACGTCACCAGATGTTCAGTCGCCCAAAGCCTGAAAGTGTTCGGTTTCACGAATCTGAATGTGCACGACGCTGTGGCGGAAGGCAACGAAACCGCAGCTATCGTCCGATCGATTCACTGCTGGCCACGCCCGTTCTCACTGGCAGTTCTGGCGCAGGTTCGGCGCGGCGAGTGTTCTGGGCGCTTTCTGTTCGGACAGTTCGGTGTAGCACGATATTGAGCCTGCGAGCTGCGGATCATGAGCCGACCGGGGTTTCGAACTGCTGTCTCGCGATTACCATCGGTGCATGAGTCGTCGGAGCCCGCTTGCTATCGGGGTGCTGGTGGCGACAGTAGTGGTGCTGTTGGCGTTCGCAGCGTCGGCGCAGCCGGTTCGGCTTTGGGTGGTGCCGCAGTCGGGTACTGGCTCGCTCGATGGTGCGTCGCCGGCCACGGTCGTCTCACCACAGCAAGTGCCGGAGCCGGAATCCGAACAGGGCGGTGGTGTCGGCCCGCTGGTGCAGTTGCTTGCTGTGGTCGTGGTTGCAGCAGGGGCCGCCGCGCTGGTGGCGATGCGTGGTTGGTGGCCGACCGATTGGCCGCCGGGTGGCGCGCGACAGCGGCGAACTGGGCGCTTCGGCTCGTTGCCTGAAGTGGCGGACGGTGACCTTGGCGTCAACGTCGAGCAAGCTCGTGCAGCGCTTTCCAAGGGCCAGCCGCGCAACGCGATCGTGGCGTGTTGGATGCGGCTCGAAGGTGACATCGCTGCGGCTGGGTGGCCGCGATCTGGCGCTGAGACGTCAGCGGAGTACGTCGACCGAATCGTTGCTGAGGCGTCTGTCGACCCGTTTGCGATTTCCGATCTTGCTGCGTTGTATCGCGAGGCACGTTTCTCGGATCACCCGCTGGGTGACGCAGATCGAACGCGCGCTTTCGAGGCTCTCGCGCGAGTGGAGGCCAGCCTTCGTTTCGGGGTTGGGGTGCCATCATGAGGCCGTGGGGGGTGCTCGCAACTGCGTCGATCTGGCTGGTGTTGTCCCTGTCGCTGTGGGCGACGGGTTCGCGTCCAGCGGTCATCGTCCTTGCGGGCATCGTCGTCGTCGGTGCAGCTTTGGTCGTGTCGGTTGTCGACGTTGGCAGGGACATCGGCGACACCGGCTGGTCGAGGCCCCGCATCACCAACCGCCCGATCAACGGTGACCAGCGGGTCACCCAATTGCGTCATCAGATGGCAGGCGCCCGACAGACCGACTCGACCGAACTGCACGACCGGCTTGTCTCGCTGGCCGATGACCGGTTGATTGTTCATCACGGTATCCATCGCAGCGAGCAGCCGCTGCGTGCCAATCGGGCGTTGACTCCGACGCTGCGGGTTCTTCTGAATGGTTCGCCGAGGCGTTTGGGTTCACGGCGGACGCTCGATCAGACCATCACCGACATCGAGGCATTGTGAACGAGATCCGATCGGCGATAGTCATCACCCCAGCGGACGCTTCGCGACTGGCCAACGAGGTGCTCGACGAGGTCAACACGGCCATCGTCGGCAAGCGCGACGCACTTGGTTTGGTGTTGTTCGGGGTGCTCGCCGGCGGGCATGTCTTGATCGAAGATCTTCCGGGCCTGGGCAAGACGCTCGCAGCGCGTTCGTTCGCACAGGCCCTTGGTTTGAAGTTCACCCGTGCCCAGTTCACACCCGACCTGCTGCCAGCTCGCCGTGTTGTTCATGCCCAATGCTCTTGGGGATCTCGAACCGGAAGACATCACCCCGTTGCACGCATCGACTCCATCAGCGTCGCGACGGACGCCATCTCGGCACGGTCGGTCTCGTCGGCCTCGAGCGCAGCAGCTTCCGCGGCAAGTTCTCTGCCTCTCCGGAGCCGACTGGCAGAAGCGAGCAACGATGAGCGGATCGCGTTGGACTGGCTGAGACCAGAGGATTCGAGTGTGCGAAGTGCCCGTTCGCTTTCGTCATCGAGTCGTACCGAGATCGCCTTTGCCATGTCATCAAGTATCACATAACGTCATACAAGCTGCAACGCGATCAAGATCATCAACCAGGCAGATAGGTGTGGGCTCAGCTGGCGACCAAGAGTTGCTGGACGCGTTGATGCGAGAGGCCCGAGCAACTCGGCAGCATCGGTCCGATCGTCGAACCTGCTGACGGCTATCCCGACGACATCTCGAAGGAGGCCGTCACGTTGGGGGCGATCGATGCGCTTGTGGCAATGCCGACATCGCGAGGAGTGGTGGACGGACTCCCGATCAATTCTGCCGAGGACGCGTTGGCGATTCTGCACCGTGGCAACGGTGACCAAGCACAGTCAATAAAGGCAGCCTCGCTGACTCTCGGCAGCGCAAGCTTCGTCACTGACACGCCTCTCGAAGAATGCTGGCACTGTCGATAGGTCGGCTGGTGAACGCGCCCGATGCATCCGGCGGATACATGAACACTCACGCCGTCGAATGCGAATAGCCATACGGGGCAGGTCCGCGATGCCGCGGTGGCAGTTGTTCAAGGACTCGACACCAATGCCTGACATCTGGATGGCACTGTTGATGGGGGGCTCTCCGCCGATCAGAGCGTCAGCCGAGATCCAGCCAAGATCCAGCCAAGGTCCGGGGGTATCGATCGCGAACGGATCCATGAGCGAACGCCGGGCGGGGTGTCGAAAAGATGGTGTCACTGGAATCCGGTCTGAAAGGATGAGCGATCGCTCGCCGGAGGGTAGGACCAATGTCCGATCGAGAAACTGCGGATCAGGAACTCGCGCAGCAGCTACTCGATCGCGCGCGGGCAGAGCGGGTGAAGTTGACCTGTCCTGATGGCCCGCTGGGTAATCTGACCGAATCGGGTCGCTTCCTTGCTGAGCCGACAGAGGTCCAATCTGCAGCTGAATCTGGGGGGCTCGCAGTGTGGACGAGTGCAGTCGCGATGACGCTGCTCCTCGTGACGTTCTGTGCCGCGTTTTTCGTGATCTTCAGCACAGGTCCACGCCAATGGGCGGCGGAGACCTTTCTCGGGTGCGAGAGCGAAGTTGTCACACGACAGTCGCCTTCGAGTTCATCCGAGCCGGCTATCTCGTTCGAGTGCCGGCGCGGCGGGCAGAACGAGTCCATCGATCTGCTGCTCGCTGGGCTGGGGTTTGCTCCATTTGTCGCAGTTGCCTCAGTATCAGCGATTGGAATCGTGACATCCCGGCAACTTCGACTACGTCGACGGCGTCGGACCAACGGACACTCCTAGGTCACGTGGCTGCGCTGCTGGAAACCGGTTGCCACTGCTATTCGCCAGCGGTGATCTCGAACTCGACGCTCTGGTCAGCATCACCCAGGATCTGATAGGTGCCCAGCGCGACGTCCAGGTCGATGCCACAGGTGGTGCTGGCCGCGACGCCCGCGATCGTCGCAACCTGTGCCCCGTCCTTCATGATTCGAATCGCTGCTGGGCCTGCGTTCTCAGCATCGGCTTCCAGCTCGACGCGCACGACACCCGGTGTCAGCCCGTCATTAGAACGTAAGCCAAACCTGCCGAAGCCACCTACAACATCGTCGAGAGTGACATGCACCAAACGACCTTCTGGCGCCTTCGTCGTCACGCACACTGTTGGCTGAACTGTCGACGCAGGGGGCGAGGCCACCTTGTCATCCGAACAGGCAGCAAGGAACATCGGCACTACCAGCAGAATCGACAATCGTCGCATGAGCAGCGACGTTACTGCTCTGCGCAGTTGATCAGCTGCGGAGCACGAGCGGCGGCAGCCACTCCTGCAGGCGGTCCCAGATGATGGCATCGCTCTTCGCGAGGAGATGGCCGTCGCCCGGTAGGCGCACCAGCTCACCGGTGCCGGCGATCATGCGCACCATCTCGCTGGCCTCGATGGGCAGGATCTCGTCGCGCTCACCGTGGAACAGGAGGAGCGGCGTTTCGGCCAACCGGCCTGCCACCTCACACCCCGCGGACTGGGTTGCGAACGTGACGATGCCGGCGACCATCTCGTTGAGGCCAACGCCGACACGAACTGCCACCGCGCCACCGAAGCTGTGACCCATGAGCACCACCTTGTCGGCGCCCGCACCCCCGATTGCGAGTTGCACAGCGGCAGCCAGATCCACGCAGCACAGATCGAGGTCATTGGGTTTGCGATAGCTGACGCGCAGCACCGCGACCCCGCGACGCGACCACTCTTCCCCGAGCCGGTGATAGAGCGCGTCGCCTGGTCCGAGAAGGCCACCCATGGCACCGCCGCAGAGCACCAGCGCACCGGGCTGCAGGCCAACGCCTTCGGCCGGCTCGTGCCAGAGCAGCGTCAACAGACCGCGCATCGTGTACATCTCCACGTGGCGCAGAGTTGGCGTCAGCATCACGTCACTGGAGGCCATGACCTGTACCGCGTCGAGCGGCGTGGGAACGCTGTTGGCGCCCGGCTCTCCGCGCTCGGCGCCGTCGGCAGCAGCGTTACCGGCGGGGTGGTCCATCGTGGTTACTGTAACGCCACCGATGTCGACCATTCCCACCGATCCCCGGCACCGCGAGCTCTACGACCTCGCCGTGCGCATCGGCCTCGCGTGGCGCGAGGTTCGTCGTGGCTCGTCCACCGGGGGCCTGCGCGATTACCTCTATGGCAGTGACCAGGAGTCGATCGAGCAGGGTCAGATGGACACCCTCGACTTGCTTGCCCTACAGCCTGCATGGCGCATGTCGGAGCTGGCCGACGCCCTGCGCGTCGAGCCGTCCACCGCCACTCGCGCTGTTCAGCGGCTGGTCAACGCCGGCCTCGCCGAACGCATCTCCAGCCCAGACGACGGCCGTGTCGTGCAGGTCGAGATCACCGAACGGGGCCGCGATGTGTTCGAGGCCGTCGCCGCGCGCCGCGGCGAACTACTGACGTTCATCCTCAAGCAATACCGGCGTGGCGAACTACCGGTCTTCGCCGACATGCTCGAGCGCTTCGTCGTTGCCATCGATGCGTTCGTGGAAGCCCACCAATCCGAACCCTGACCCACGCCCCGCCGTAGCCGAAGGTTTGGGGTTGAGGGGGTTGGGGTATGGTGCCCTTTGATGGCTGACCAGCAGGAGTTTGCGACGGAAGCGATGCAATACGCTCCGCAGCTCTACAGCGCGGCAGTTCGTATGACCCGCAGTCGCACAGACGCAGAGGACCTGGTTCAGGAGACCTACCTGCGCGCATACCGCGGGTACGCGAACTTCACGGACGGCACCAACCTGCGCGCCTGGCTGTTCCGCATTCTCACCAACACGTTCATCAACAGCTACCGCGCCAAGCAGCGGCGGGTACAGGAGACGGATCTCGACGACGTCGAAGACCTCTACCTCTACAAGCGCATCAGCGGCATCGATGTCGCCAGCCGCAGTGCAGAAGACACGCTGTTCGAGCTCTTCACCGACGACGAGGTGAAGAACGCACTCGAGGCCCTTCCCGAATCGTTCCGGATGCCGGTGCTGCTGGCCGATGTCGAGGACTTTTCCTACAAGGAAATTGCCGAAATGCTGGATATTCCCATCGGTACCGTGATGTCGCGGCTGCATCGGGGAAGAAAGGCGATGCACAAGGCGTTATTGGACTTCGCAACTGAACGAGGCCTGCTCGTGCGAACGCCCGAGCCCGACCACCAACTGACCGATGGCTGACTGCAACGAAACTCTTCGCGAACTTGAGACCTTCCTCGACGATGAACTCGCCGATGACACGCGTGCGGCCATTCAGTCGCACCTTGGCGGCTGCCTCGATTGCCTGCAGGCATTCGACTTCCACGCCGAGCTGCGCACAGTCATCAGCACCAAGTGCAAGACCGACGAGATGCCTCCCGGGCTGCTCTCCAAGATCGAGCTGTGCTTCGGCCAAGATTTCGACGGCGACGGCGAGATCGGCTGACCAGACCTTCGTCGACGCTTGTGGTGACGGATTGGCCGCAGCCGCAGCCCAGGTGGCTACGCTGGCACCATGTTTGCGGTGATCTTCCACTGGTGGCTCGGTGCCCTCCTCTCCATCGTCGGCGTCAGCCTGCTGATTGCATTCGTTGCTGGCTACATCAAGATGGTCGTGGCCCCGCAGTACCCCGGTAAGCGGAACAAGCGCGACGACTGACGTGGCGTTTGACGGGGGCATTGCGGCAACGCTGCTCGCCCGTTGCACATTTCCACCGGCTGGCACCGCTGCCACCTGCGCCGTCTCCGGTGGTGCCGATTCCACAGCACTGCTGGTGCTCGCAGTTGCAGCCGGTCTCCGCGTCACGGCCGTCCACGTCGATCATGGGTTGCGGGAAGGTTCATCCGCGGAGGCCGACGTCGTCCGAGCAAACTCACTTCACCTCGGTGCCACATTCCGAGCCGAACGAGTGCACGTACTCGACGGACCGAACCTGGAAGCCCGAGCGCGCCAAGCGCGGTACGAGGTACTGCCCGACGATGTACTCACCGGCCACACCGCCGACGATCAAGCCGAGACCGTGCTCGTCAACTTGCTGCGAGGCGCGTCCACCAGCGGACTTGCCGCAATGCGTCCCGGCCATCGCCATCCGATCCTGAGCCTGCGCCGCAGCGAGACGGTCGAATTGTGCGTTGCGCTGCGGCTGCCGGTGGTCAACGATCCGTCGAACCTGGAACCACGGCACCTTCGCAATCGGGTGCGCCACGAACTGTTGCCGCTGATGGCTCAGCTCTCACAGCGCGACCTCACGCCGGTCTTGGTCCGGCAGGCGGGCCTGGCCCGCGATGACGATCAGTTACTGGACACGCTGGCCGCAGCGATCGACCCCACTGACGCCCGGGCGTTGGCCGCCGCACCCGTTGCGCTTGGTCGCCGGGCCGTGCGGCAGTGGCTGGTCGGCACGCACCCGCCCGACGCGGCAACCGTCGAGCGCGTGCTGCAGGTCGCACGGGGGCACGCGGTGGCCACGGAGGTAGGTGGCGGCCGCCGGGTTTCACGCCATCAGCAGCGCTTGTTGCTTGGCCCCGACGAACAGGTCTCATAACGAGTAGCCTGAGCCGACATTCGTTGGCACTACACGTGGAGGAAGGCTCATGCCTCCCAGGCTGCGCGGGAAGTGGGCGCTGGGTATCACGCCGCGCAACTTCACGTGGTTCATGAAAGACAAACTTGCGGTGTGCGAGCGCCCCGGTGGGTACGGCGA
>JBBQMG010000116.1:0-13286 GCA_038328705.1 Acidimicrobiales bacterium | reverse complement strand
GCTCCGAGAGCAGGGCTCGAACCTGCGACATGCTGATTAACAGTCAGCCGCTCTGCCAGCTGAGCTATCTCGGAAAGGCGAGTTGAGGATAGCAAACGGCGCCTGCTACTCCTCCTCCAAAAACTCCTTCAGCCGCTGGCTGCGCATCGGGTGACGCAACTTTGCCAGCGTCTTCGCCTCGATCTGGCGGATGCGTTCGCGGGTGACGCCGAACTCCCTGCCCACATCCTCCAGCGTCTTTGCTTGACCATCGTCGAGACCGAACCGCATGCGAACAATTTCCTGCTCGCGTTCGGTCAGCTCGCCCAACGCCTGCTCGACAGCCTGCGTGAGCATGCGCTTCGTCGCCATGTCGGCCGGAGCGTCGGCCGTCAGGTCCTCGATGAAGTCGGCGAGGTTGCTGTCATCCTCCTCGCCCACTGGCGAGTCGAGCGACAGCGGGTCCTGCGAAATTCGAAGGATCTCGCGAATGCGCTCGTTGGACATCCCGCAGCGCTCGGCAAGCTCATCGAGCGTGGGCTCGCGCTCGAGTTCCTGATGCATCTGGCGCTGCATACGCAGCACCCGGTTCATGCTCTCCACCATGTGCACCGGAATACGAATCGTGCGCGCTTGGTCGGCAATGCTGCGCGTGATCGCCTGGCGGATCCACCACGTGGCATAGGTGGAAAACTTGAAGCCCTTGGTGTGGTCGAACTTGTCGACAGCCCGCATCAAACCCAGGTTGCCTTCCTGGATGAGATCGAGGAACTGCATACCGCGACCGCTGTAGCGCTTGGCGATGCTGACGACCAGCCGCAGGTTGGCCTGGATGAGCTCGCTCTTGGCGCGCTGGCCGGCAGTGACCGTGCGCATCATGCGCCGTTGATCGACCGCATCGATGACGGCACCCTCGTGCTCCGAATCGAGCGTGACGGCAGCGCGATTGCCCTCATCGATCGCTTGCGCCAATCGCCGCTCGTCGTCGATGGTGAGCAGGTCGACGCGGCCGATTTCCTTGAGGTACATGCGCACGGTGTCGGCGGTGTTGCCGACGTCGCTGCGGTCTGCGTTCATCCGTTCGCTCCGGCGACGGACACGGCGAGCGAGCAGCCCTTCGGTGTCCTCCACCTCGACCGACCGCAAGCGCTCGACACCGACGGGCGGCGTGTCGTCGTGCAGTTCGGCCACGCCGTCGTCAACGGCGATGCCCAACGCCTCGAGCGTCGCGTGCACGTCAACGAGCACGTCTGCCGTCAGCTCGATGTGGCGCAACACACGCGTGATGTCGTCGGCGTGCAACACACCAGCCGCCGAGCCGCGCGCGACCATCGCCCGCCACTCCCCTGCTTCGACACCCTCATATGGGGGTGACGCTGCAGACGCATCAGCTGTCGTGTTGGTCACGGCGTCGGTCCCTCATCCCCTTCATGCTCCCGTTGCAGCCACCCTAGCAATGCCTCTGCCGCAACATCTGCCCGCTCCGGATCCTCCATGTCGTCGAGTTGCAGCCGCGCATCACGAATGAGTGGCAACTGGTCCGGAGCGATGTCGACGACCATGTGCCCGAGCCGCCGACGGGTTGCGGCAGCGATCAAGTTGCGCGACTCCAACAGCGGGTCCGCGTCGACATCGGCGACTGATGCGCGCTCCAAGAACTCCCGCGCTTCCGGGTCCGCCAGTTCGAGCGCTGCCTCGATGGCACCACCAGATTCCGCAACCGCCAGGAACGCACGCCGCGCCACCTCGTCGGCGAACAGCTCCTCCATCAACCAGGGCGCGATGTCATCCCACCGCTGCAGCAGCATCGCAATGCACACGAACTCGGCGTTCTCCGCCGCACCGATTCGACGAACCGGAGCAATGCGGACGGTGGGCGCCCTCACCCGACGCGCAGCGAGCGCGACCAGGTCGGCTGGTGGAATGCCCACGTGCGTTGCGACCTGACCCGCGTACAACTTGCGCACTTCCGCGTTGGGGTGTTCGTTGACCAGTGCCATCGCCTCGCCGGCGATCTGCGCACGGTCCTCAGGCGAACGCAACTTACGACTGTTGAGCACACGATTGACGCGGAACCCGAGGAACGGCAGCGCCTGTTCGACTGCGTGGCGCAGGCCTTCAGGGTCGCTGAGGCTCAGCTCCCCGGGATCCTTGCCGTCGGGGAAGCGAGCGACGCTGACACGTACCTGATAGCGCTCCTCCCACTCGTAGAAGCGCTGCGCAGCACCCTGCCCAGCGGCGTCGGCATCGAACGCCAGCACCACCTGCGTGGCGTAGCGCTTCAGCAGACGGACGTGGTCCTCGGTCAGCGCCGTACCGCAGGTGGCGACCGCTCGCTTCACGCCGGCGCGATGAAAGCCGATGACGTCGGTGTAGCCCTCACACACGATCACCTGGTCGGCCGCGACGATGTCCCCCTTTGCCCAGTTCAGCCCATAGAGCGTCTTCGACTTGGCGTAGATACCCGTCTCGGAGGAGTTCTTGTACTTCGCCGGGTCGGTGCTGCCCGGCAGAATTCGCCCGCCGAACGCGACTGGGTCGCCGTTTTCCGTCAGGATCGGGAACAGCACGCGCCCGCGAAACGAGTCCTGCATGCGGCCGGCCTTGTTGGTGAAACCGAGGCCGGTATCGCGCAGCACATCGGCCGGCACACCAAGCCCTCGACTGAGCGCATCCCACTCGTCGGGTGCCCAACCGATCTTGAAGGTGCGTGCCGTCTCACCCGCAAGGCCGCGCTTACGCAGGTAGTCACGAGCGGCGCGCGCGTCGAGGCTGTTCAGCAATCGGTCGTGATACCAGTCGACGGCCTTGCCCATTGCGTCGACCAGCTGCTTGCGCTTCTGCCGCGTTCTGTCGCCCGCTTCACCGGTGGTGTAGGTCAGTTGAATACCGGCCTTGGACGCCAACGATTCGACCGCCGTGACGAAGTCGACATGGTCGATCTCCTGCACGAACTTGAAGAGATCGCCGGCTGCACCACAGCCGAAGCAGCGATAACGGCTGGTCTGGTCGCGAACGTTGAACGATGGCGAGCGTTCAGCATGAAAGGGGCACAGGCCCACCCAGTTACTACCAGCCTTGCGCAGCGCGACGTATTGCTGCACGACGTCGGACAGCACGAGCGACGCCCGCAGCCGCTCTAGGTCCTCCTCCACAATCGCCATTCGTTGCACCCTACCGGGCCGACGTCGCACGCCGAATCGTGCTCAGCGTTCGTCTGGCGGCGGCGGATTTTCAGGTATCGAAATTGTGTCGCCGCGGGTCTGGCGCAGCGAAAACCCGACCGACGCGAGCAGCACCAACGCAATGACCATCAGTGACAACCAGGTGGCAATGTGCACTCCGAAGAAGGCGAGAATCATCTTGGCGCCGACGAAGGCGAGGATGATGGCCAGGCCCTGTTGTAGGTAGCTGAAGCGTGCGCGCATGTCTGCAAGCAGGAAGTACAACGACCGCAAGCCCATGATGGCGAATGCGTTCGACGTGAACACGATGAACTGCTCGTTGCTCACAGCCAGCACCGCCGGCACCGAGTCCACCGCGAACAGGACATCGGTGAGCTCGACCAACACCAGCACGGCAAACAGCGGCGTAGCCAGTCGCCTTCCATTGATGCGGGTGAACAGTCTTTGGCCGTCCATCTCGTCGGTGCTGGGGATCAGCCGCTGCACGAAACGCATGAACTTGTTGTCGGCCGGGTTCGAATGTTCGTCGTCGCCTGACAACACCAGCTTGACGGCCGTATAGAGGAGGAACAGCCCGAAGAAGACCAGCGTGATCTCGAATTTTTCCACCAACGCCAGGCCCGCGAAGATGAACCCTGCCCGCAAGATCAGCGCGCCGAACACACCCCAGAACAGCACACGGTGTTGGTAGTTCGGGGGCACCGCGAAGTGGGCGAGGATGATGGCCCACACGAACACGTTGTCGATCGAGAGGCTGTACTCGATGAGGTAGCCGGAGAACCATTCGCCGCCAGCGGAGCCACCCCAGGCGACAATGACGGAGAGGCCAAACGCACAACCGACCAGTACCCACAAGATCGTCTCGATTGCGGCGCGACGAACCTTGGGTACCTTCGGCTCACTGTGCAGTACCAGGATGTCGAGCAGCAGCAACGCCGCAATGATCGACAGTGCTGCTACCCAGGCTCCTGTGGAGACGTCGATGTCGACGAATCGACTCTTCGAATCTGAGGCGAGGAGCACTTACGCTTACTTCGTCTCAGCCTTCGCGCCACCGATGATTGCCTGGGCTGCCGCAAGGCGAGCGATGGGCACACGGAACGGACTGCAGCTGACGTAGTCGAGACCGGCTTCGTAGAACAACGCAATGCTCTCTGGGTCGCCGCCGTGCTCGCCGCACACACCGAGCTTGAGACCCTTCTTCACCGAACGGCCACGAGCGGCACCCAGCTTGACCAGCTCGCCAACACCACCGACGTCGATGGTCTCGAACGGGTTGCGCTTGAGCAGCCCCTGCTCGAGGTAGGCGGGCATCATCTTGCTCTCGACATCGTCGCGGCTGAAGCCGAACGTCATCTGCGTCAGGTCGTTGGTGCCAAAGCTGAAGAAGTCGGATTCCTCGGCAATCTCGTCGGCGCGAATTGCTGCACGCGGCGTCTCGATCATGGTGCCGATGGTGACGTGCGGCTTGTTCTTCAAGCCCTTCACGGCACGGTCGATCTCGGTCTGCACCCAGCCACGGGCCAGCTGCATTTCTTCACGCGTGACCGTCAGCGGGATCATCACCTCGACGATGGGGTTCTTACCCTTCTTGCGCAGCGCTGCAGCCGCAGCCATCAGGGCACGAACCTGCATCGCGTAGAGGCCTGGCCTGACGACACCGAGGCGAACGCCGCGGGTACCGATCATCGGGTTGTGCTCAGCCCACTCTTCGGCGGCCTTCAACTCGGCCGCCTCGGACTTGCTGAGGCCCTTGGTTGCCCTCTTGATGCGCAGCTCTTCAGCCGACGGCAAGAACTCGTGAAGCGGCGGGTCGAGCAGACGAACGGTGACGGGCAGGCCGTTCATCGCCAGCAGAATCTCCTCGAAGTCGATCTGCTGCACGCGACCGAGCTCGGCCAGAGCCGCCTCTTCCTCGGCAGGAGTATCGGCCAAAATCATTCGACGAACGACCGGCAGACGGTCCGGAGCAAGGAACATGTGCTCGGTACGGCACAGGCCGATACCTTCCGCACCCAGCTCACGAGCGTTGGTGGCATCTTCGCCGGTGTCGGCGTTTGCACGGACGCCGAGCTTGCCCTTGCGGACGGCATCGGCCCACTTGAGGATGGTGTGGAATTCGGCCGGGGGTTCGGCGGCCGCCAGCGTCATCGCACCGAGCATGACCTCGCCGGTGGTGCCATCGATACTGATGACATCGCCTTCGTTGACGACCACATCGCCGACGTGGAAGGCCTTGCCATCGATCTTGACGGCGTCGGCGCCGACGATGGCGGGCGTGCCCCAGCCTCGGGCGACGACGGCAGCGTGACTGACGAGACCACCTCGAGCGGTGAGAATGCCCTGGGAAACCATCATGCCGTGCACGTCTTCGGGGCTGGTCTCGTTGCGAACCAGGATGACCTGCTCGCCGCGCTCGGCGGCGTTCACTGCACTGTCAGCTGTGAAGTACACCTTGCCGACGGCAGCGCCCGGCGACGCTGCAAGGCCCTTCGCCAACGCCTTCACCTTGTTGGCGAACTGCGGGTGCAGCACCTGGTCGAGGTGATCGGCGCTGACGCGCATGATGGCTTCCTGCTTCGAGATGCTCCACGTCGCCGAGCCCTTGCCCTGCTTCCTGGTCATCTCGACGGCCATGCGCAGTGCGGCCGCGCCGGTGCGCTTGCCGACGCGGGTCTGCAGCATCCACAGCTTGCCCTGCTCGATGGTGAACTCGGTGTCGCACATGTCGGTGTAGTGGCGCTCGAGGCGAGCGAAGATTTCCAGCAACTCCTTGTGACACACGGGGAAGACCAACTTCATGTGGTCGAGGTCTTCGGTGTTGCGGATACCGGCAACCACGTCTTCGCCCTGCGCGTTGACCAGGAAGTCGCCGTAGGGCTTGTTGTCACCCGTGGCTGCGTTCCGGGTGAAACCCACACCGGTGCCGCTGTTCTGGTCGCGGTTACCGAACACCATCGTCTGCACGTTGACGGCGGTACCCAGATCGTGGCTGATGCGCTCACGAACGCGGTACGCAATGGCGCGGGCGCCATTCCAGCTGGCGAACACGGCCTCGACGGCGCCACGAAGCTGCTCGCGCGGCTTCTGCGGGAACGGCTTCTTGGTAATCTTCTTGACCACAGCCAAATACTGCTTGCACAGGTCCTTCAGCGCCTTGGCGGTGAGCTCGGCATCGGTCTTTACCCCAGCGGTGGCCTTGGCCTTCTCCAGCGGGTGTTCGAAGTGCTCGCCGTCGACGCCCAACACGATGCGGCCGTACATGGCAATGAAACGGCGGTAGCTGTCGTACGCGAAGCGCTCGTCATTGGTGACGGTGGCCAAACCCTTGACGCTCTCGTCATTGAGACCCAGGTTGAGGACTGTGTCCATCATGCCCGGCATCGAGAACTTGGCACCTGAACGCACCGAGACCAGCAACGGGTCGAACGGATCGCCCAGTTTGCGGCCCATGGCCTTTTCAAGCTTGAAAACTTGTGTGGCAATTTCTTCGTCGAGACCCGCCGGCCAGCCACCGTGCATGTAGGCCCGGCAGGCATCGGTGGAGATGGTGAAGCCCGGCGGCACCGGCAACTTCAGTACGCTCGTCATCTCTGCGAGGTTGGCGCCCTTTCCACCAAGGAGATCTTTGTACTCCATGGGTGGGCGGCGGTGCTTGTGATCGAAGGCGTAGACGTATGTTGACACGAGGTCTGAGTCTACGCCGCGCCTGCACCAGGCATCGCGAACTGCGAGCGGTTTCAAGGCCGTAGGCTCGCAGGATGCCGTCATCGCTCACTGCGTTTCGTCTGTTCGGCTTCCCGGTTCACGTCGGCGCCGGCTTTTGGATGTTCATGGTGCTGATCGCAGTCACCAACTCGTCAGCCAGTGGCCTGGGCACCCAAGGCGCCATCGTTTTTGCGGGTCTCATCGCGTTGTTCACGCTGATCCATGAGCTTGGCCATGCCGTCGCCGCCCGCGCCACTGGCGCGAAGGCCGAGATCACACTGGCGTTCATGGCCGGCTACGCCTCATTTCTTCCGTCGCGCAAGCTGTCACGATGGGAACGGGTCGGCATCTCGTTCGCAGGGCCGGCGGTCCAGATCGCGGCCGGATCGGTGCTCTACCTGGCACTGGGCGGTCCAGTCGAGTGGCCCATCCGCGGCCTCACGCCGGCGCAGTTCAGTGCGCTGTGGGCCGGGCCGGGAATCGGACTGTTCAACCTGATCCCAATCCTGCCATTCGATGGTGGAACCATCCTCGAACAGGCCGTCGATGTCGTGATCCCGAAACACTCGCGACGCTTCATGATCGTCTTCACCGTCGTGGCCAGTGTCAGCGCAATGATCTACATGTCGACGCAGCCTGGGCTACGCGGGCTCATCATATTCATGGCGATTCCGTTGCTCTCGGTGGCTCAGATCGTGTCCTCCGAGAAAGCTCGCGCCAACCACACGACCGGTCAGGAGTCGCTCGCACGAGCAGAGGCACTCGCATGGGCGACGGGTGACGTGTCTCGGTTCTCGGGCGGTCACGTGCCATCGCCGTGGTTCCGCGCCTACCAGCAGCTGCGCCACGGGCACCCGGACGTCGCCCGCCAACTGCTACTGGCCGACCTCTCCGACCCGAATCCTGTCAACTGGTGGCCGCCCGACGCTGCGCCGTTGCGGGCTCTGGAAGAACTGGTGGCCTTGCTGCCACGCCCGCTCCCCCACGGCCGCTCGTTCAGCGACTTCGTGGTCTCTGGCATTCTGCTGCGCCTCGGTGAGTACCCGGAGGCGGCCACCTACGCCGCCGCCAGCTACAACAACGGTCGGCCGGCAATGTTGGCGGTGCACGTGGCTCGCGCCGCCGCCGCACTCGACGACAGCGAGACTGCACTTGCCTGGCTGCGCTCGGCGGCCACTACCGCTCCGCCCGAAACGCTGCGATCAGCCATCGAGGCTGCACCCGAGTTCGAGCAGCTTCGGGCCGAGCCGCAATTCATGAACGCCCTCGCG
The DNA here is from genome assembly GCA_038328705.1 of Acidimicrobiales bacterium. Classification (GTDB taxonomy): domain Bacteria; phylum Actinomycetota; class Acidimicrobiia; order Acidimicrobiales; family Ilumatobacteraceae; genus UBA668. The sequence goes on along the minus strand of JBBQMG010000116.1, from coordinate 5,143 downwards.
CAGTAAGCAGCAGGATGGTTCCGTCGACCTACTGAACTTTCGCCGCCAGGGTCTTGGGTGCGATCAAGCAGTACGACGTCATGACCAACTCACGGACTTCCTCCCAGTCGACTTTGGTCGTGTCGAAGTAGAGCACGATCCAGCCGCCACGAGCAAGGTACGGCGCCGGGCGGCAACGCGGGTCGTCCAGCAGTGCCGGCAGTTCCTCTCGGTCGGCTTTCACGCAGATCGAGCCGCCCGAACCGGGGAACAGGAAGATCTTCTTGCGCACACGGAAGTTGACGTCGGTGCCCCAGGTTAGCTCCTCGGTGACCTCGGGAAGCGCGAACGCGATGGATCGCATCCGGTCGAGGTTCTTCGAGAGCTGGGCCGGTGTGAAGGTCGTCGCCACGCAGAAAGTGTCGCGCGATGAGACCGGTCGGTGGCGCAGGTCAGTGCTGCAGCGCGCTGCGCTTGACGTACGCCAGCGCTGCGCTGCCCAATGAGCTGGTGATGATGCCAATCGGCTCGCCGTCGTCGACCACGATGCGCTGCAGCAGCTTGGGTGCTGATGCGCCGCGACTGTCCATGCGCTCGACCAGTTCCTGGCCTGGATAGCAGCCTTTCGTGAAGCTGACCGCGACAGCCGAGATACCGGTCTCGGCAGGAATCGTCTCGCCCGGCACGATCTCGGTCCCCATCTGCGGCCAGACAGCGTCGATGCGCTCGGCCAGCAACTGGTCGGCGGTGCCATGGTCGACGCCAGCGGGCGGCTGCACGTCGAGGCCCAACAGGTCGACGCCCTCGCCCCACGACGAAAGGCCGTCCATATCCGCGGCACCGTCGCCGCGTACCGCGATGCACGTCCAGTCGAGCAGGGTGATGTCGGCCTTCACGCGTATCTTGAAGCGGTTCAAGCGCGCCGTCAGGACCTCGCCGAAGCCCTCGTCGGTGTCGAGCACGAACGTGTCGTCAGCGATGCGCCACACTCGTAACAGCACGTCGACCCTGCCCGTGGGTTGCAGCACGAAGCTCCACGTCGACTCACCAACCTGCATCGGCCGCAGGTCCTGTGACAGCTGCGACTGCAGGTAGGTCAGCGCATCCGCCCCGGCTACCAGCACGACGTCACGCGAATACTCGGTCCAGAAGAGCTCAGAGAAGGACATGACCACAGTGTCGCACCGCCGATTGCCGCTGACACACTGTGTCCATGGAAACCGATGCCGTCGTCCGGCGCGTCAGTGACGGTCTGCAACTCACGCTCAACCGACTCTCCAGTCTCGCCACCGGTGTGGCCGCGATCGCAGCCATCATCGGCGCTGCCACCTTTGCCACCGGGTGGTGGGTGTTTCCAAACAGCCGAACGGCATGGATCATCATCGGCGGCGTGATCTGCCTGATCCCCGTGGGTGCCGCCCTCATCGCACGTCTGCTACTGCGGCTCACCGCAAAGTACGCACCGCAGCTCATCGACAACGTGCGCACCTTCCTCAGCGGGGCCTCACCGGCCTCGCAGGTACTGCTCGACTACGACAGCGGGCAGCCGGTCATTGCGTCGTCGAGGACGTTCACAGGTCTGCGCAACGAGCTGAATTCTCGCAGCGGCGAGCTGCCCGCGCTGTGGGCCGGCGTCCGCGCCATCACCAGCATTCCCGGACTTGCAGCAATCGCAATACTCGGCATGCTCGGGGTCGGTCTGCTGGGCACCATCCTGCTGATCAGTGCGCTCTTGACGTAGCCGCCCCATACGAGTGCCAGACCACCAGTCGGAGTGCCAGCCGGCCATGCGAGTGGGTACTCGCACCCCGGGGTGCGAGCACCCACTCGGTTGAGCAGCGGTTACTCGGACTGGCTGCGTGGCACTCGCACCTTGGGTTGATGGGCTGTGGCGGTCAGAGCGGGCGGCGTTGCGCGGTCATCCGGCGTGCGGCGGGCACCGCTGAGAGCAGCGCGGCCGCCTTGTTGCGGCACTCCAGGTCTTCCTCGTCGGGCACAGAGTCGGCGATGATGCCGGCACCGGCCTGGAATGACGCCCCGTGCGCGCCCACGAACATCGTGCGAATGGCCAACGCCGTGTCGAGATTGCCGCTGAAGTCGACGTACCCCACCACGCCGGCGTACGGCCCACGCTTCACGGGTTCCAGTGCATCGATGATCTCCATTGCACGCACCTTCGGCGCACCGCTGACGGTGCCAGCGGGCAGCGTGGCCCGCAACACATCGATCGGAGTCTTGCCCGCCACCAACTCACCGGTCACCTGCGAGGTGAGGTGCATCACGTGGCTGTAGCGCTCGAGGTTCATCAGCTCGGTGACCTGCACGGTGCCGAACTCGGCGACCCGACCGACGTCGTTGCGGGCAAGGTCGACCAGCATGATGTGCTCGGCGATCTCCTTCGGGCTTTCCTTCAGTTCGCCGGCCATGCGACGGTCGTCGTCGTCATTGCGGCCTCGCCGCCGAGTGCCGGCGATCGGTCGACTGACCACCGTGCGCCCCAACACTTTCACCATCGGCTCTGGGGAGCTACCGGCGATGGTGACATCGGGGTGGCGTAGGAAGTACATGTACGGGCTGGGGTTCACCTGGCGCAGGACACGGTAGAAGTCGAATGGGTCGGCCTGCAGATCGATGTCATAGCGCTGCGCCAGCACAACCTGGAAGATGTCGCCGGCGAGAATGTGCTCCTTGGCCACCTCCACGGCCTGCTGGTACACGCCATCGGGCATCGAGCTGCGCACCTGCGGGGCCACCTCGTCGGGCTGCGGCGGCTCGGCCGCCGGCGCGGCCAGTGGCAGCGCCAACTTGTCGACGGCACGCTGCGCACGGAGGCAGGCGGCGTCGTACTCGCGGTCGATGCCCGCGGTGTCCATGTCGAGCACCGGCACGCTCTCGATGAGGTACACGCGCTGGCGCCAGTGGTCGAAGGCGGCCAACGAGCCGATGATGCTCATCACCGCGTCGGGCAGCCTACGATCGTCACGCGGTACGTTGGGCAGGTTCTCGACTTCGCGGACGACGTCGTAGCCGAGGTAGCCCATCACACCGCCCTGCAGCGGCGGCAGGTCTGCAATGATGGGCGCGCGATACGCAGCGATGATCGCGTCGAGCGCGGCCAACATTCCCATGTCGAGCGGAATGTCGGCGCTGAGGTGCTGGCCCTTGATCTCGATCAGGCCGTCGCGCAACTCGAGGGTGGCGACCGGGTCGTGGCCGACAAAGCTGTAGCGGGCCCACCTCTCGGCATGCTCGACGGACTCCAGCAGGAAGCCCTCGCCATCGCCGACCAGTTTCAGGTACGCCGCCACCGGCGTCTCCAAGTCGCCAAGGACCTCTGCCCAGACCGGTACCACGGTGTGCTGCGCCGCGAGCGTGTGGAACTCAGCGCGGCTCGGTCGCATCGTCGCAGTCACACCCGCGACACTCACGACCCAGCACCGAAGGCGCGGTAGAAGCATGAGTACGCGCCGGTGTGGCAGGCACCCTTGCCTTCCTGCTCCACCAGGAACAGCAGTGTGTCGCCATCGCAGTCGTAGTAGGCCTCGCGCACGAACTGGCGATCACCGCTGGTATCGCCCTTGCGCCACACCTCTTGCCGGCTGCGGCTCCAGTACACCATTCGGCCTTCGGCGAGGGTGGTGGAGAGCGTGGCGGCGCTCATCCACGCCATCATCAACACACTCTTCGTGCGGACGTCTTGGGCGATGACAGGCACGAGACCGTTGGCGTCGTACTTGACAGCGGCCAGCTGCTCGGGGCCGGCGAGGATCGACACTGCTTCGGGCATGGCCGACAGCCTAGGAGTCGGCGCCGCCGCGCCACCGGCGAAATCGTCGCCCCTCCCCGCATCGCCCCGCTGCGGCGCGGTACGGTCGGTGTCGTCGTGACTCCCCTGGGTCAGGAAAGGAACCAATCGTGTCGTGTCGTTCTGGTCGAGTGGGTACAGCTCTTCGTCCTGCAGCGCTCGTGTGTCTGCTGCTGGTTGGCGCCGGCGCCTGCAGCAGCGACGATGGCAATGACTCCTCGAATGGCCGAACCCCTGCCGGGGAGACGGTCGCTCCAGGTGGCACAACGGCGACTGGTGAGTCGGTCGCCCCGCAAACCACCTTCATGCCTGACTGCGTGCAGATGCCCGCGAACACCGACCTGTCCGCATTGGTGGGCGTACCAATGGATCTCGGATTCGTCTCGGGATCGGGCACGTGCGAGTTCCGCGGCCTCAATGACCAGACGCGCACGGTCGTACTCAGCCTGTACACCGATCCTGCCGATCAAGCCTCGTTCCTCGACCTCCAAGCGTCGCTGGGCGCCCCCACGCCGTTGAACGACGCCGAGCTGCCCGAGGCAATGGTCGGAGCCACGTCGGTGGTCTACGTCAGCACCGCCAAGGGTCTCTACACCGCGCTGACGGTGGTCACCGACGCCACGGCAGCCGAGCAGGTTCCGCTGTCAGTCGCAGTACTGAAGCGCTGGGTGACGCCGTAGCGATCTGACGGCCTCAGCCGCGAGAACGGCGGGTGCTGCGGCCGGTGGTTGCTGCAGGGGCCGAGTTCGTCAGTACCCCGATGTGTTCGACAATTGCGTCCATCGTCGGGCGCTCGCTCGGTGAGTAGTTGTCGATGGCGGCGCGCATCGACGCCAAGTGCTCTGGGCTGGTGCCGCAGCAGCCACCCACGATCCGTGCCCCGGCGTCGATGGCCATCGTTGCGTACTTCGCCATCAGCTCGGGGGTGCCGGTGTACACGATTTCGGTGCCGACGAAGTGTGGGACACCGCAATTGCCCTTGCTGACCAACGGGTACGGAGCACCATCCATCTCCAGAAGGGTCACCAAAATGTCGGAGGCACCAACGCCGCAGTTGGCGCCCAACGCCAGCGGGGCGATCGGCTCGTCGGCCAGCGTGTCGGCCATTGCCCCGGGCATCAAGCCCATCATCGTGCGGCCCGCCGTGTCGTACGAACAGGTGACCACGTAGGGCATGCCGCCTTCGATCGCGGCGGTGACCGCAGCATGCACTTCCTCGGGTGACGACATCGTTTCGATCCACGCCACATCGGCGCCACCATCACGCAGGCCCCGAATCTCATCGGCGAACGAGGCGACCGCGGCGGCGTGGTTGAGCGCGCCCATCGGCTCGAACAGCTCGCCTGTCGGCCCCACTGA
>JBBQMG010000115.1:0-13346 GCA_038328705.1 Acidimicrobiales bacterium | reverse complement strand
GGCCGACAGTGCCGGAACGGACACGACGTTGACGCCGGAGACAACTGATAGCGCTGCGCCCTGAGCGTCGTCGGCCGCTCAAATCGGCGAGGCGAACGCCAGTCAATCATCAACCTTCATCCGTTCGGCGTTCAGCAGCGCAGCCACGCGGCCGAGGAGATTCGGGTCAATGAACCAACGCGACGACTGCGAGTCGCGAACCGACCCTGTAGACGTCACTGTCTTCTGGCCACTGTTCATGGGTTCATGGGTTCATCCTCTCACCGACGCCGCCTCAGCGGCAGATCTGCGCCTGGTCTACGTCGTGACGGTCGTCCACTCGCCGAGCGGAGGAACCAATGGCAGTTCGAACGCCCAGGCGGTCATGGTCTCATGGGCGAGCCGAAGATCGGAGCGTGTCACGCCAAAGTGCCTTTCCGGCCCTCCCTCACGACGCTCCACGGTCCACCCGCCCTGACCATCCTGAATGACTTGGATGTACGTCTGACCGGTCGCATCAGAGACACGCTCCACGATGAACCACGTCTCATCGCCACGATCGATGTCGCTCAGAAGTTCGAACAGCAGATCCTCGGAAGGGTCGTCCCAGGTCGCTCCGGACTCAGTTAGCGCACGAACAATCGGGGCCAGCATGAGGGCGCATACTGCCCGAAGTGGACGCCCTGGTCCAGCGGGCAGATCGGCAGTTCGGTGCTGTTCGACAATTGTGAGTCTTTGACCTGGTACACCTGTGTCATGGACCATGAGAGCTATGCCCACGACTGGCTGGTGGCTGCGCAGGGTGCTGGATTCCTCCCATTCGAAGTGGTCCAGCCAGCACCGAGCAGTTCTTCGAGCGCAGGGTTCGGCGGGGGCTCGAGCGGGCGTCTCCATTGCGACATCGCGCACATCATCGGCGGCGACGAGATCTTCATCGGCACCACCATCGGGAAAGACCCGAGCGTCGACAACGATTCTGAGACCCGACGGACCATTCTCAGCGGCATCGAGTCCTTGCTTGAGGGCGGTGCGACGCTGCCATTCACGCTGCATCTGACGTTCGAGGAGCGGACGGTGGACATCCTCGTCGATGGAGTCCCGGTGACGTTCCGCGGAATTGTGGGCTCGGGGCTTGACGAGTGGCTGCTGCGTGCGGACATCGACCCCGACACGACGGTGTCGATCCAAGGCCGCACAGGTTCCAGCGCGCCGACCGCAATCCGTCGACGCCCGGACCTCCGCATCAACGGGCTGCCTGCCAGCAGCTGAGCACTTCGCCCAGTGGACCCTACGACGTGTCGAGCGCCAGTTCGGCGCCATCTCGCCAAGCAGACCCAGCGGTTCAGCTGAACCGCCCACATCGGCAGATCTGCACGGGCTTCGCCGCTGCTGTTCTCGGCGCTACGAGCCTTCGGCCGGGCGGACGTTCGCCTCCCGTTGACGCCCACCCGCAACCGCTTGGCTAACGGCGAGCACGAGCCCCAATACTGCGATCCCGCCGCTGATCACCGCGGCGACGATGAAAGGCCCATCGAGCCGACAGTGCTGTGTGCAGGCGGCGTTGAGCGCGATCTCAGCCGCCGAGCGGAAGTATCGGTACTTCAAGAACCAGACGCCCCACGCCCCCAACACCCCAGCTATCCCGAACGCAACCATTGCCATACCCAGCGCGCGCAGCCTCATGGCGACCCCCTACGTCACACAATTGATCGGCAGATCGTTGTCGAACTGAACACGATGTTTCGAAGGACCTATCGGCAGTTCGGTGCTTTGTCTTGTTCGCGCGTCAGCCGCCGGCCATCGCGATCATCTCGGCGCGCGCGATTGTGTGCCCGAACAGGTTGAAGCCGAGCAACGCCGACGTCGCGTCGGCCGGCACGCCGAGGTCGGCGGTGTCGAGCGCGTAGACATTGATGAAGTATCGATGTGCCGGGTGGCCCGGAGGCGGAGCGGCTCCGAGGAAGCAAGCGATCCCAGCGTCGTTCTTGTACTGGATGGTCCCTGCCGGCAGACCGACGCCATTTGCATCTCCGGCACCCTCGGGCAACTCCGTCACGCTGGCGGGCAGCGTCGCGACGGCCCAGTGCCAGAATCCCGAGCCGGTGGGCGCGTCCGGGTCGTAGATGGTGACGGCGTAGCCCTGCGTTTCGGCCGGCGCGCCGGACCAGCTCAGCTGAGGGGAGCGATCCTTGCCACCCGGAACGCCGAAGATCCCCGACATCTGGTCGAGCCCGAGGGAGTCGCCATCGTTGAGCGTCGTACTCGTCACATTGAAGCTAGGAACGTCGGGATGGGTGGCGAACGGGTTGTTGAGCGGCATGGCCAAGAGTCTCACTTCCTTCGATGGAGCGAAGCGCCCGGCAGTGGTCCGCAAGCTCCCGCCAGTGGGGTTTACGATCGAGGTCATCGCAGCCCTGCTGCACCCGCGCCATGCGGGCCCACGCTCAGATTGCCCGAAATGGAGGTCGTTGTCCAGTGACAGATCGGCAGCTATGGCGCCTCGCAACCCTGTGCTGTCTCCACTCGAAGATATGAGGTCTCGCCTTCCGTTTGCATGACTACGCAGTCGCCGACCCGAGGGACGATGCCCTCCAACCGCCCGTCCCAACACACACTTGCGTGGCCCTTCCGATCACCGTACGTACTGCCCGCATCAACGGTGTTTGCTAGGCACAGCGTGGCTCTCTGACCGATTGGCGTCTCGATCGAGACAACGGTTCCGCGTTCGCGGGCTATCGACGAGCCGGTACAAGCTGACAGAAAAAGCAACGAGGTGCAGAGGACAAGACACGACCCACTCCACCGGCGCTGGAGGGCGGTTCTGCTCACCAAATCACCTCCGTCCACATCGGAGCATAGTGCCCGGTATGTGCGCTCGGCGCAAGTGGCTCTTGGTGTTGGCGTCGGTGCTGGATTCTGGGTCCGGGACGTGCGATTGTCTCGTGATGGTCGATGAGGAACCGACAGGGCTGCATCTGGAGGTGTACGACACCAAGTCCGGGCTGTGGCATTCCGAGCTCGGCGATCTCGACCAGCCGGACGGTTGGGAACTGTTGCCCGCCGGCGACGCGTTCCTCACGCGGCAGGTGAAGGGCGCCGGCGACTACTGGGTTCTGTTCCGCCCGAAGGGTCGCGGGCAGCATCGCCGCCAGTTGGGTCTGCTCGCCCCGATCGAATCGATTGCGGCAGCACGTGAAGCCGCGGCTGTCACCGCCGCACGGCGCGAGACGCAACGCGAGTCGAGTAGTCGCCAACGCGAGCGAGCCGAGACCGCCTATCGCGCCGAGTTCGAGGAAGCCGTGTTGCGATGGTTGGCGTTCGCCCCGCAGCATCAGTTGATCGCAGACGAGATCGCGCGTGGCGCGGTTGACCGCGCTGCGGTGGTCGGCAGCGGGCGGGTTGGGCGGACCAAACAGTTGACGCTCGACGAACGTGCCGCGTTGGCGGCGCGAGCCTTCATTCGTCATCGTCACACCGACTACGAGGACCGGCTGTTCTTGCTCGAGTTGGGCGAGCTCGACATCGACTCGGACATCGGCATGGGCGACGTCGGGGAGTATCGGGAGATCAAGCGGACGGCACACGGCGAGGTCGACGCGTTCCTCGAGCAGCATCGAGTTCAGTGACCGTCAGGGTCCGCTGCCGGATCGTCATGCTCGCCACGCGCACATAATGCGCGAGCAGAAGAACTTGCGCGTAGCGCACATACCGGGCATTCTGCGCTCGATGAGAACGAAGAGTCTGAACGCTCATCGGCTGAAAGCGATCGCCGCGATGATCATGCCGATGCTGGTCGCAATTGGCTGCAGCGATAGTGGCGAGTCCACCGCTTCGTTGCCGGACGCGACCACCGTCGCCACCGGGAGTGCGACCTCTTCGCCCCCATGCGGAGCGAACGAGGCGAGGGACTCGGTCGAGCGACTGATCGCCGCCATGAACATCGGGGACGCACCGTCCGCGGATGCACTGGTAGCCCGAACTCCTCGATTCCAGTGGTTTTCAGTGAATCCGGAACGACTCAACGCTGATGCCTCAGACAGAGCAAGCCTGGGCGAGTTCCTCAGTGCCCAAGTCGCCGTAGGCCAACAGACAGAGCTGATCTCGTTCAGCTTCACCTTCTACCGCGCCGAGGATCACACCGGGAACTTTGCCTTCCGGCTTTCTCAGCGCAGTGCCGAGGCCCAGCCGACAGAGGCCGCCGGGAAGGGTGCAATCGACTGCGACACTGGTCTCATCATGGTGTGGACAGTTGGACCGAGAGGGCCATCGGGTTGAGCCATACCTGCCGCTCTGCCCGGGTCGAAGGCGCTCCCGCTGCGGTGATCTGCGTGCTTTTCCGTCGCGGTGACGTCAACATGTGTTGACGTTGTAGATATCGTTTCGTATGCTTGGTATGTGGACGTTGAGCCAAGCGCACGAAAGCACAACGTCGACGATGACGACATGACCCACGCACTCCGACATCACTGGCGAGCATTCGAGACCGACGATCCCACGGTCACGATGTTCATTGGACCAGCCAGGTCAGGCGACCCACTCGAGGTCGGCGTCGTGGACGACGAGAACGGTATGGCAGTAATCCACGCGATGCCGGCCCGACCCAAGTTCCTGAAAGGCTGGTGGACACCATGACAACGACGCGAGCCCAGCGAGCCGCAGCACTCGAAGAGTGGGCCGACACTGTCGATGCAGACGATCTGTTGGTTGCCAATACCGATGCCCTTCGGCTGATTGCTGAGCTTGCAGAGCGACGCGACGGACTCGACGAGGCGTTAGCCGAAGCCGTGCAAACTGCCCGCGGCGATCATCGATCCTGGTCCGAAATCGGCACGATGCTCGGCGTCTCGAAACAAGCCGCTCAGCGCAAGTACTCACACCGAGCCTCGGCGTAGCCGCCCATACCTGCCGATCTGGTCGGCTTGCGGAGCGTTTGGCGCTCGGCTTTCTGCCGGTCGTCGAGACGTCCGACCGGGTGTCGGTCAGAGACGGATGATCTGGAGGTTCCACTGGATCGGCATCGGCGTGAAGCCAGCGCGCTCGTAGGAGCGACGAGCGGGAGCATGTCCGGGGTCATCGGCGGTCGCCACAATCACGTATGCCATCGACGTCTCTTGGCTTCGCTCGAATGCAAACCGGTTGAGCATTGTGGCGATGCCCCGACCTTGCGCATCGGGATCAACCGCGACCAGGTCGATGTCCGCGATGCCGTGCGCGTCCATCTTGAGCACCACGAAACCGGCTGGCCGTCCGTCGATGTCGTACACCCAGGTCTCGTCGTCGCTGTCGGTGATCGCGGTACGGATGTACGAAGCCTGCGATGCCTCCCAATCCGGTTCGATGCGCTCGAAGAGGTCCGGACCGTAGAGGGTCTCGAACGAGGCATACACGGAACGGAACGCCTCCACGCCGAACGCGACACACGCCTCGACGTCGGCGGGCGCAAGACGACGAATCTGCAGAGGTCGAGGTGCCGGATCGCCCGGCTGTTCGATCGTCCTGTACAGCAACACCGGCATGACTGCGCGGCGGGCGAAGCCTTGCGATTGGAACAGGCGACTCGCTGGCCCGTGGCCGACGAAGTCGCGGACGTACGCCTCGACGTACACAATTCCGACCTCTCGCAGGTGAGCCAGCGCCTGGGCAACCAACCGTCCACCGACACCCTGCCGCTCGTGAGCTCGATCCACCGCGACGAGCTCGACCATCCCCATCCCGGTCTGCAGATCGCAACTGGTGACGATGAACCCGACCGTGACTCCGTCCAGGTCAGCGACCCAAACAACCGCCTCCGCGCCGTTCACCCAGGCTTCGACTTGTGCCGCCAGAACTTCTGCCCAGTCAGGCCGTAGGCGCTCGAAGAGATCGTCGCCGTAGATCGCCCTCATCGAGGAATACACGGGCTCGTGAGCATCCCGCGCCAACCGCACACACGAGTTCACGTCCGTGGGCTCTGACCTTCGGATCACCAACACAACAAGCTCACGCCTACAAACAGCATCCCGGCACGGTAACGCCTCGGGTCGCCACGGTCATGGTGCCTTTCCATGCGGCCACGCAGAACTGCCAGTGAGATCTCTCGTTCCGAAATACGCGAAGCGAGCAGAACGCGCGCTCCGATCACCGCCGACACGCTCGTGATCCGCACGCGCCATATCGGCGCATCGGAGCGCGTACTCGATCCGGCAATCTGGGACAGACCAGCGCCCTTGCCACGTCCGTCGAGGCTGGGATCGTCGCGTCGTTCTGCGCTTCACGTTCTTGGGTTCGGTCGCTGCGGTGGTACCTGCGCGGCTCGCCGAGGTAGTCCCGCCGCTCATGAAGCAACGCCAGAAAAGCGCCTCCCTGATGCGCGCTGGCAGCGGTAGTCATTCGGCCAAACCTGTCCATGAGCTCGACATCGCAGCGGCGGGCTCTCCCGCGCCTGTCAAAGTAGGTCGATCAAGTGTCACATAGTCGGTTCGAGCGGTGTCTTTACGGCGGTGCGAGACGTGATGGAGTCGGACGACCCTGTGGAGGAGTCGACGGAGGAGCTGTTGCAGCGTCTGTACCCGTCCTTGCGCCGGTTCGCTGCCGTTGTCGCTCCACCCGAGGTTGCTCCCGATGATCTGGTACAAGACGCACTGGTCGCATTTCTGCGGCGTGGTTCCAAACGTGCTGTGGACGATCCAGCGGCGTATCTACGGCGGACGATGGTGAACTTGGCGTCGAATCACCGGCGGCGGCTCGGCCGAACGCGAAGGGTGATTGCCCGACTGGTGGTCGATGTGCAGGAACCGGCATTGGACCGCTATCCGTCTGATCTCGCCCATCTCGCTGTGTTGCGACCGGCAGCTCGCGCAGTCCTCTATTTGCAGCATGTCGATGGCATGCCGACGCAGTCGATTGCCGACATGTTGGGTTTGAGCGACGCCGCAGTACGACAGATCGCCAACCGAGCTCGAAAGGCTCTTCGCGATCAACTGGCAGGAGAGGGAAGCGATCATGACTGATCTCGAGAACGACCTTCGCCGACTCGCTGAGCGGGGGCCGATTGTCGACTCCCGTTTTGTGGTCCGTCGGGCGATGCAGCGAGTCGCTAACGATCCAACCGGGACGTCAGATGAGCACGCGAATGCACCTGGTTTCACACGGTTGATGTTGGATCGTGACCTGGTCGAAACGCCTCGCCAGTACTCGCGAATCCTCGGGTTGGCCGCAGCGGCCGTCCTGTCCGTTGCTGGCGTCGCAGGGATCATTTATGCGCGCTCGGGGGTCAGTTCACCGCCTGCTGATCGTCCTGTCGAGGCCATTGTCCCGACGACGGTCGACATTGCCGCTGTCACGACGTCGACCATCGCCTCTCGCGCTGACGACCCGGCGCTGGCGGCGATGATGTTCGCCTTGCTCCAGGTCCCGAGTGCGGAGGAGATGGTCTCCTTCTTTTCGTACAACGTTCCGGAGTCGCAGGTTGCTGAGTGCATGCACAACGCTGGCTTCGAGTATCGCGAGGAAGCCAGTCCGGCCGAGCAGGTCGCTGCAGATCCGAGGTTCGTCCTGTCGCCGGCTGAATTCGCGTCGATGTACGGGCTGGGGATCACCTCGCAACAGCTCGGCGTCTACCGCAATTCTGGCGATCCGAACTGGAACTACATCGCGTCGTTGTCTAAGTCCGATCAGGAGGCGTTCGCTAGGTGGAAGGGATCGTGCGGAAGCGCGACCAGTGAACGGATGAAGGACTCCACGGCGGTGAACACGGCATTCAACGAGTTCAAGGGCCGCCTCGACGTTGACGACCGCTCGATCACTGCTGCGGCGGCCTGGCGATCCTGCATCATCGCTTCCGGCTACGACTTCGAGACTCCGATCGCGATGATGGAATCGTTCTACTTGAGGATGAACAGCGGCATCGATCACGACGCACTCGAGCAACTCTTCGCCGAAGAGAAGGCGGTGGCGATCGCCAACGTGCCGTGTGACGCGGCCTATCAGACGGCCATCCGGGAAGTGGCTGCGGCCAGGTACGGAGAGTTCCGCGACCTCGTCGACGCGGCAAGGGCCAACCCCGACCAGTAGGCCATCTACACCGCAGCGAGGGGCGACGCCGTTCGATTTCCGCGCCTGCAGACATGTCACCACCATCAAGGAGAACACCACATGACCACTGACTCCTGGCGTCGCCCGTCACATTGGCGAATGATCGCGTGCTGCGCAGCGTCCACAATTCCGCTCATCTCGATCGCCAGTTGCTCGTCGGGTGATCCGGCCAGCACATCAACTGCGGTGGCCAACTCATCCGATGCCGGGACAGCAGTGGTGTCGGCGGAATCCTCGACCACGGTGCTGGAGCCGGTCGCTGTCGCCGGCGCCGCAGTTGATGCAACGACGCTCGCCGAGGTCTACGCCTTGCTGGATGTGGCGACCCCGTCGGAGACGACCACGCTCATGTCGACGAACATTCCAGAGGCCGAGGTCGCAGCATGCATGAGCCGCGCTGGGTTCCAATACACCCAGGGTCTCGACCCGGCGGCGCAGGCCGCGTTGAACCCTCAGAACGTTCTTCCCCCCGAAGAGTTCGCAGCGAAGTACGGGTTTGGCGTCACGGCGCAGACGCTCGGCAAGTACCCGCCACAGCCACCCGATCCGAACGTGGCATACCTGTCGTCGCTCACGCCGGGCCAGCAAAGCGCTTACAGCGCAGCGTTGTTCCCCTGCGCTGGCGGAACACCGGAGCGAATCGCTCATTCCAACGCAGTGAACGTCGCTCTCGAGCAGTTCCGTGAAGTCCTCGAGGCGGACGGCCGTGTCGCCGTAGCGAGGACGACATGGTCTGTCTGCCTCGGGGCATCCGGTTTCAACTTCGCAACCCGGATGTCGATGCTCGAGTCGTTCTATGTGCGGATGAACAGCGGAATCAGTCACGACGAACTGGAGCAGTTGTTCGTCGAGGAGGTCGCCGTGGCGGTTGCGAACGTACCTTGCGACTCTGCGTATCGGACGGTCTTCCGCGCGGTGGTCTTGGAACGCATCGGCGAATATGAGTCGTTCTTTGCAGCCGCCGTGGCGAGTGGCGCGGCGCCGGACGCCCAGGGTTGACCGGACCAGCAGTGAAGCACCGAAGAAGTCGTAGCCGCGTGTTGGCGGCGGGCGTCCTCATTGCCCTGGTCGGCGCTTCGACAGTCGCCTGGCTGGTGGGCTCGCGGGTACGGTCGGCCGACCAGGCGGCAGCCAGTGCGCAGCCGCCGACTCCTTCTCTCATCACCGCTGCCGTCGAGTTGCGAGTGCTGTCGGCGACCGTGATCACCCGCGCCGATGTACTGCCAGCAACTTCGGTGGAGGTGACAGGACCAACGTTGGACTCCGACGGCGTGCCGAGTTCTGGGATCGTGACCGCTGTGCTGGTCGGCAAGGGTGACGAGGTTGCAGATGGCGATCGCGTCGTCGAAGTTGCCGGACGACCAGTGTTCGTCTTCGCTGGCGAGACCCCGGCGTATCGAACGCTGCGCCCCGGCATGACAGGAGACGATGTCGCTCAACTGCAAGCCGGCCTCAGCGCGATCGGCTGTGATGCGGGTGCAACCGCTGTATACGACGATGCCACCAAGACTTGCGTCGAGCAGATGTACACGAACGCCGGATACCCGACAGTCCGCAACTCGGACAACGAACTCACCGAGATCGCTACCAGTGAAGCGGCTGTGGCCGAAGCTGAGGACACACTCGAACTCGCCCAAAATGCTCTGGAAACGGCATCGACACCACCGTCATCGAGCGTCCTCGTCGCAGCCCAGGCCGCCGTGAACAATGCGCAACGCGCCTACGACACCGCAGTCCGCAACGGACCACATCTGATCGACGTCGCTACGCGTGACGCGGCCAACGCTGTCGCGTCGGCCCGTGACGCGCTGGCGGCCGCCACTGATGCGTTAACAGCGTTGGCGACATCTGCAGATGCTGGCGACGTCGCTCACGCGAAAGCAGCGGTGAGCGACGCGCAACGGACCTACGACGCAGCTGTGAAGGATCAACCGATCCTGATCGACGTCGCGACACGCTCATCGTCCGACGATGTTGCCTCGGCCACTGACGCGCTCTACGTCGCGACAGCCGCACTCGCAGACGCGCAAGCCCCTGCCGACACCTCCGAGCTGCAACTCACGGTTCAACAGCAACAATCAGCCCTCCAACAGGCACGATTGAATTTCGCCAACCTCACATCTGAATCGGGTGCGATCGTCCCGTTCGCCGAGATCGTCTTCGTTCCCGTTCTGCCGGCCCGGGTCGATTTCGTCGCTGCCCGAGTCGGCCAACCTGCGAACGCCAGCGCGAGTTCTGGTGGGAGCGGGGCGCTCCTCGTGCTCGCGTCACCGACGCTTCGCGCGGACGTGTCGATTCCGCAGGGCGCGCAAGCGTTCGTGCGGGAGGGCACGCCGGTGGAACTCTTGTACGAGGCCACCGGCGAGACGATCGCCGGTGTCGTCAGCTCGATCGGTGCCGAGCTCGCACCGTCCGCCCTTTCAGGGCTGCCGTCCTACCCAGCGGTCGTCGATGCCGATCTTCCGGCGCAGTGGTCAGGGCTGAATGTCCGGGCCACGTTCACGACGGCGTCGACCAGCGATCCGGTTCTGGTCGTGCCGTCCGCAGCGGTCACATCGGCAGCCAACGGAAACCTCCGCGTCCAAGTGCAACGCGAGAACGGGACTGTCGACACGGTCGACGTGACCACGGGTCTGTCCGCCGACGGTTTCGTCGAAGTCTCCGTCGCTGCTGTGGGAGCCCTTGTCGACGGAGACCGGGTCGTCATCGGATGAAGCGACGACAGCCAACAACCCCTACCGTTTACCCCGTTCCACAGTCATCCAGCGTGGTTGAGATGACCGGCATTGCGAAGACGTATGCCGGAGCCCGCCCAGTTCCGGCGTTGCGCGAGTGCGACCTGCGAGTCGAGCGCGGCGACTATGTCGCGATCATGGGTCCTTCCGGTTCTGGCAAGTCAACCCTGCTGAACCTGCTCGGGCTGCTCGATGAGCCAACGGGGGGCGAATACCTGCTCGATGGCCAACCCACGGCCGGGCTCAGCGAATCGCGACGATGCGACGTTCGCGCGTATCTGATCGGATTCGTTTTCCAGAGCTTTCATCTCGTCAGCTACCGGTCCGCGGTCGAGAACGTCGAAACCGGCGTGCTCTACCAAAACGTGCCCCGGCGCGCCAGAGCGATCGAAGTCCTCGAACGCGTCGGCCTCGCTGACCGGATGTGGGCCACCCCGAACGAGATGTCCGGCGGGGAACGCCAACGAGTTGCGGTCGCCCGAGCACTCGTCCGCCGACCAGCGCTCGTGCTCTGCGACGAACCCACCGGCAACCTCGACACACAATCCGGCAATCAAGTCCTCGATCTCCTCGATGAACTCAACGCAGATGGAATGACGATCATCGTGATCACCCACGACCTCGCCGTCGGCGACCGCGCCCGAAGAATCGTCGAGATACGAGACGGCATCGTCCACCGCGGAATCCCGGATGTCGTATCGCCATGACCAGTCCGCCACGTTCTCGACTCTCGATATTCGATCTCATCGCCGAAGCATCGACAGCAATCATCCGACGCCCCGGGCGTTCACTCCTCACCGCACTCGGCACCGTCGCAGGAGTCGGGGCGTTCGTCGCCACCACCGGACTCGCAACCACCGCCCGAGCCCAAGTCGGCACCAGCTTCGACGCGCTCAAAGCAACCCAGGTCATCGTCATCGACGCCAACCCCGACGGAACCAATCCGTTCCCAGAAAACGCCAGCAGTCAGCTGGAACGACTCAACGGAGTCAACCACGCCGGCGTCTCATGGACCATCAACAACAAGAACCTCGACCCACGACCAACAGCAACTCCGAGCTCCCCACAGCCGTCCGACCTACCCGTCATCGCCGCCACACCAGGAGCGATCGCAGCCTCCCGACCGCAACTCACCGCCGGTGTTCTGTTCGAAAGTTTCCACGATCAACATCATGAACACGTCGCCGTTCTCGGCCCCCAAGCCGCAGCCCGACTCGGGATCACCCGCATTGACAATCAGCCCGCCGTCTTCATCGGCAACACCGGCTACACCATCATCGGAATCCTCGACACCGTCGCCCGCAACGACGCGCTCCTCGGCGCCGTCATCGTGCCTGCCGCCACTGCCACCGCCGAGATGGCCACCGACGACCAAACAACCTACTCAGTCCTTATCGATATCGATCCAGGAGCCGCCGACCTAATCGGTCAGCAGGCCCCCAATTCCCTCCGCCCAGACGCCCCCGACCGTCTCAATGTCCTCATCCCACCTGACCCACGACAGCTCCGCGATCAGATCGAATCCGACGTGACCACGCTCCTCTACGGCATCGCCGCCCTCGCCCTCCTCGTCGGCACAATCGGCATCGCCAACACCACACTCGTCGCCGTTCTCGAACGACGCAACGAAATCGGAGTCCGACGCGCTCTCGGCGCACGACGACGCCACATCGCAATCCAATTCATCACCGAGTCCGCAGCGCTCGGCGCGCTCGGAGGCATCATCGGCACCAGCGTCGGAGTCATCGCGGTCGTGGTCATATCCGCAACCCGCGACTGGACCACCACCCTCGACCCAGTCGCCACCTTGCTCGCCCCAGCAGCCGGGCTCGCCTCCGGCCTCATCGCAGGACTTCAGCCCGCCTGGCGAGCCGCCAAAATCACCCCAGCCGAAGCCCTTCGCAACACCTGAAATCCACGCCGCCTTCGGGTGCAAGCGATCGGATCGTGCAGATGGCGCAGCGTCCGATACGGAGCTCAAATCCTTCGCCCGCTACATCAATGACACCCCAAACCCACCTTGAGATAAGTGCCGGTAGGTGACACAGAACGCGCAACGCAGAACGACAACCCGCCACCGCAGCTGAATCGCAACAGAACGGCGCTTCGGCACTGAACCGGACCAATGCGTGCTCAGGTTCGGTATACGTCTCGTCGGTGATCCACCTGAAGCACGGTGACCTCGCGCTGCTCCTCGTCGATGCGATACAGAATGCGAAACGTGCCGCGTCGCGCACTGTGGATGCCGGCGAGCTCGTTGCGGAGCTCACGGCCAACTCGTTGCGGGTTGTCGAGAAGGGAGCCGGTGATGAACTCGATCACAGCGGCAGCGATACTTTCCGGCAGCTCCTCGCCGATCGCACGTGCGGCCGGATCAGCGACCACCAGGTCGTAGCCGACCAACGTCAACGCTGTCTGGGCGGGCGAAGCGCTCGAACGGCATCGACTCCACGAACGACATCACCAGCCGCGACCGCGGCCTCGGCCGCCTGCAGCGCGCGTATCGCATCGGTGTCGCTGAGCACCGAAATCGTCTCTTCGAGGCTGGCCAGATCGTCG
>JBBQMG010000114.1:0-13519 GCA_038328705.1 Acidimicrobiales bacterium | reverse complement strand
ACCAAGACCTACCCGATCGAGGGCATCAACGAGGGCTACGCCGACATGAACAGCGGCAAGAACATTCGTGGGGTGCTCGTCTTCGAGCACACCGACTGAGTGTCGGCTCAGTGAGCAGAGGGAGTCGGTCATGAAGTGTCGCGCCGCGGTCTTGCACGGGTTGGGGCAGCAATGGCAGGTCGAGGACATCGCGGTCGATGCGCCCAAGGCCGGCGAGTTGCTCGTGCAGTGGAAGGTCGCGGGCATGTGCCACAGCGACGAGCACTTCGTCACCGGTGACATGGTGCCGCCGGCAGAGATGTTGGCGGCCGCTGGCATGCAGCCCTTCTTCCCGATTGTCGGTGGCCATGAGGGCGCGGGTGTCGTGGTGGAGGTCGGCACTGGGGTGACCAGTGTGCAGCCGGGTGATCATGTGTCTGCCAGCTTCATTCCGTCGTGCGGTCGCTGCCGTTTCTGCAGCACCGGGCGCCAGAACCTGTGCGACGCGGGCGCGGGAACCATGCAGAACGGCATGATCACCGATGGCACCAGTCGCCACTTCCTCGGCGATGAACCACTGAAGTTGATGGCGAAGTTGGGTACGTTCAGCCAATACTCGACGGTGGCCGAGGCGTCGGTGATCAAGGTCGACGACGACCTGCCGCTGGATGTGGTCGCACTGGTCTCGTGCGGCGTTGCCACCGGCTGGGGATCGGCGACCAACCGCGCCGATGTTCGCCCCGGCGACACCGTCGTGGTGGTCGGTATCGGCGGCATCGGCATCAATGCAGTGCAGGGCGCAGCGATGGCCGGCGCCAAGCGCGTCATCGCCGTCGACCCGGTGGAGTTCAAGCGGGAGAAGGCAATGGAGTTCGGTGCCACTCACACCTTCGCCTCGATGGAGGAGGCAATGCCAGCGATCACCGAGCTGACGTGGGGGCAGATGGCCGACAAGGTGATCATGACGCCCGGCGTGCTGTACGGCGAGATGATGCAGTTGGGCACTGCGATGGCAGGCAAGGGTGGCACGATCGTGGTCACTGCGATCGCGCCGATGACGCAGACCGAGTCGTCGGTCAACCTCTTCGAATTGGCGATGTGGAACAAGGAGATCAAGGGCACGATCTTTGGTTCGTTGAATCCGCGCAGCGACATTCCCAAATTGCTCGACCTCTACCGAGAGGGCCAGCTGAAGCTCGATGAGCTGATCACCCGCCGCTACACGCTCGATCAGATCAACGAGGGCTATCGGGCCATGCGTGCCGGCGAGAACATCAGAGGCGTGATCATGTATGACTGAGTCCGGCGACGCAGGAACGACGCTCCTCCATCGAGTGTTGGGTCGTGTCGTCGGGCGCGCAAGGGAGATCGAGCTGACGGTCGCGGCGCTGGCAGCCGACCGTCACGTGCTGCTGGAAGGCCCCCCCGGCACTGGCAAGAGCACGCTGCTGCGCGCCGTCGCCGACGAACTGGGCCTCGGCTTCGAGTTCGTGGAGGGCAACGCCGAGCTGACACCCGCGCGGCTGGTCGGCCACTTCGACCCGGCGCGGGTGCTGACCGACGGCTACGACCCAGCGGTGTTTGTCGATGGGCCGCTGGTCACCGCCATGCGCGACGGCTCGCTGCTCTACGTGGAGGAGATCAACCGCATTCCGGAAGAGACACTCAACGTGCTCATCACGGTGATGAGCGAACGCGAGCTGCATGTACCGCGCCTTGGTCGAGTTGCAGCGGCGGCAGGCTTCCGCCTGGTCGCTGCAATGAACCCCTTCGACGCGATCGGCACCGCTCGTATCAGCAGCGCGGTCTACGACCGCGTGTGTCGGCTTGCTGTCGGGTATCAGGACGCGGCCGATGAAGTGGTCATCGTGCAGCGTGCACTGCCGGCAATCGCAGTCGACGAGGCATGGTTGGCCGGCGCCGTGGAAGTCGTTCGTCGTACGCGCACCCACCCCGACGTCCGTATTGGTTCGTCGGTGCGCGGTGCCATTGACTGCGCTGCGGTCGCGGCTTCACTGGCGACACTGCGCGGCGTTGCTGCCGACAACGCCGCGGTTGGGCTGGATGCCGCGCTCGTGGCGCTCAGCGGTCGGCTGCGCTTGCGCGAAGGCTGCAGCCGCAGCGCCGAAGAGATTGTCACCGAGCTGTGGCAACAGGTGTTCGCGCCGCCGAAGACAGATGGGGAGGGCGGCTCGGGAAAAGCGAGCGCCCCGACGGGGGCGAACCAGGGCTAGCCCCGCCGCCGCAGGTGAAGGAAGGCGACGAGGCGGATGCCGAGGTCGCCAACAGCCAGAAGCGCACGACCTCGCGTCGCGAGTTGGCGCGCAACCCGCGCTTCGAACAGGTGTCGCCAGAAGTCGGCGAGCTCGACGAATCAGCCGTGGAAGACGGCATGCGCGACGAGCCAGACGAGACGCTCGCGATGCTGGCAGACCTGGTGGGCGCTACGGATGTGAAGTTGCGCGAGCTGGCGAAGCGGCTGGCGGGAAAGTTGTTCATCGACGTCGCCCGCCGAGGCCTGGTGCGCCCGCGCGGCATTGGCGTTCTGCGCGAACTGCCGTACCGTCCCGATGGCGGAGACCTGGACATCGACGCCAGTTTGGAAGCGATCATCGAGGGCCGCGCCGGCGCGATCGATGTCGAACGTTTGCGGGTCCGCGGGTGGGTCAAGCCGGCCACCGCGATGTGTCTACTGGTGGACCGCAGCGGCTCGATGGGCGGCAGGCCGCTGGCCACTGCGGCCTTGGCTGCGGCCACGGTGGCGTACCGGACACCGGAGGACTACAGCGTCCTCGCGTTCGGTAAGAACGTGGTGGTCGCCAAGGGGCAGCTGACCCCCAAGCCCAGCGATCGAGTGGTGCACGATGTGCTGTCGCTGCGCGGCTTCGGCACCACCGACCTGGCCGGCGCGCTGCGAGTGGCGGGCGAGCAACTGCAACGAAGTCGTGCGGGCCGCAAGGTGACGGTGTTGCTCAGCGACTGCAGGTCAACTGTCGATGGCGACCCGGTCGCGGCGGCCGCCGGCCTGAGTGAACTGGTGATCGTCGCCCCCGAAGCCGACAGCGATGAAGCATTCGCCTTCGCTGTGCAGGTGGGCGCTCGGTGCATCACGATCAGCGGCCCCAGCCAAGTGGCCGAAGCCCTGACCGCAGCCCTCGACCGCCCAGCCTGACGACAAGGCCGGGCGCGAGACCCGGTCACCCCTGTCGGGTCTGGCCCCCACGGGCGCGAATAGTGGACAGCCTTGTCTGGGTTTCGCGCCCAGTGGGCAGACGCCGTGCGGGTCAGGTGCAGACGAGGTTCGGGTCGGGGAGGATGTTGCCGATGGTGTTCTGAGTTGGCTCGGCGACCGTGATGGTCGTTGCAGGCACGGTGGCCGGCGGCGCGGTCGTGGTCCCGGGGGCAGTGCTACCGGGCACGCGAGTCGTGGTGGTCGCCGCGACGGTGGTGGTGGTCTCGAAGGCTTGCTCGGGAGCGCCGGCCAGCGGTGCATCGCCGCGGAAGATCGACAGAATGGCGACCATGTTGTCGCCCTGAATGCGGGGTTCCAGTACTGAGTTGCCGCTGATCATCACGCCCCTGCCTTCGATTTGGTAGGTGCGGATGCTGTCGGGATTGACGTCACGCAGAACGCCGGCGAACTGCAGCATGTCGTCGACCGTGAAACCGGCTTCGGTCACGATGTCCTTCTGTAACGACGCAATCAGCGCTCGCGCAACTCCAGGGTCGAAAACCCCCTTGGTGAGGGCGGCCCGCAACGTGCGGCGGAGAAAGTCCTGTTGGCGAGTGATGCGGCCAAGGTCGGAGGTGCCGTCTTCATGGGTCTTGCCGTTCTCGTCCATGTACTTGAGGTGGCGAGAGCGAGCGTAGGCGAGCGCCTCGTCGCCCAAGAAGGTGTGGCACCCTGCTGCCACGTCGAGGCCGACGTTCTTGTCGAGAATGCGTGTCGAGAATGGAACGGTGACGCCGCCCACCGCGTCCACGATGCGCTTGAACGCACAGAAGTCCACCTGGATGTAGTGGTCGACGTTGATGCCGAAGTTGTCGTAGAGCGTCTGTGTCAGCAGCGTCGGGTCGTTCTTGAGGTAGGCCGAGTTGATGCGGTTCTTGGCGCGGCCGGGAATCTTCACCCACAGATCACGGGGGAACGACAGCACCGCGGCCTGGCGGGTGACCGGGTCGACGCGCATCACCATGATGGTGTCGCTGCGACTGCCGATGTTTTCTCGTCCAGGGTCGGCTGCGCCCGCCCACTGCGAGTTGGCGTCGACGCAGGCGTTGGCATCGCTGCCGACGATCAGGAAGTTCTGCGCGCCAGGGTCTGCAGCCGGAAAGGTCTCGGGGACCACAGTGCTGACCGTGTCGCCCGTCTGGCCGGGCGCCACCGTGGGCGAGGGTCCGCCACCAGCGACCGTTGTTTTTACGTCGATGAGGCTGGTCTGCAGGCGGCCATCGAGCTGGTTCTTGCCGTAGATGAGCGCGCCGGCGCCCACCAGGCAGGCGATCACCACGATGATGTTGACCGTAAGGACTGCGCGCTGTGCGTTGGTATGGCGCGGTTTGAACGGCTGCGCGGGCTCGACTTCGGGCGTGCTCATGTGTCGGGCAGGTTACCTGCCACGCCGATGGCCCAGGGTTCAGGCCGCGACGGCGATTACGGGGCTTGGGTCACAGGTGCGAGCTCGACCACGCAGGTCAGCACGTCGCCCAGTTCGTAGCGCACGGCCTCGAGCGAGCCCGCGTCACGCAGGTCGCCTTCGGCCGCTCTGACCAACACCTGCGCGGCAGCGGGTGCCGTCAACACCAGCAGCGAGACCGCCGCCTTCTGGCTGACCTTGGCTTCGGTCTTGGTGCGGCGGATGGCGGCGAGCACCTCGCAGACCGGGTCGAGCATGTCGGAATCGCCCGAGCCCGCAGCGGCGCCATCGTCGCGTGCGGGCCACGACTGGCTGTGCACCGAGCCGGTCTGCCACCAGCTCCACACCTCGTCGGTGACGAACGGAATGAACGGTGCGAACAGGCGCAGCACGATGTGCAATGCCTGGCGTAGTGCTGCCTGCGCCGACGCGGCAGCCTCGGGGCCGTGGATCCCGTACGCGCGGCTCTTGACCAGCTCCACGTAGTCGTCGCAGAACCACCAGAAGAATTCCTCGGTGGCTTCCAGCGCGCGGGCGTAGTCGAAACTCTCGAACGCGTCGGTGGCGTCGGCGACGACGCTGCGCAGCCGTGCCAGCATTGCCAGGTCGAACGCCTCTGTGGGGGCGGCGCCGGCAGGCGGCTCGCCGAAGGAGAGCACGAACTTCGAGGCGTTGAGCAGCTTGGTGCCCAGCTTGCGGCCGACCTTCATCTGGCCCTCGTCGAGCGCGGTGTCAACTCCCGGGCGTCCACTGGCCGCCCAGTACCGGATGGCGTCGGTGCCGTACTGCTCAAGAAGGTCGATGGGGGTGACCACGTTGCCCTTGCTCTTCGACATCTTCTTGCGGTCCGGGTCGAGGATCCAGCCGCTGAGTGCCGCGTGGCGCCACGGTGCGACACCGTGCTCGTGGTGGCTGCGCACCATCGTGCTGAACAGCCAGGTGCGAATGATGTCGTGGGCCTGCGGTCGCATGTCGTAGGGGAAGACGTGACCGAAAAGATCGTCGTGGTCCGGCTCGCCTGACCAGTCACCGGCGATCTGCGGTGTGAGCGAGCTGGTGGCCCAGGTGTCCATCACGTCGGGGTCGCCGATGAAGCCGCCGGGCAGGCCACGCTGATCGTTGGTGAAACCATCGGGGCAGTCGGTGCTGGGATCGATGGGCAGCCGCTCTTCTGTCGGCACCAGCACGTCGCCATAGATCGGGTTGGCGTCGGCGTCGAGGCGGTACCAGCAGGGCACAGGCACACCGAAGAAGCGCTGGCGGCTGATGAGCCAGTCGCCGTTGAGGCCGCCAACCCAGTTGTCGTAGCGGTGGCGCATGTAGCCGGGGTGCCACGTGACGTCGGCGCCGCGAGCAACCAGCGCGTCGCGTAGCGCGGCATCGCGGCCGCCATTGCGGATGTACCACTGGCGGGTGGCGACGATCTCCAGCGGGCGAGTGCCACGCTCGTAGAACTTCACCGGGTGAGTGATGGGCCGTGCCTCGCCCAGCATCTCGCCGCTGGCCTGCAGCAGTTCGACGATCTTCCTCTGTGCTTGCTTCGGGAACAGGCCGGCCATCTGCGCGTAGATCTCTCGGCCCTCGCCGTCAGCAATCCACTCCGGTGCCTCGGTGGTGAAGCGACCATCGAACCCGATCAGCGCGCGCGAGGGCAGGTTCAGTTCGCGCCACCATGTGACGTCGGTGGTATCGCCGAAGGTGCAGATCATCGCGATGCCGGTGCCCTTCTCCGGGTCGGCAAGATGGTGTGCGAGCACGGGCACTTCCACGGCGAACAGCGGCGTGCGGACCGTGGTTCCGAACAGTGGCTGATAGCGCGGGTCATCGGGGTGGGCGACCATCGCGACACAGCTGGGCAGCAGCTCGGGGCGAGTGGTGTCGATGATCAGGTCGTCGCCGCCATCGACACGATGGAACGCGATCTTGTGGTACGAACCGGGCATCTCGCGGTCTTCCATCTCGGCCTGCGCGACGGCCGTGCGCTCATCGATGTCGTACAGCGTCGGCGCGTCCTGCTGGTATGCCTCGCCGCGGTCAAGGTTGCGCAGGAAGGCGCGCTGGCTGACGCGACGGGCACGGTCGCCGATGGTCGTGTAGAGCAGCGACCAGTCGACAGAAAGGCCGAGCCGGCGGAAGAGTTCTTCGAAGACCTGCTCGTCGAGGTGGGTGATCTCGCGGCACAGTTCAACGAAGTTGGGCCGGCTGACGGGGACTGCGCGGTGGTCCTTGGGGACATCGCCGTTGTACGGCGCGACGAAGTTCGGGTCGAACGGCAGCGACGGGTCGCAGCGGACACCGGTGACATTCTGAACCCGGCGCTCGGTGGCCAGGCCGTTGTCGTCCCACCCGATGGGGTAGAAGACGGCCTTGCCCTGCATGCGCTGGTAGCGGGCAATGGTGTCGGTGTGGGTGTAGCTGAACACGTGGCCGATGTGCAGGCTGCCGCTGACGGTGGGCGGCGGCGTGTCGATGGCGAATACACCCTCGCGGGCCACCGTGCGGTCGAAGCGGTAGGTGGCGTCGGTCTCCCACAGCGGCATCCAGCGCGCCTCGATACCGTCGAGTGACGGCTTGTCAGGTGTGTTCGTCATGTCGTTGGCCATAGCGCCCGTCAGGCTACAGACGCCGTTGGTGAGGCATCGGATGAATAGCGACGCGAGCGGCCTACGAGGCGAGCGCGGCGTACCCGCCGTCGAGCACCCGGGAGAGTTCTGCACGTGTACGCACGCCGAGCTTGTCGTAGACCTTGGCGAGGTTGTTCTCGGCGGTGCGGCGACTGATGAACAGCCGTTCACCGATCTCCTTGCTCGCCAG
This sequence comes from Acidimicrobiales bacterium, assembly GCA_038328705.1. GTDB lineage: Bacteria > Actinomycetota > Acidimicrobiia > Acidimicrobiales > Ilumatobacteraceae > UBA668. The sequence continues at coordinate 6,089 of JBBQMG010000114.1, read as the reverse complement.
GCCCTGCGCCGCCAGCATGCCGATCTCGCGCTCGCGTCGGGTGAGAGTGACGGGGCCGGAGTCGATGATCGGTTCAGCCGTGATGCCGTCGTCGCAGAGTTGGCGTAGGTCGCTGGCACGACCGACCATGCGTGTTGCCCCTCGCTGGTCGCCATTGCGTCGCAGTACGTCGGCAGCGTGGCCGGCCGCTTCCGACGTGTACAGATTGAGGCCCAGCGCCGAGTTCGTCGGTTGCGGCAACCAGGCCGGCGGCATTGTTCGCGCCACGTGATGCGGCGGGGTGCGCAAGTGCGGGGAACAGTGGCCCTTGGCACGCGGATGCGAGATGCGTGAGCCGAGTGGGTCATGCGGGCCAGCACCCGTCGCCGCTCGCTGGTGCCGCCCGGGGGGATCGCCCGAACCAAGCCAGCGAGCGTTCCATCAGCGGCCGCGCCTCACCTGGGCGTCCCTGCAGCTGGTGAAAGTCGGCGGTGACGTAGTTGGCGGAGCTGATCTGAAACTCGCTGATCGCCGTCGAGGATGCGCTCTCGCTGCGCTGTTCGACCGAATCGGCGGCGCCGCTGCAATCGCGGAGATCATCACCGAGCTTTACGAGCGCACCCGTGCCGACCCCGAACTCGGGCCGTACTTTCACACCACCGACATCGAAGTGCAGCACCGCAAGCTGACGGAAATGATCGGCGAGGCGCTGGGCGGTGCCGAGGCGCCGTGGCTGCTCGGGTCGGAGGACGCGCATCGCGGTCGCGGTGTGTCGCACCGGCACTTCAGCCTGCTCGCGGCTCACCTATCGACATCCTGCCGGAGCGTGAGGTCGACCCCGACGAAGCCGACGAGGTGATGAACTGGGTCGCCCAGGGGCGAGATGCCGTGGTCGACGATCCGGATTACTGACGCTGCCACGTGGGTAGTTGTTGCGCAGAGATATGAGTAGTCGCTGCTCATTCGCCTGCGGAGTCGCGGGCGCAGGATGAACCTCTCGATCACACCAGACAGGAAACATCATGCAGACCACCCCGTACGTGTCAGAGTTCACCGCCCGCTACATCGATCTCGCCCAGCGCGAGGTCATCGACGAGCGAGTCGTCGCCGCTGGCGCGCTCAGCCGTGCCGGGGCGATGAGCAACACGCTGCTCGCCCAGTTCAGTGGCATCGCGTCGCACATCATGAACCGCAGCAACAAGCGCACCTCGGGTGGTCTGCCGCAGAACGTGGTGGTCGCGGTGACGGCGACTCGCGTGTTGTTCTTCGGGTACAAGTTGAAGGGTGCTGCACCGGTCATCACCGGGCTGGCATTGGCGCTGCTGCGCAGTAACGTCCGTGCAGTTGCGACGCCAGGCAAGCTGGCGACCGCTGTCGAGTTCCAACTGGCGGATGGCACCTCGTTCCAGCTGGACAGCAACTGTGGCACCGGTCAGTACCGGTCGCTGAACGACGGACTGCTGCTTGCGCTCGGAGCGTCGGTCGGCCTCTGACATCGGGCGTTCTCGGTGAACATCGCCAGGTTCGGGCCAATGAGGTGACCGTCGTTACCCAGGCGAAGAACGACACGTGCGCTGCGTCCGGCAGAATTGACGCAGCGCACGCACCATGGAGGTGGAACTTCGTGCTGAAGGTGATCAGACGTTGATCGGGAGCAGCACCCGGTCGATTGCGTGTGCCACGCCGTTCGATGCCGGGATGTTGGGGAACACGACCCGCGGGTCACGCAGGTCCGGGTCGTTGTCGATCAACGAGACCGTCTTGAACCACCCGCCGCTCACATTGACGGTGAAGCTGCTGCCGCCGAGGGTTTGGATGGCGACGCCGTTCGCCTTCAGCGCCTGGCCGTAGCTGATGCGAGAACCGACGATGTGGTAGGTGAGGACCGCCTTGACCGTATCCGCGCCGAGACCGCTCACCGCGTTGAACACGTCCTTCTCCGACGCGATCGACTGGCCGGTGAGATCCTTCACGAGACGCCGGAACGCAGCGTCGGTGGGCAGGAACACGGTGAGGTCGCCTGGGTTGCTGGCCGCCTCGACGAGGTCTGGGAAGAGCAGGATGGCCTGGGTCACGATGTCGAAGTCGAACGAGAGACGGTCGAAGCCGTCCTTGTCGTCGAAGCGCGAGTCGACCAGCAGGATCTGGGCCAGCGTGGGCTTTGTGTAGGTCGACGGCGCTGCACTGGCTGCTGCAGGGGCAACGACAGCCGTTGCCAGGGCAAAGCCGATCGCGGTGAAGAGGGATCGTTTCATCGGGGTCTCCTTTGGTCTTACTGCTAATTGGACATCCTCTGTTCGGAGACGACGGCGAGGCGGATGGGTCGAAGCCGCGTTAAACACCGAATGTGACGACCACGCCCTCCGTAGGCTGTGGCCCATGTTGCACCTGTATGACACCGCCACCAGAGAGGTACGTGAGCTCGCCCTGCGCGAGCCCGGCTCGGTGAGTATCTACCTGTGCGGCCCCACGGTGTACGGCCCGCCCCACATCGGCCACGGCCGCGCCACGCTGGTGTACGACGTGTTGCGTCGCTACCTGGAGTGGAGCGGCCTGCGGGTGCGGCTCGTCAGCAACATCACCGACATCGACGACAGCATCATCAACCGTGCCAACCGCGAGAGCCGGCCGTGGCAGGAGATCACCACCAAGTGCGAGGAGGTGTGGTTCGAGGCGATGGCGGCCATCAACGTGACGCGCCCCACCGACGTGCCGCACGCCACCGAGTACGTGCCGGAGATGGTCGCGATGATCGGTCAGTTGGTCGAGCAGGGCAACGCGTACGTCACCGACGACGGTGTGTACCTGTCGGTGGAGACAGTGCCGGGCTATGGGCTGCTCGTCCATCAGTCGCTCGACGACATGCTCGCCGGTGGTGGCGATCGCGACGTGTTCGGTGCGGGCAACAAGCACCACCCGGCCGACTTCGTGCTGTGGAAGTTCTCCAAGCCCGGCGAGCCGTCGTGGCCGTCGCCGTGGGGTGATGGTCGGCCCGGCTGGCACAGCGAGTGCGTGGTGATGAGCCTCGACTTGTTGGGTGAAGGTTTCGATCTTCATTGCGGTGGACAAGACCTCAAGTTCCCGCACCACGAGAACGAGCGTGCGCAGGCCGTCGCGTTGGGCAAGCGCTTCGCAAACCACTGGATGCACCACGGCTTCCTCGTCGACTCCGAGGGCGAAAAGATGTCGAAGAGCCTGGGCAACGTGCACAACCTGCTCGACCTGGTGGCGCACTACGACCCGCGGGCGTACCGCATGCTGCTGCTGCAGTCGCACTACCGCGGTCCGGTGTCGGTGGGCCAGGACAACATCGATTCGTCGGTGAAGGCGCTTGGGCGGTTCGATGGTGTGGCTCGTCGATTCGGCGTGCTGCCGTCTGACGTGGTGGCGGATGCGGCGGTGCTGGCTGCATTTGTGGCCGTGATGGATGACGATTTGAACACGCCGTCAGCGATGGCAATCGTGTTCGACGCGATCACGCAGGCAAACGCTGCCGCCGACGCAGGCGACCTGACTCGGGCGAACGAGTTGGTGGCTGCGGTCTACTCGATGGCGCAGGCCGTCGGCCTGACATTCTCGGTTGCCTCCGATGTGCCGGCCGAGGCCCTTGCGTCGGCAGCGGCGCTCGACGCGGCCCGCGCGTCGAAAGACTTCGCCTCCGCGGACGCCCTGCGCGCCGAGTTGCAGGCTGCCGGCTGGACGGTAGAAACCACCAAGTCCGGCACCACCCTGCGCCGCTGAGGCCTTCCTCCGCAACGCCGGGCCGGAATGTCGCACAGGCTGCGATATTCCGGCCCGGCGTGATCACTAGGCAGCCATGCGGAGAGCTTCCGTGAGTCGAGCAACGACCCATTCGGGTCGGTCGCGCACGTCGGTGTAGGTGAACGTGATCCACCTGAGACCGCGCAGCGTCAGCTCCGTTTGCCGTTGTGCGTCGCTCTGGCGATGCCGTCGGGACGAGTGGGTGCCGTGTCCGGCCACCTCTACCACCAGCCCACCCGGGAAGAGTGCATCGACGCGAGCGATGGTGCGGGTGCCGTCCCGGTAGACCTTCTGCAGCATCGGTCGCGGTAGCCCGGCCTGACGGACGAGCCGGAGAAACCACCGCTCCAGTCTGCTCTCGCCACCGGCGTCGACCAAGGCGTCGAGCAGCTGCCGACCTCCGTTGAGGCCGCTGTTATGTTGCGCGACGACTCTGGTCCTCAGCCGCTGCTCGCTGACCAGGCGAAGGCGGAGTGCCGAGTCGATCGCGTTCTCGGTCTCAGCCTGGGTGAAGCAGAAACGCGGGGATTCGAGGATCAGGCGCTCGGCGCGCAGCACTCGCAACCCATCGATGCGCACGACGTCCCCGCGGTTCAGAGGCCGCGACGTGGTGCGGACCACCCCGGACGATGCTCGCTTTCGAGCTGGGCGCTCTACGAGTAGCTCGACGTCGTCGCCCAGGAAACCGTCGAGGCCCAGGAGGCGCGCGCCGGACCTCCCTGCAATCAACCCCATTCCGTCGAGATCGAACGAGGCAGCGGCAAGCGCCCGCTTCCACGTTGCCGCGGAGCCGGCAATGACCAGCGAGCGCGGCCCTGCCCGCTCGAGCAGACCAGCCCTGACCCACTGGCTGCACAGCGACGAGGTGAGTCCGAGGCCCTGCACCTGGGCGAGCGAAACAGCAGAGTGTTGATCAGCGGCGAGCGCGGCAAGAGCGGCGAATCGAGGGTTCATTCGCCGACTGTTGCAAAGGGGTGTGACAGACAACAGGGGGCCGCAACGCTGGGCCGGAATGTCGCAGCCTGTGCGATATTCCGGCCCAGCGTTGGGTCAGTCGCGGTGGTCGGCCTGGCAGGCGGCCGCACCGCAGACGTCGATGAGGGTGTCGTCGAAGAGGAAGCTGGCCTTCTGAGTGCGGACGTCAGGGTCGGCCCTCGGGTCTTCGTGTGGGTCGCCGCCGACGCGAGGGGCGAGGTTCTCGAACGGGATCGGCTCCATGCCTGAGTCCCAGATGACGATTCCGGAACCCTTCGACGGGTAGACGGTGGCCTCGAGGCCCCAGCCGGGCTCGACCTCCTGCCAGCGACCAGCCGCGGCGACGGGCTGGTGGATGGTTGCCCCGATGGTGCGAGCCTCGACCAGCGCCGACAGTTCACTCACCTGGTGGTCGCCGAACGCAACGTCCAGCAGCACGGTCTTGGCTTTGGTGCCCGGGTACGGATTGGCCGTGAGGTGCTGCACGTAGCCGGCGCCCTCGCCGCGGTCCCACAACATCTGAGTGACACCGAGGATCAGGAGCCGGTCGAGGTCGTTGGGGTAGGCCGGTGCGAAGATTGCCTCGTAGGTGTCGAAGTCGACCGAGCGAGGCAGCAGCAGGCTGTAGTTGATGCCCGTCACGCCGAGCACTGCGCGCTCGATGTCCGGTGAGACCGCCGCGAGCATGGCTCCCATGATGCCGCCCTGGCTGTTGCCGTCGTAGTCGAGGTGGCTGGTGTCGATCAGTGGCGTGCCGTCGGCGCGCTGGAAGTTCGGGTCGCCACCCAACCCGCCGGCGCGGGTCATCAGGCGACCCAGGAAAATCTGGTTGAGAACGCCCTGCTGCAGGCGATCGGCCATCGAGTCGAAGTTGCTGAACTCGCCGAGGGTTGCGACTGCGTTGCCGATGTCGTCTTCGCTCATGCCGGCCCACTTGGTGGCGCAGTGGACGACGTTGTGTTCGTTGCTCATCGCGCGCACGTTGCCGGCGTCGATTTCCTTTTCGTCACCCAACAGACCGTGGCCGTACTCGACGAGGTGACCAGGCTCGGTGCCGTTCATGGTGGCGACGCTGATGTTGCAGACGAACGGGGCCTGGAGGGTGCCGTTCTGCTCCGGAAGCGAATCGACTGCGTCGCTGGAGTAGTAGAAGCTGTTGCCGGGTGAGCCGTCGGCCGTGAGGTAGTTGGGGACTGTGTAGGTGCCCTCGATCTGGAGCGCGATGTTCTCGTCGGTGTTCGGGGTGACGGCGGTGATGGTGTACTTGGGCGCTGCATCGCCGAGAGCAGCGAGTGATTCGTCGCGGATGTGCAGCATGCGCTCGCTGATGTTGCGAGTGCTGGCGACCGTGAACGTCCATGCCAGTTGCAGAT
>JBBQMG010000113.1:0-13772 GCA_038328705.1 Acidimicrobiales bacterium | reverse complement strand
CCGCAGGCACGTCGATGAGCTGGCTGGGGTGGGCCACCATGCTGTGGGCCCAGCCGCCGCCGGTGTCGCTGCAAAAGCCGCTCTGCAGACCAGGGGAGAGGTGGCCGAAGGCAGCACGCTCGCACAGGTTGATCTGGCCGGCGGCGCACGCCGGACACACGGGGTTGATGCCGCGCGTGATGCACGACAACACGGGCACGAGGACGACTCGGCGATCGGTTCCCTCCACGTCGGCGACGACCTCGTGACCGGGGGTGAAGGGGTAGCTGACCAGCGGGTCGAAGTATGCCGAGGCAGTGCCGTCGATCAGCGACAAATCGCTGCCGCAGATGCCAGCCATCCGGGTGCGCAGGCGTACCCAGTCCGCCGTCGGCAGCGGCAACAGCTCGTCGGACTCGAGGTCGAGCGGACCCACCGACGCTCCGGCGCCGGGCATGATCGCCCCTGCGAGACGAGCCATCGCAAACCGGGCAGGCTTGCGCGAAAACACGAGACGGCTCACAGCCAAACCTTCCGTCGAGCTTTGGCGCTGGGGTGCCCCAGGGGGGCACGTGAACGCCAACTTGAACTGCCGCTGCGAGCTTTGGCGCTGGGGCGCCCCAGGGGGGCGCGTGAACGCCGATGCTGGCTCATAGGAACACCTTCCTTCGCTCGCGCTCGGCCATCATCGAGCTGAGGGGGAGCAGCATCTTGGGGGCGCCGCTGGCCTTCGCCCAGTCCTCCACCAGCCAGCCGCGCTTGCGGGCGATCGCGGCGAGACGGGTCTCGGGGTTGACCGCCACCGGGAAGCCGACGGCCTCGAGCATCGGCAGGTCGCTGGTGCTGTCGGCGTAGGCGATGCTCTGCTCGAGTTTGAGGCCTTCGCTGGCGCAGTAGTCGGCCAGGATCTCGGCCCGAGTCTCACCGGTTGGTGGCACGACGGCCATGTTGCCGCTGTACGTACCGTCGGGACGAATGGTCATCTTCGCAGACACGATTTCGTCGAACAACGGTCGCAAACCTTCGACCGCAAAGTCGAGGGCGCCGGTGATGAGGATGGTCTTGTGGCCGAGTGCCCGGTGCTCGCGCACTCGACGCAGACCGGCTGGGAACGACTTCGCCAGAATCAGCTGACTGAGGATGTCTTTCGAATCCTCCTCGATCTGCGACACAGGTGCGTCCTCGTAGCGACGGTAGAAAAAGCGCAGGAAATCGCTGCGGTCCTTGCGGTCGATGCTGCTGAGCGTCGGTGCTTCGGCCAACGTGCGCAACACGTAGCGAATGCGTTCGGGTGTGTTGAGCCGGCGAGTGGCCAGCCACGAGTAGCTCTCCACCACGTTGCTGGCGATGAGCGTGTTCTCCAGGTCGAACGCCGCGACATGACGTTCCGACGAGAGCACCGAGTTGCGCAGCCGGGTGGTGCGGTCGTTGCGGTTCTTCCCCGGCGTCACCTTCGCACGCGAGTGATGCACGATCGAGGGCAGGTGGATGGTGCTGATGTACGTCGGCCAATCGACACTGCGCGGGTCGAAGTTGAATGCTGCCTGGTCGACCGCATCCAGCGTGTCCCACATCGCGATCAGCTTGTCGACCTGGTATATCGCTTCGCATTCTGTGTACAGGCCGTAGAGCTTTACGTACTCGTACGCCCGGTCGATCTCGTTCTTCTTCTCCTCCAGGTTCGCGGCCCACGCGGCCTGCTTGCCGCGCAGAGGCAACGCCTGCAGTACGCGCTCGGTCGTACCGATGACGCTGCGGGCACGTTCCAGTTGCTCCTTCACACGACCTCGTGCGGGGAACTGCCACTCGGGCACCATGATGGGCTGGCCCTCGGCGTCGTACAACGGGTGCTCGGTGAACCATGCGCGCACGTTGTCGACCAGCAGCTTGTACTTCAGCGGGTTGATACCGCCGCTGGCAACCTGCGTGATGGGCGCGGCACGCTCGGGTCCGGCAGCGGCAACGGTGATGATCGACGCGACGACGATGTCGACGGGGATCACGTCGACCGTGCCCTCGGGGACGCCGGGGAATTCCTTCAGCAGGCCGCGGGCGTAGCTGAGAATGACCGGCTCGGCCATCCGGAAGCCGCGGATCCAGCCGGGGAACGGTTCGGCCAGAGCGGACTCGATGATGCTGGGCCGCACGATGCTGACCGGCACATTGCCCTTCGTCTCGGTGAGCGCCTGCTCGCCGAGGGCTTTCGTGTACGCGTACGCGTCGGGCCAGCCGACACTGGCGGCACGAGAGCGGCCGGCTTCGACCAGTTGCGCCTTGACCCACGCCTCGCGCAGGCTCTCGGTCTTCGATGCCAAGGCAGGGCCGCCGGCAGCGCCGAGTTCCTTACGTGCCTCGGCACGGAAGTGGGGGAGCTTCGCACTGTCGCGGCTCTGGGCTTCGATGTCGCCCCGCAGCCGACGGCTGGCGGCGACTTCCTTCTTCCAGCTGAGACCGATGTCCCAGTGGCCTTCGCTGACCAGTGCCTCGGGGGCATTGCCGCGTCGGTTGCCGGCGACGTAGCAGGTGCTGACGCCGACCATGTGGGGCGTGATGTTCAGCGCCTGACAGGTGGCGGCGATACGCACGGGGCCCATCAGGTTGATCTCCACAGCGCTGTCGAGCGGACTGTCGAACGACACGGCCGCGGCCGAGTGGATGATGGTGTGGCAGCTGGCAAAGATGGCCTGGTCGACCTCGGTGAGCCCGAGGCCATCAGTGCTGACATCGCCACCGATCGCGGTGACCCGGCGGGTGACCATTTCGTCGAATGTTTCCCCAGATGGATGGAGCGTCGCGTCCTTCAACTCGGCCTTGAGCCGATCGAATGCGTTGTTCTTGAAGATCTCGCGACGGGCCCGTTCAGTGGGGTCGTGACGCTTGCTGGGGCGAATCAGCAGAATCAGGGTGCAGCCCGGCACGCTGCGCAGCAGACGCTCGACCAGCGCGGTGCCCACGAACCCGGTGCTTCCGGTGATGGCGATGCGCTTGTTGTCGAGCTGTTCAGCAATCATGCGGTCCCTTGTCTATCACATCTCTCTACCATATGGTAGAGGAATGTCCAGACCCCCGACCCGCGAGCGCATCCTCGACGCCGCCACTGATCTGTTCGGTCGTCGCGGGGTGGATGCAGTGTCGCTCGACGTGATTGCGGCGGAGGTGGGGGTCGCCAAGCAGACGCTGCTGTACTGGTTCCCGTCGAAGGACGACCTGGTGCAGGCGGTATTGGTGCAGGCAGCGCTGCAGCTGACGGTCGCGATCGAGGCGGCAATCCGTGCGACCAGCGACGACCCGCTCGACCGCATCGAAGCCGTCGTGCGCGCCGTGTTTCGCCCGGCAGTCCGCCGGCCCGCCCTGCTCGGCCTGATTCGGGAGGTCAGCCGCCTGTCGCCGGCGGTTGGCGAGCGTTTCCACGCCGAACTACGACCGCTCGTCGATCGGGCAGTTGTGTACCTACAGAAGGAGATGGACCGCGGGCGGCTGCGCCAGGGCGATCCGCGCCTGGTCGCCGCGCTCTGCTACGCAACTGTCACCGGTATTGCCACCGAGCCGGAGGTACTGCGCAGCGTCGGCTGGTTGCCAACAACGGCCGAACTCCGCCGCCTCCGCGCCGAGCTACTCGCGTTCCTTCGGGCCGCACTTGCCCCCTGACCGCTGGCTACGAGATCTCCAACAGTTCCAGCGAGATGGCGCACTGAGTTCCGGCGGCAAGCTGTTCGGCCTTACGTACTTGGGCCTTCACGGGGAGGATGAACGACTCCTGCTCCTTCGATGGGAAGATCGAGGTGGTGAACGCAGTGTGACCGATCGTGGCCTTCACTCGCACGGATCCGAACCCGCCCTGCTTGCCGGTAGTGATGTCATCGATCTCGTCAGTGATCTCGAACGGCAACGTGATGAAGTGCCATGAGGTGCCGCTGCCGCCGTTCCAGATCCACAACGGGGCCCCGAACTCGAACGCGCTCACGTTGTCGTCTGGCCCGATGGATTCAGCGCTTCCATCACGGCCATGTGGAAGGCGGTGATGCCCATGGTGAGGTGTTCGTCGGAAGTGTCCTCTTCCTTGGTGTGCGAGAGCCCCGCAATCGATGACGTGAAGACCATTGCCGTCGGCACGACGCGCGCCATCTCCGAAGCGTCGTGCAAGGCGCCGCTGGGCAGCTCGAACTCGTGGCCTTCCACCGCCTTCACTGCGCGGCGAACGCTGTCGACGAGGCTGGCGTCGAAGATCATCGGGGGGATGCGGAAGATGTGCTCCAGCTCGACGGTGCACCCTTCGGCATCGGCAGCGGCGGTTGCCGCGGCCTTCATCTCCCCGAACATCGCGGCCAACGAGCCGGCGTCGATGTGGCGCATGTCCATCGTGCACGTCGTGGTGCCGGGCACGGCGGTGACGACACCCGGCCATGCCGAGACGCTGCCGACCGTGGTGACGCCGTTGTGGCGCTTGCCGATCTCCGCCAACTCCAATGCGAAGCGGCTCATCGCCCGCAACGAGTCGCGGCGCATGCCCATCGGCATCGTGCCCGCATGTGCGGCCTGGCCAGTGAAGATCAATCGTTCACGCTCGATGCCGACCGTGCCGGTCACAATCCCGATGCCCAGACCCTCGTGCTCCAGCACAGGGCCCTGCTCGATGTGAAGCTCGAGATACGCAGCCACGTTCTCCAGCCGGGCCTGGGCACCCTCCATCGCATCGAGCAGCACACCGTGCTCGGCAACCACCTCCGGCAGCGAGTTGCCCCAGCGATCCTTGAGCTCGCGCAGGATGTCGAGGTCGAGCGTGCCGACCACCGCGGCCGAGCCGAACAGGCTGCGGCTGAAACGTGCGCCCTCCTCGTCGGCCCAGTCGACCAGCGCAAACGATCGCAGCGGAAGTGCGGGCGAGGCAACCAGCGACCGCAGCACCTCCAAGCCGCCAAGCACGCCCAGGGCCCCATCGAGCCAGCCGCCGGCCGGTACCGAATCGAGGTGCGAGCCGACGACGACTGTGTCTGCCGTTCGGCCCTTGAAGTACGCCCACAGGTTGCCGGCCTCGTCCTGCTCGACCTCGACGGGCAGTGTGGACAGTTCCTCGCGCAGCATGGCTCGCGCCTCGGCCCACTCCGGCGTCCAGCACAGCCGGCGCGAGCCTGCCGGCCCGCCAGTGCGATTGGCCAGCTCGCGTAGGTCGCGAATGGCGCGGTGGGCGTCGAACCCGGTGGTCTGATCGAGAGCTGTCACCTCGCTGAGGTTAGTGCGCGACGATCTGCCACGCCCTCAGACCTTCTTGACGAACTTGGCCTTCAACAGGATGCCGCGGCCCGCGACCTTGCAATCCACCTCGTGGTCGCCGGCGACCAGACGGATGTTGGTGATCTTGGTGCCGACCTTCAGCGTGTCGGAGGAGCCCTTCAGCTTGAGGTCCTTGATCGGTGCGACGGAGTCACCGTCGTGCAGCACCGTGCCATTGGCGTCGCGGATCTCGCCGAGATCCGCTCCGTCGTCATCGAATGCCGTGTCGGCCGACCACTCATGCCCGCACGTCAGACATTCGGTGTTTCCATCTGTCGCTACCACCACGTCGGTCATCGTGCAGATCGGGCAGGCAGTGGTCGTTTCCATTCCCAGGGTTTAGCAAGCCGTGGCCGGTCGGTCCCAGCTCGCATGTTTCAGCGGGCGGTGTTGCGCCGCTGGCGACTGTGACGTTCCAGTGCGAGCTGCACCAGTTCGTCGATCAGGTCGCGGTAGCTGACGCCGCTGGCGATCCACAGCTTGGGATACATCGAGATGGGTGTGAAGCCGGGCATGGTGTTGATCTCGTTAAGCAGGAACCCGCGGCCGCCTTCCTCGAAGAAGAAGTCCACTCGCGACAGGCCTTCGCAGCGCAGGGCCGCGAACGACTTCAGCGCCAGTGCTTGCACCTCAGCGGTCTGCTCGGGCGTCAGCGGCGCAGGGATGATCGACTGCGACCCGTCCTCCACGTACTTGTCGGCGTAGTCGTAGAACTCGGCACCGGGCACGATCTCGCCGGGAATACTGGCGCGGGGGTTGAGGTTGCCGAGAACGGCGACCTCGATCTCACGCCCGACAATCGCTTCCTCGACCACGATCCACTCGTCGTACGAGAGCGCGATCTCGATGGCGTCGCCCAACGCTTCGATGGTCTTGGCCTTGGTGACACCGACCGACGAACCCATGTTGGCAGGTTTGACGAACACCGGTAGGCCCAACTCCTCGGCGATCTGCGATGGTGACGAGGGCGTGAGCTCGTTGGCTCGAAACGCCATGTAGTGCGCCTGGGGAATGCCGTGCACGGAAGTGACCTGCTTGGCCATCGCCTTGTCCATCGCCACGGCCGAGCCCAGCACGCCGGTGCCCACATACGGCAGGTCGGTCAGCTCGAGCATGCCCTGCACCGTGCCGTCCTCGCCCAGCGGACCGTGAAGCAGCGGCACCACGACCGTGCGGCCACGGCCCGTGGGCGTGACGGCAACCGTCGGTTCGATGATCTCGCCGTCGGCGATGAGGCGGCCCGGCAGTGCATCTGGGCCGAAGGACAGTGCCAGCTGGGCCTCGGTGGCGATGGCCCACCGACCATCGCGGGCGATGCCGATTGGCGTGATGCGGTACTTCGCCGGGTCGGCAGCCTTCAGGACGTGCGCCGCGGTGGTGCAGCTGACATCGTGCTCTGCGGACTGTCCGCCGAAGATGACGATGAGGTTGATGCGATCGTCTGGCGGTGTCATGTCGGGTGCGGTGTCGGGAGTCGATGCTTCGGCAGCCATGCGCTCCCGACGGTACCGTGTGCGGCGATGCGTTTCAGAGCACATTCCGTCACCACGGCCACTGGTGGCCGGTTGGTCGGACCCGATGTCGATATCGACGGTGTCTCGTTCGACTCGCGCAGCGCGCAACCGGGACAGTTGTTCGTGCCGCTGATTGCCGAGCGCGACGGCCACGAGTTCATTGCAAGTGCCCTCGCTCGCGGTGCCGCGGCGTATCTCACATCGCTGCCGGCCCTAGCCGTGAACGTCACGGAGGGAACGGCCATCGAGGTTCCGGACACGTTGCGCGCACTGATGGCATTGGCCGCCGCGCAACGACTCACGTTCGGCGGCCCTGTCATCGGCGTCACCGGCTCTGTCGGCAAGACATCCACCAAGGACCTGGCGTGGGCGGCGTTGGCTGCCAGCCTGCCGACGTGGGCCAACGAGAGCAGCTTCAACAACGAACAGGGTCTGCCCACCACTTTGCTCAACACGCCCGACGGCACCAAGGTGCTGATTTTGGAGATGGGTATGCGAGCGATGGGTGAGATTGCCCAACTGTGCGCGATTGCCCGCCCGACGATCGGGGTCGTCACTCGTGTTGCGGAAGCGCACAGCGAGCGGGTCGGCGGCATCGAAGGCGTTGCTCGCGCCAAAGCGGAACTGATCGAGGCATTGCCCACCGAAGGGCTCGCGATCCTCAACGCCGATGACCCGCGGGTGAGAGCGATGAGTGCCGCGTGCGCCGGACGAGTGCTGCTCTACGGCGAAGCGGCCGACGCCGACGTCCGCGTCAGTCAGGTGCAGCTCGACGACCTGGCCAGGGCCAGCTTCCACGTCGACACGCCGTGGGGCGCGTGTGACGTACGCCTGTCCATCAGCGGTCGGCACATGGCGAGCAACGCGGCTGCCGCGCTTGCCTGTGTCGGCGCGGTGAACGGTGATCTGGTCGCCGGTGCTGCGGCGCTCGGCGACGTTGGCCTGACGGCGATGCGGATGGACGTGCGGCGCACGGCAGCCGGTGCAATCATTCTCAACGACAGCTACAACGCGAACCCAACGAGTATGCGAGCGGCGCTCGACGCGCTGGCCGACCTGAGGGCGAAACGGCGGGTGGCCGTGCTGGGACTGATGGCCGAGATTTCCGACAGCGAAGCCGAGCATCTTGCGATTGCGGCGTACGCGATCCGCCGAGACATCGAACTGCTTGCGTACGGCACGGACCTCTACGGGATCACGCCGACCACCGACCCGATAGCCGCCCTCGGCTCACTCGCCAGCGGAGATGCCGTGCTCGTCAAAGGTAGCCGTGTGGTCGGGCTGGAGCGGGTTGCGGCTGCCCTTCTCGGCTGATCGGTCGATCTTTGCGATGTCGCACCACCACGCCAGGAACAATGCCCAGATGGCACCGCCGAGCAGCACCCACCGCGGCCCGATGGAGTCGATCACCGGCGCAAAGAGCAGGTTGCCCAACGGCACGGTGCCACCGAACGCCATGAACCACAGTGCCATCACTCGACCGCGTTCGTTGTCTTCCAGTCTGCTCTGCAGAACAGTGCTCATCGATGTGGTGGTCGCAAAGTAGGCAAAGCCCAGCACCGGCGCGATCAGGAAGGCGGCCGGCGGTGTGCGCACCGCGGCGAAGCCCGCGAGAGCAATCGCAAATCCGAGGAACCCATACCGAATCAACGTTCGGATGTCGCGGCCAACGAACACGGTCCCGACGGCGAGGCCGCCGAAGCAGGCACCGAAGCCCCACGTGGCGTACAGCCATTCGTAAGTCGTCGAACCTTTGGCAACGCCGAAATTGAGCCGGACCACTGCGGCGAACAATCCCACGTATGGGAGCGAGAGCAGCGAGAAAGTGAAGAGCGTGACCAGCAGACGCCAGACGGGTTTGTTGGCGCGCGCGATCTGCACCCCAGCCGTGAGCTGTCGCCACCCGGGAGCGTGAACGACCTTCACGGGTATGGGCACGTTGGTGCGCAGCAGGGCGCCGACCACGAACAGGTAGGTCACTGCGTTGATGAGGAAGATCTGCGAGATCGAGACGCCCGCTGAGCGGAGGATCGCAACGATGATCGGGCCGACGACGCGAGAACCGTTGATCATCGCCGAGTTCAGCGACACCGAGCCGGCAAGATCCTCGCGACTGACCAGCGTCGGCAGCATTGCTGACCACGCAGGAGCGTTGAGGGCGTTCCCCATTCCCACACCCAGCGAGACGAGGAAGATGGACCAGATGGGGGCGTCAGCCGCAGCCAGCGGCGCGAGCATCGCGGAGAAGGCGAGTTGCAGCAGTTGCATCGCAATCAGCCACTTGCGGCGGTCGAAGCGGTCGGCGATGACACCGGCGGGAATCGAAAGGAACAGCAGCGGTCCCAGCTGAGCGAACACCATGACGCTGACCATCGAGGCGCTGTTGGTGCGGTCGTAGACGTAGAGCGGCAGCATCACGTTCTGCATCCAGGTGCCGATGCTGGACGAGAACGATGCCGTCCACATTCGCCGGAAGTCAGGGTATGCCAGAGCGGCGCGGGCGCTCCCTGGGCGGTGGCCGTGGGAGAGGGGGGCGGTTGCTGTGGACGTCATCTTGACCGGCGGGTCAAGACTAGGAGGCCTGGTCGCTCGATGACGGGCTTGATCCACCGATCGGCAAGTGCCCGTTGTCACACCCACCGCGCGCCGCCCCGCCTCGTTGCCGCTTGCTCAGCTCATCACCCGGTACATGGCGTCGCGCATCAAGGCGGCGAGCTTCGCCACCTCCTCCACTGACGTCACGACCTTCTGCGAGGGATCAGGTGGGGCAGGCGACTCGGCCTCGGCGACGGCCGGGAACTCGACCAGCACCGATGGATGCCCGGCAATCACGCGCTCCTGGCCCTCCCACAGGAAGGCCCGGTCACCGCTGTTGACGCGGCCCGCGTTGAAGATGGGCCCCCAACCGACAGCGTCGGAAATCGCCTGTCCGACCTGGGTGGCAATGCCGCCGTTGTGTGAGCCGATCCACTGGTACGGCGAATGCACATGGATGGTGAGCTCGGGCTGGAACCATTGGGTTGCATCCATCACCGCTCGCGCCTCAGGGGTCTCGAGGCGGAACCCGTCGCGGTTCGGGTCGATGTCGTTTGCGGTGCGTCTGGTGTGTGCGGCAAGGCCGTCGGGGTTCACCGTCGGTATCAACCAGATTCCGAACCCCGTCGGTGGCTGTTCGCGGATGGCTTGGGCGAACCACGCGGGGGCGCACTCGTCGCCGTGCACTTGACCGAGCACCAGAACCTGTGGTCCGTCGGCGGTGCCCCAGTGCTCTGCCCAGATCCGGCGGCCTTGCGAGCTGGTGCCGATCTGCTCGTACTGCGTGGCCACCGAGCCGGTGTTGTTGCGATAGCCGATGGCCCCCGCGGTGATGGTGTCGCAGGTGCCGACCGGGATGTCTGCGTACGACGGATCCGCCGACGGTGTCGTGGTGGGAGCCACAGCCGATATGGTCGCAATCGTCGAGGTGGGATTGGACGTCGAAGTGCTGGAAATCGAAGTGCTGGACGTCGAAGTGCTGGACGTCGAAGTGCTGGCCGGCATCGGCGTGGCCGCGCTCGGTGCCGCGCTGTTGGTGACCGTGGTGCCCGCACCCGCGGGTTCCGACGCCGCGCACGCCGATACTTGCAGGAGGACGAGCAGCAGCGCGGCGAGGCGCCCGGCCCGTCGGCTCACCCGAGTATGAGATCGGCGTAGAGCGGCAGCATTTCCTTTGGGCCGCCGACGAGGAAGCTGGTGAGACAAGTTTCGCGCCACTGTTCCAGTTCGGCTCGAATCTTGTCGGGTGGGCCGACCAACGCGACATCTTCCACCATCGCCAACGGAATCGAGGAGGCGGCTTCCTGCTTCTTGCCCTGAAGGTAAAGGTCCTGCACGTTCAGCGCCACGTCCTCGTAACCCATGCGGGCAAACACTTCGAAGTGGAAGTTCGCGCCACGTGCTCCCATGCCGCCGGCATAGAGGGCCAGGAATGGCCGCACGAAATCGGCGCACTTCTCCGCGTCGTCGCCGGGGATGATGTACACCGTGCTGGCGACCTCGAAGCGGTCTTTCTTGGTGCTGTCGCCCGAGGCAGCGAACCCGTCGTCCAGACACTTCTGGTAGAAGTCGTTCTCCTTCGGGCTGAAGAACAGCGGCAGCCAGCCGTCACAGATCTCGGCAGCGAGTGCAACGTTCTTCGGGCCTTCGGCTCCGAGGAAGATCGGGATCTCCTTGCGGCGCGGGTGGATAGTGCTCTTCAACGGCTTGCCCAGCCCCGTGCCGGACTTCAACGGCATGTCGTAGAACTCACCGTGGAAGTCGACCGGCGCCTCGCGACGAACGATGTCGCGCACGATCTGCACGTACTCGCGGGTGCGTGCGAGCGGCTTGGGGTACGGCTGGCCGTACCAGCCTTCCACCACCTGCGGGCCACTGGCACCGAGACCGAGAATGAAGCGGCCATCCGAGAGATGGTCCATCGTCATTGCTGCCATCGCCGTGGTGGCCGGTGTGCGCGCTCCCATCTGCATGATGGCGGTGCCGAGACGAATTGACTCTGTGTTGGCGCCCCACCAAGCCAGCGGAGTCAGCGCGTCGCTGCCGTACGCCTCGGCCGTCCAGGTCGAAGTGAAGCCCAGTCGCTCAGCCTCTTTGATCGCATCGAGCGCGCCGACCGGTGGGCCGCTGCCCCAGTAGCCAATGTTGTATCCGAGCTGAATCTCACGTGCCATAGTTCGAACCGTATGTCATCGACAATTCGTCCCGCCACCTCTTTCGACAGCGACGCCATCGCGACCACGCTGGCGAAGGCATTTCATGACGATCCGGTGAAGCTGCACTTGCTCGGCGGCAAGGTGGTGCCGGTGGAGAAGGTCAAGCCGTTCTTCACCACCTTTCAGAAGATTCAGCTACCCCATGGCCATGTCTACACCACGCCGAACTTCGAGGCGGCGGCAATCTGGGCGCCGCCAGATCAGTGGAAGATCCCGTTCACGACGGTGATGAAGAACACGCCGACGTTTCTCAAGCTGTACGGATTGCGGCTGATCCCCAATCTCGGCGTGCTGTCGTTGATGGAAAAAGTCCACGGCGAGGTCGAGTTCCCGCATTACTACCTCGAAATCATCGGCACTGATCCTGCACAGCAGGGGAAGGGTTTCGGCGCGTCATTGATGCAGCCGATGGTCGACCTGTCCGACGAAGAGGGTGTTGGCATGTACTTGGAGAGCTCGAAAGAATCGAACGTCGCGTTCTACAGCCGATTCGGCTTCGAAGTTCGCAAGGTGCTGCGCCTGAAGAACGGCCCGGACATGTGGACGATGTGGCGTAAGCCCCGCTGAGCCGCAGACCGGCCACGGTCGCTACTGTCGCTGACTGGGGACGAGCGCAGGAACGACCCAGGGGGTTGGCTGGTGGCTGAAGTACATGGTTCGTGTGATCCGCGTTTCGAAGCGATGCGTGAGGTGCTCGCGGGCAGTCTCGAGTCCGGCGAGGATGTTGGTGCCTCGGCGGCAGTGATGCTCGACGGCGAGATGGTCGTCGATCTCTGGGGTGGCTTCGCCGATGAGGCGCACGCGGCGCCTTGGCAGGAGGACACGATCACGAATGTGTGGTCGAGCACGAAGACGATGATGGCGCTGAGCGCGCTCATGCTGCACAGCCGTGGCCAACTGGACTTCGATTCGCCGGTGGCGCAGTACTGGCCCGAGTTCGCCGCCAACGGCAAGGAGGGCGTGCTGGTGCGCCACCTGATGTCGCACACGTCGGGTGTCTCGGGGTGGGCGCAGCCCGTCGAGGTGGCCGACATCTACGACTGGGAGAAGAGCACATCGATGTTCGCTGCGCAGACGCCGTGGTGGGAGCCGGGCACAGCAAGCGGGTACCACGCGTTGAACCAGGGGCATCTCGTTGGTGAAGTGATTCGTCGCATCACCGGCATGAAGTTGGGTGAGTTCTTCCGTACGCAGGTGGCCGAGGTGGTCGGTGCCGACTTCCACATCGGGCTTGCCCCCAGCGAGTTCGGGCGCGTCGCGAATGTCATTCCGCCGCCGCCGATGCCCTTTGATCTCTCCACGCTGGACCCGAACATGGTCGTCATCAAGACGCTCACCGGCCCGACGATCTCAGCCGAAACCTCGTGGGCGCCCGAATGGCGTCAGGCCGACATCGGCGCTGCCAACGGGCATGGCAACGCTCGCTCGATGGCTCTCGTGCAAAGCGCGATCAGTAACGGGGGTGTGGTCAAGGGCGTGCAGTTGCTCGATCCGTCTTCCATCGACCAAGTCTTTCGCGAGCAGTCGAACGGAGTCGATCAGGTGTTGATGATGCCGATGCGTTTCGGCATCGGCTACGGGTTGCCTAACCTTGATCGGTCATGAGAATTCGGGTGTGGTGGTCGGGGTGATTGTTTCGATGTGATCGGCTGGCCCGCGGTGCGGGTGTGGCGTTGTCGGGGCTCGGCGGGTCACCGGTGACGTCGCAGTAGGCTGTGAGATCGGTGTTGGGACGCGGGTGGTGAGCGTGTTGTCGTCGTAAACGGGCGCCGGTGCGGTGTCAGTTGATGGCGTTGATGCGGTGGTGCGCGTCGAGGAGATCTGCGGTGGTGGGCCAGCCGTCGATGATCCGGATGATGTCGCGTCCGGCGCGTCGCACGATCCTCGCGGGTGTGTGCCAGAGGCTCCAGCGGAGCCGTTTTGGTTCGGCGGTGGCGAGGGGTCCGGTGCAGCACAGGTGTTGGAACCAGCGCACGAGGTCGTGGGCGAGGCAGACGAGTTGCATCCAGGCGCGGTTGGCGTTGAGGTTGGTGAACGGGAAGCGTTCGAGCCCGGAGTCCTTCAAACGTTTGATGTGGTCCTCGACGTGGGCGTGGTCGCGCATGTGCGCATCCAGTTGGACGGGGGTGCCGGTGTTGTCGGTGTAGTGACCCCAGTAGCGGTAGCACAGCGACGGGAACAACGATCGTTGCGCGCCTTCGTGGAGGCGTTCGCGCCGCACGATCAGGCGGGTCCCGGTCGGCCAGGCTGACAGGTC
>JBBQMG010000112.1:0-13861 GCA_038328705.1 Acidimicrobiales bacterium | reverse complement strand
ACGGACCGGGCGAGCGCGTCCTTGGCCTTGGCCACTCGGTCCTTGCGCGTCGCCTTCTCCTCCTCGGAGATCGCTCGCTTGGGCTTGTCGGCCGCTGCGGCGGCGCGACGGGCTTCAACTTCCTGGAGCGGGGTGAGCTTGGGGCCGGTTGCCATGTAACTATTCCTTCAGGTTGGGTGCTGCAAAGCTACCTGCCCGACCGCCTTCTTCGCCGCGCACCGAGCCTGCCACGCGTGCCGAGCATGCTAGGAAGAGCGCCATGACCAAGGAACATGTCGCCGCGCGGGTTCTCAATGCCGTCGACGAGCGCCAAGCGGAAATGACCGGGCTGTTGGCCGAGCTCGTGCGCATCCCCAGCATCAGTGGCACATCGGACGAGAACGAGGCAATCGCTCACGCCGCGCGGCTCTTCGCCGATCGCGGACTGGACGTGGACCACTGGCAGATACCGCTCGACGAGATCACTACCCGACCCGACTTCCCCGGCATGGAGGTCGAGCGCACGGAGGCCTGGGGGGTGGTCGGTCGCCTGCCTGGCACCAAACCCGGCGAGGCTCGCAGCCTGCTGTTCAACGGCCACCTCGACGTGGTTCCTGTCGGCGATCCGCATCAGTGGTCGGGCGATCCGTTCGACGGTCGCGTCGTCGACGGCCGTTTGTACGGTCGTGGCAGTTGCGACATGAAGGCCGGCTTCGTGGCGGCGATGTGGGCCATCGAGGCCATTCGCCACGCCGGCGTGCAGCTCAGCGGCGATCTCTTGATCACCGCGGTCCTCGGTGAGGAGGATGGCGGCCTGGGTACCTACAGCACACTGGCTCGCGGGTGGCGTGCTGACGCGTGTGTCATCCCCGAGCCCACCGGGCTCGACCTCGTCCCTGCCAATGCGGGTTCCCTCACGTTCAGACTGTCGGTACCCGGGCTGGCCACACATGCGTCCCGACGGACAGAAGGCGTCAGCTCGATCGAGAAGTTCGTGCCACTGCTCCATGCGCTGCAGGACCTGGAAACTCGCCGCAACGTGAACCCGGTGCAGTCCGCCAGCCGCTGGCAGATCGCCTACCCGTTGTCCATCGGCACCATTCACGCAGGTGACTGGGCATCATCCGTTCCCGACCTGTTGGTCGCGGAAGGCCGCCTGGGTGTGGCGCTCGACGAGCCGGTGGAAGCCGCACGGGCAGAGCTCGAACACGCCGTCGCCGAGGCCTGTGGCAAGGATCCGTGGCTACGCGATCACCCCGCCATGATCGAATGGTGGGGCGGCCAGTTCGCCAGCGGCCGCATGCCGGAGGAAAGCGATCTACTGGACCGCGTTCGTGCCGCACACACCGCTGTCGGCGGCGCAACCCAGGAAGCGTGGACGGCCCCCTACGGAAGCGACCTGCGGCTGATGACCGGCATCGGCGGCGTGCCGACGCTGCAATACGGCCCGGGAGAGGCAGTGCGCGCGCACGGGCCCGACGAAAACGTGCCGCTCGACCAGGTGCTGACCACCGCTCGCGCCTTGGCACTGTTGGCACTCGACATGTGCGAGGGCTGAGGACGTACGCTGGGGTACATGGATGCACCTGTCACCGTGACCGCATTCGACCATCTCGTGTTGCGATGCGCCGATGTCGAGACGACGCTTACCTGGTACATCGACGTGTTGGGTCTGCAGCCGATGCGCGTCAAGGAGTGGCGCGCCGGCGAGATCTCGTTTCCTTCTGTGCGCGTTGACGCGGGAACAATCATCGATCTCATCAGTCGGGGCGAAGAACCTTCTGGCAGCGGCTCGCTCGATCACTTCTGCCTCGTCGTCGACGAGATTGATCTGGCCGCATTGGCCGCGTCCGGGGTGTTCGATGTGGTCGAAGGTCCAGCCACCCGCTACGGCGCACGCGGCAACGGAACCTCCTTGTACGTACGCGACCCGGACGGCGTGACCGTCGAGCTTCGCCACTACTGATTGCCGCGCCGCTACTGTCGCGACGTGAGCGAACTTCCGGACTCAGCGATCGACCTTCACGAGGTGGAGGCGGCGATTGCGGCAGCCATTCGCAGTGGCGGCATCAACAGCGTGCGCCTGCTCGGCCACGGCGAGATCAGCATCGTGCTGGCGTGGCCGCAGGCGGATCCATCCGTCGCGCTCAAGCGAGTTCCGCCGTTTCGCAATGCGGCCGAGGCGCAGCGGTACGTGGATGTCTGTCACGGTTTCTTCGAAACGCTCCGCGCAGCCAACGTCGCCATCTGGCCCACCGAACTGCTGACGCTGGTTCGCACTGATGGCAAGGCCGTCGTGTATCACCGCCAGCCGATTGCCGATACCACCCAGCTGGGCAGCAACGTCTTACGCAATGCCACGCCGACCGAATCACATGCGATGCTCGGCGCGATCGCCGACGCCGCGTCGCGAGTGTGCTCGCCGACGGTCGGCTTCGACGTTCAGGTCGCGAACTGGCTGTGGGATGGCACGACGGCAACTCAGATCGACTTCACCTCGCCATTCACGCTGACCTCGAACCGCAAGGACATCACCTATGACTCGCACGCGTTCCTGCAGGAGTACCCACTCGTGGTGCGCCCGTATCTCAAGCGTGAGCTGACCAAGTTGATCCAGCGCTACACCACCGCCGAGGGTGCCCTTGCGGACATGGTGTCGAACATGCTGAAGGAAGGGCTGGACGATTGGGTCGACCCGGCAATTGCCACCATCAACCAAAGGCTGGGGACGAGCCTGCGACGAGAGACTGCTCAGGCGATGCTGGATGAGGACCGCGCGTTCATGCCAATGGTGCTGAAGCTGAAGAAGTCGCAACGTTGGTGGCTGCATCACACCGGACGCAACTATGAGGCGCTGCTGCCCGACGAAACCACCTACGACCGCGCTTGGCCGTGATCAGGCCGGCGGTGCCGCGCCACCGCCGGCGTCCCGCAGGACGGCCCGGTCGAAGGCCGCGGCGGGTGAAGCTTCGGCGCGATAGATGTTGAGGCCGACCGGCACCGAGATGGTCAGGCCCTGGGTGCCGTCGGCCAGTATCTGCTCGAACCACGGAGAGGTTCCCGTTCCCCAACCCATCACGGTCGAGCCGTCAGCAAGTCGTCGAACGCTGCCCAGCGTTCCAGCGAGAAAGGTCGCCGGATAGCTCCATACCAGCGTGGCAGTCGTCGGCTGGATCGAGTACTCGACAGCTCTCGAAGTTGGCTGTGCAGAACGAAACCGGTTGTCATGAATCGTGACATTGCCATTGGGCAGCACTCGCCCGTCGTGCGGCGTGACGGGACCGAAACGAGGATCATTCTCGACAGCAAGATCGACGCCCTCCTTCGGGGGCGTACCGCCGAGCTTCCACTTCACGTTGCCGGTGGTTCTGTCCACGCGCATCACGGCATTGAAGTGGCGGGCGGTCACCAGCAGGTCTCCGCCGGGGAACACGTCGACCGCATTGATGTGCAGCAGGTCGAGACCCCACACCTCTGGGGGGCCCGGGTCGAGGTCGAAGCACAGCGGGTAGGTGTTCTCGCTGATATTGACGTGCTGGTTGCTGCTCCATCGCCAGATCTCAACTCCTGATGGGTCCACCTCGACGACGTCACCGTTGACGATCACTGTTGCATTGTGCGAGACGTTGAACGGGTCTGCGCAGGGTTCGGGAGTCAGCGCCGCCTCCTGGGAGTACACCACTACCAGCGCGTTGCCGTTCGCCAGACGAAGGAATTCGTGCCAGTCGACAGGTTCCGTTGGCAACGTGATCGTGTCGACCAGGCTGCCGTCGAGCGTTCGGCGCTCCATTCCCAGGTTGGCTGCCTCGGTGGCGAAGCCGCCACCTGTGTAGTTTCGCCATGCCAGCCCGTTGGGGCCATTGGCGAACAGACCGATCACCGGATACGGGGTTCGTTTGTACCAGACAGGCACGCCGTACTCGTCGAGGATGAACGCAAACGGCGCTGGCGAGAGCGATGTCGATCGGTACCAACCCGGGGTTGGTGACACGCCCGTTGCGGCCAGAGCTGGGAAGTCGGGTGGCAGGCAGCGCAGGTAGGCACGCGCGGTCCCCGCGGGGCCGGCGGTGTCGATGGTGACTATGCCGTCGATGGCCATCGGACGTTGCACGTCAACCGACGCGGCAGCAGGGCCACCGTCGACGGAGACGGTTGCGCCGGGCGCGGCGAGAGCGGCGATACGAATTGGTCCGCCACCGGCAGGGCAGTGAACTGTGTGGTCCGGCTGGCCGGGGGCGGCTGGCCGGTCCAAGCCCGGCGAGGCCCCGAGTGTGCGCAGCGCCGATGATGTGCCGTGCACCGCGATCAGGTCGACCACGACGTGGGTGCTGCCGAACGATGACAGACAGACCGCCCCGCCGGCGCCCAACCCCACCGTCACCATCGATGACTCGGCGGAAGTGGCACCGGCACGGAAGTTGACGACCGACGTGGTGGGCGGAGTGGTTCCACACGGATAGGCGGTGAGGTAGCCGGCGCTCGTCGCGTCGACAGCGATGACCTCTAGCTGCACTGCGGTCGCGCCGACTGACACTGCGTCGAGCAGGCGCAGCGAGCGGACCTCGCCCGAGGCGAAGCGCGTCGACCAGCCACCGGTGCCGTCGCGACTGTCAGCGAGTCGGCGCGCTTGCATCTCCCGCAATGGGCTACCGGGAACGACAAGGGGGACGCCGGTGTTGGGCGAGTCATCGCCGTACCAACCGGTGATATCGACGATGACATCGGCACTCCGGTCGACGTACACGCAGAGGTCGCCAACGACGTCCAGGCCGACCATCGCCGGCGCTCCCCGATCGAGCCCGGGCAACGTATTGACGGTCGAGGTGCCGGGCAACGAGCCGCAGGGTGCAGCGGTGGCGTACGTCTGCTGCGTCGCATTGGTGAGCGTGACCACGGCCGCGACTGCTCGAGCCTCGGCCGGAAGCGCACGACCGGCAAGAGGGATTCGGATGGTGGTGGCGTCGGCCGGTCGTCCAGGGGCAAGGCCCGGAGTGCGGGGCGTGCTGCGTGTGTCCAGCACTCGCAGCGGCGTGAGCTCGTGCAGCGGCGAGCCGGCGGGTGCGTACCAGCCCGTCAGGTCGACAAGTACCTCGGTGGTGTCATCGACGTAGATGCATGCTGCGCGGGTGGCGTTGAGGGGCACGATGGCAAGGCCGGGGACGGGATCGCTCGGGCGCGGGTTCAGGTGCGAGACGAAGGGTCGTGCACTGTCGCACGCGTACACCGTGAGGAACGTCGGACGCGGCGCTCCGGCTGATGTCACCGTCAGCACTGCGGCCGTTGCGCCGACCGGCGCCGATGCATCGTTGAGTTCCACGCGCAAGACGCAGCGCGCTTCGACCGGCGCCTGCGGCGCGCCGACGCCTGAGCGAGTGTCGACCAGGCGCACCGGTGCCACAGCCAGGAACCCGGAGTTGTTGCCTGCAACTGCGGCCGTCGTTCCCACAGGCGGTGCCACACACGCCGCCGCAGCAGCAGTGTCCGGTTGCAGGGTCGGGACTGCCCCAACCACCAGGCAACTCGTCAGTATCAATGCGGCGCCCGCTCTTCGTGTCAATAAGAGCATTCCGCAGTCTGGCACGCCGAGCCGAGAAGATGCGATCGGCCGTCTGTTGCCAACGGTGCCCAGATTGTTCTCTCGACGACTGGGTCGCTCGCACTGCCGGCGCAAGTGACGCGGTTTCGCACCCAGGACCTGCCTCACAGACGGAAGAGCGCGTCAGTTCGCGCTACCGATGTCACCCGCCGGCCGAAGTGACGCGGTTTCGCGGCCAGGACCTGGCTCACAGACGGAAAAGCGCGTCACTTCCGGGTTGCGCCGGTTCGGCCGGACCCGAGGGCGTCAGACGGGGGCTTCTACTCCGGGGAGGGGGGACTTCATTGCGGGCTGGTGGTCCCAGAGGTCGGCGAGCAGGTCGCTCTGCAGCGCAGACAACGACGGGTCGTTCCAGCGATTGACGCGCTGCAGCGGGTCGTCGGTCAGCGAGTAGAGCTCACCTTCGGTGCCGTCGTGGACGGTGCCCGGCAGGTAGGTGGTGCACACCCAGCCGTCGCGGGTGATGGTCCGCAGGTGCACGCCCACGCCGAACAGTTCGCTGTCCCATTCGGTGAGCACACGTTGGAAGCCACGAAATTCTGCATCGGCGTCGTCGACCGGCAGCGCCTTGCCTTCCATCCACGTTGCTGTCGGCAGCCCGGCGATGGCGCAGAAGGTTGGTGCCAGATCGACGTGGCCGACAGGCTTGCTGACCACGGCGGGCGTGGTGCCCGACGACGGTGCAGGCCGCCAGATCAGCGGCAGTCGCATGAGGCCTTCGACGTGATACGGGCCCTTGAACAAAAGACCGAAGTCGCCACCGAGCTCGCCGTGGTCGGTGGTGAACACGATGTCGAGGTCGTCGTCCCACCCGCGAGCGCTGATGGCGGCCAGCACACGCCCGATGGCCTCGTCGATCAGCTCGCACTCAACCGCGTTCAGCGCAGTCGTCTCGCGAATCTGATCCGGTGTCAGCGTGGCGGGCACCCAGTCGGCGGGCGCTTCGTAGTTGGTCACCAGTCGGCCGTCGTACCACGCCCGGTAGTGCCGTGGTTTGGAGTCGAGAATCGTTTCCCGCTCGCCGGCATCCTGCGGATAGCCGGCAGGCAGCGGCACGTCGCGCCAGTCGATGCGACCGACCTCGCTGGCCGGCGGGTCCCACGGGTGGTGCGGGTCGGGGAAGCTCATCCAGCAGAACCAGTCGTCATCCGCGCCCAGCGAATCGAGCCAGCTGATCGTGCGGTCGGCCACCCAATCGGTGTGGTACCACTCCTTGGGGATGTCGTTCACCCATGCCTGCGGTGCGCCGGTGTCGCCGCCGCCCATAGCGTTGACTTCCAGCGCACTGTCGAGCACCGGATAGAACATGCCGACGGCCTCGGGGTGGTTCGACAGCAACCAACGCGCGTAGTGCAACGGCCCAGCAGCGCCGTGCGTGGCGGACTCGAAGTGTTCGAACCCGCGGTGTGGCCCGAACGTGCCCTGCCGCGAGAAGCCGTTCTCAGGGAAGCGAGCGAACGGGTCGAGGAACGGCTCGAAGTGCGGTTTGCCGATGATCGCAGTGCGGTAGCCAGCGTCTTGCAACACCTGTGCGACCGACGGCGCATCCTCCGGCAAGGGCACACCATTCATCCACACACCGTGCGTGCTGGGGTGCTGGCCGGTGATGATCGTGCTGCGCGCCGGCATACACACCACGCTCTGCGGGTGCGCCCGCTCGTAGCGCACGCCCTGCGCAGCCACCGCGTCGATCACCGGCGTACGCGCAACCGTGCCCCCGTTGCAGCCCAGGGTGTCGTAGCGCTGCTGGTCGGTGGTGACGAAGAGAATCTTGCGTCCCATCAGAGACCTTCCATTTGTCGTTTGAGTTCACGAAGTGCCCCGGCCGTGCCGCCACCGATGACCAACGCCATCGCCCGCGGATCTGCTTCGGTGGAGTAGACGACGATGCACGACTCGTCGGTGAGCGCGATCACGTCGATCGTGCCGCGGTGATGCTTGAAGATCGGAATGGTCAGCCGGTATTGGAAGCGGCGCTGCGTGTTGTCGCAGACCAAGATCTCCTCCGGCATCGGCGCGCCGGAGCCGGTGACGATCACCCGCGACGTGCCGTCAACCGTGCAGTCGACCACCCCGGGAAACCAGTGGTGCAGCTTGCTGGCATCGCCGGCCAACGCCCACACATCGGCCGCCGAGCGGGCGATGCAGATCTCATGGCGAATGGTGCCGTACATCAGCATCTGCCGTTCATCGGCGCGGCGTCGTTCATCCGGGCAACGTCGTCGATCCGGGCAGCGCCGCTCACGTCTCCGCCGGCGTTGCGGCGATGAAGTCGACGATCACTTGCGCCAACTCGGCACCCTTGTCTTCCTGCAGGAAGTGGCCGCCGCCGACGATCGTGGTGTGCGGCTGGCCCTTCGTGCCGGGGATACGACGTAGGAACGGACCTTCCCCGCCGCGGGTCACCGCGTCCTTGTCGCTGAAGGTGCACAGCCACGGCTTGGTCCACTGTTCCAGCACCTTCCACGCCTCACGGTTCTCCGCCGCTCCTGGATCATCAGCCAGGCTGGGCACCAGCGACGGGAAGATGCGGGCGCCGGCCTTATAGGTGTCGTCGGGGAACGGTGCGTCGTAGGCCGCAATCACATCCGGCGAGATGTCCGTCGCGGAGCCTCCGTTGACGATGCCGCCAATCGGGAACACCGCGGATTCGCGGGCAAATTTCTGCCACGACAGAAATGCTTCGCTGAGCTTGCCGTCACCCTCGGGCAGGCCGGTGTTGCCAACCACGCCACGGGCATACCTGTCTGGTGCGAACGCCAACACGCGCAGGCCAACCAGTCCGCCCCAGTCCTGCCCGAAGTACGTGATGCCGCGCAGATCGAGGTGATCGAACAGCAGTGCCTGCATCCAGCTGACGTGCCGTGCGTACGTGTAGTCCGACTTCTCTGTCGGCTTGTCACTCTTGCCAAAACCGACCAGGTCGGGCGCGATCACCCGGTGCCCAGCCGCGACCAACACGGGGATCATGTGCCGGTAGAGGAAGCTCCACGACGGCTCGCCGTGCATGAGCAGCACAGGTGCCGCGTCACGCTGGCCTTCGTCGAGGTAATGCACCCGCAGAGTGCCTGCGGCCGGGTCGCCGGCGATTGCAGGTACCTCCGCATAGTGCGGCGCGAACGGATAGTCGGGCAGATCGAGAAAGCGATCATCGGGTGTACGTAACGACTGCATCAACGGCACTCCTCAATAGACGAGAAAGGAAACTCAGAGATCAACGAAGGTGAGGTCGTCACCCAACACGATTGGGCCAGAGAAATGCGCGGCGGCGAGCGCCCGCCACTCGCCCTCCTGGCCAGGTTGCATGGCGGGCACATAGTGCGTCAGCACCAGCGTCCCTACGCCCGCCGTCGTAGCGGTCTGCGCCGCCTGCTGCACGGTGCTGTGGTAATCGAGAATGTCCTGCAGCCGCCCGCTCGGTACCAGCCGCACCAGATCCTCACGGATCACGGTCTGCACGTACGCATCGGTGCCCCGGCACAACTCGTCGAGACCGGCGCACGGAATGCCGTCGCCTCCGAGAACCGCTGACTTGCCACCCACCTCGAACCGAAAGGCAACGGTCGGCTCGACCGGACGGTGATCGGTGGCACCGACCGTCACCGAGGCCGAGCCGACGGTGAACGTGTCGCCGGCGGCCACCTCGCGCACCTCGACTGCCGGGCCGTCATGAAGGTCGGCGTGGTGCGCGAGTCGATAGCCGACGTCAGGGTTCAGGGACGCCAGCGTCAGACGAACGACCTCGGCAGTTCCCACCGGTCCGTAGATGATGAACGGCAACGGCCCCGGGCTCATCACCCAGCGCGTGGTGATGACATCGCCAAGGTCGCTGATGTGATCGCTGTGCAGATGGGTGATCAGCAGTGCATCCAGAAACGGCGGCAGAGAACCAGCGGCGGCGAGGCGCATCAGCACACCGCGGCCGCAATCGACCAAGGCGGTCAGGCCATCCGCCGTCACCAAGGTGGAAGGGCCAGCACGGCGAGGATCCGGAATCGGGCTACCCGTACCGAGCAGGGTGATGCGCACGTCAGGCCTCCAGAATTCGAGTGATCGAATCTGTGAGCGCCGCCTCGATCTGCGAGGTACTCAGCTGCTGGTCGTCGCGCATCAGGTGCAACGACTCGAACGAGGTGAGCACATCGATGGTGGCGATTGCGCTCGCGGCTCCGGCCGCACCGCGCTGCGCCAGTTCGGGTGCAAACAACTGCTCCAGCTGACGACGCAGAAACGAGCGTGAGATCGCCAGCTCGGAAGCAATCAACGGCTGAAAGGGTGCACGCACCCGAGACACGATGCCCACCGAGCCAATGCGTTCGAAGAGCCGGACGCGCTGCGCGACGAGCCGACTGACGCGGGCCGCGATCGGGCCCGCGGACGACACGTCGAGACCGGACGTCGGGAG
This sequence comes from Acidimicrobiales bacterium, assembly GCA_038328705.1. Taxonomy (GTDB): domain Bacteria; phylum Actinomycetota; class Acidimicrobiia; order Acidimicrobiales; family Ilumatobacteraceae; genus UBA668. The sequence continues at coordinate 3,881 of JBBQMG010000112.1, read as the reverse complement.
CAGCCGCTCGTGCTGGCGCGAAATGGCTACCCGGACAAGGTCGTCGAGATCTTCGAAATACCGAAACAGCGAACGTGGCGACAACCCGGCACGCTCGGCGATCTCATCGGAGGACGGGTCGAGGTTGCCGGCCGCGTAGAGCGACAGCATTGCGTCCACCACTGCCAGCCGATTGCGGTCGCGACGGGCGTGGCGCCCATCGGCGTCAGTCGCTGTCTGCGTCGGTCGACTCGTTGCCGTATTCATTCAGCAACCATCGAGCACACGTGCCCGACCCGAGGGTCGACGCGCCCGCTGAGCAGCTCGAGATAGATGGCCTTCACAGCATCGCTGCCGCAGGCTTGTTCGAAGCGCAGCCAGCCGTTCACCCATTCTCGATATGACATCCAGGCGCCGATGGTGCGCTGCTCCAGGCCTTCACGTCCCCACTCCTTGTTTCGCTTGGCAATCTGTGCGGGCGCGAAGAAGAACTGTGGGACAGGGCCGGGCAGGTCGTCAGGTTCGGGTGCCGGTCCATCCCAGTGCGTACCGCCGACGATCATGCTGTACGTGAGCTGGTCCTGGAAGTGCTCGTGCACCGCCCGCGTCACCGCACTGTCGCCGGCGACGTCGACATACGCCGCAGGGCCAGTCGGCAGCTCGCCGAGCGCGTCGTACGTCACCACCTGGTGGTAGCAGCCCAGCTCGCGGAGGAACTCGGCGTTGCGCGCCGACGTGAGGCCAACCACGTGCACACCCTCACGCTGGCTGAGGAGAAACGCGGCACCGATCGCGGTCTTGGACGAGGCGCTGGAGAGCACGGCCGAGCCGCTGAGCAACGCCGAGTCGTCGAGCACGTCGTCGATCATGAACGACGTGAAGAACAGCGGCCACAGCACCATCTGGTGCGGCTCGTGGACCGCGTCGTACGCCGGGTCGCGGTCACACAAGACGTATCGGTTGTAGGTGGCCGCCATCGGCGCGCGATGCGCTGACAAATCAATGAAGCCACGATCGTCGAACCGACCCGGCTCGATGATCAGTTCGTCCGACATCGGCAGGTAGCCGTAGACGCGTGCGCCCTCCGCCAACTCGCTGGCCGTGGACTCCACGACATCGCCGAAGCCCCACACCGGCACACGACCCCAGACAATTTCGTCGGCCGCCGAGTCGGCCGGGTTGGCCGGGTTGGCCGGGAAGAAGTCCCAGTAGTTCATCATGTCGCCGAAGACGGCGTAGGTGATGTTGTTCGAGGTCAGCGCGAACCGGTGAACGCGCAGGCGAGCTTGCCCAGGCTGCAACTGGGCGGACGGTGCCTCTACCAGACGTACCGTGCTCAAATTCTGACGATCGACTTCCAGATCCATCTCAAACCTCGCGGTCCCTGGGGGCGAATCCAACGACCTCGCCCCGGTTGATGCTGACCCAGTCGCGTGCTTCCAGGTACGGCTTCAACGTGGCCATGATCGCACGTTGATGGTCGCCGGTTTTCGGGCGTTGCAACTCGAACAGCTGCGGGAACTCGCGCCATGCCGTCACCGCGTCCCACAGTCGCACCGCTGCGTCGCCGGTGGGCGGGTCCAGCAGCACTGGACCGAAGAAGGTCTGACCATCGGGAAAGATCAGTGTCGGCACGCCGTAACCGCCAGCATCGATCACCCGTTCATGCTCCGCGCGCACTTCGTCGTGCGTGGTGGGGTCGGCGATCGCAGCGTCGACCAACGCCGGGTCGAGGCCCATCTGCGCCAGCAGATGGCGGGCAACCTCCGGCTCGTGCGGCTTGTGACCATCGACGTGCAGTGCCTTCCCCGCGACCGCGTACCACTGGTCGAGCAAGGCCATGTCGGTGCGGCGCAGCAGCGCGCCAATGCGCATCATGCTCCAGCCATAGCTCCACCCACGTTCCCATGGGTGCTTCTTACCCTCGACGCGGTTGACCTCTTCCAGGCTGAAGAAGCGCCAGTTCACCGTCAGGCCCAATTGTTCGCGTACAGAGCGCATCCACAGCGACGTCTGGTAGGCCCACGGGCACATGACGTCGAAGTGGAAATCGACGGTGCCGCTGTCGCGTGGGTCGCCCGACGTCTGCATGGGCGCACCGTAACAGTTGACAGTCACTGTGACAAGTCTTAGGGTGCCTCGCATGTCCAACGAACTGATTCTCGACTCGCTGCAGCGTCGAATGAAGGCAATGCACTCGCTCTATCACCAGGCCGTGGCCACGATGGACATCGAACATGTCAACCACTTCGAGCGCGAGGGCGTGCTCCCCATCGCCTTCTGCCTGTTCCACATCACCAACATGATCGACGCCTCCTTCATGTTGATGACCAGCACTCCCCCGATCTGGAACGAAGAGTGGCAGGCCCGAGTCGGTATGACCATCGACGACCACGGGAAACACAAGTCGGTCGACGAGATGATCCACCAGCGCATCGGCGACTACGACGCGTTTCAGGAATACATGCGCGCCGTCATGACGCGTACCGAGGAGTGGCTGGAGCAGCTCGACCCAGCCGAGCTCACACGCGTGGTCATTCAACGGCCCTTCCCTCCGCAGATCGCGTCCACATACAGCGCCCGAGTTGCCGGCGAGGTGGGCATCACCCTGCTCGACGCAACCGAATGCTGGATCTATCAGCACGGCCTGCGCCACATGGGCGAGATCGAGCTGGCCCGTGGCCTGGTCGGCCTCAATGGAATGACGAGCTAGTACCCGCGAGGTCAGTGTAACGTCGCGACGTGAACGACGCACTCGCCGACATCAATCAACTCGCTGCCGATACCGGTTTCTCCGGTGTGGTCCGAGTCGACGCGCCCGGCTCGTATTCGTGGCCGGCTGCATACGGCCTCGCCCATCGCGGCCACCTCTTCGCCAACACGACGTCCACCCAGTTCGGCCTCGCCAGCATTGCGAAGGGTTTCACCGCCCTTGCGGTGGCCAGCCTCATCGAAGACGGCGTGTTGACGTTCGAGACCACCGCCCGTTCGCTGCTGGGTGGCGACCTCCCGCTCATCGACGACCGCGTGACCATCGAGGACCTCCTGGCCAACCGCAGTGGCATCGGTGACTATCTCGACGAGGACGCCGGCGGCGATGTTCTCGACTACCCGATGACCCTGCCAGTGCACCAACTCGACGACTCCGAGAGCTACCTGCCGATGCTCGCTGGGCTTCCCCAGAAGTTCGCACCGGGCACAGACTTTGCGTACTGCAACGGTGGCTTTGTCGTGCTGGCGCTGTTGGCCGAGCGAGCCAGCGGTGCGTCCTTCTACGACCTCGTTCGCCAACGAGTGTGCGAGCCGGCCGGCCTCACACACACCGCCTTTCTGCGCAACGACGAGCTGGGTGGCGAGGTAGCTGTCGGTTACCTGGGCGAGGAGGGCCTGCGCACCAACGCCCTGCACCTTCCGGTCCGCGGCACCGGTGACGGTGGCATCTACTCCACCGTCGCCGACATCCACACGCTGTGGACCGCGCTGTTCGACGGCCGCATCGTGACGCCGGCGATGGTCGCCACATTGACCACCGCTCGTTCCATAAACTGCAGCCCCACCCGCGACTACGGCTTGGGCTTCTGGTTGGTGCGCGAAACCGGGGCACTGATGCTGCAGGGTTACGACCCCGGAGTGTCGGCCTGCACAGTGCACGTGCCTGCACGTGGGGTCACGCACACCGTGCTGTCGAACACCACTGATGGGGCATGGCCCCTCACCACCCGGCTCGACGAGTTGCTCGGCACCTAGATGTCACCTAGATGCAATACCGTTCAGTTAGGTGACTGGATGGTGGCGATGGGTGGTCCGGTGGGTCGTGGCCAGTCGCGGTGTCGGGAGCGTTTGACGTGCCACTTGACGTACTTGCGTTTGATGACCCGCGGGTTCGATCGTTGCCGGCGGGC
>JBBQMG010000111.1:0-13866 GCA_038328705.1 Acidimicrobiales bacterium | reverse complement strand
GGTCGAACCAATGCCGAGATCGCTGAAGAGCTTCACATCAGCCTGAGCACTGTCAAGGCCCACCTCGCCAGTCTCATGAACAAGCTCGCAGCTCGTAACCGCGTCGAGATCGCGATGTGGGCGTACGAGACCGGACGGACTCAAGCTCCGCCCGAGTAGGTATCAGGAACAGCGGGCCAGCAGCTCGCCACAGTTGGACGCGGCGCAACGTTCGGGCGACGTGCTGACCGAAAGGCCAACTCCACTTTGGCCGATCAGCCGATGTGTGACTTGATGCCTCCTCGTCATCATGGGAACCATGATCACCGTCTCATCCCTCACCAAGCACTACGGCGACCGGGTCGCCGTGGACGAAATGTCCTTCGACGTGTCCGCTGGACGTGTCACCGGCTTCGTCGGTCCGAACGGCGCCGGCAAGTCCACCACGATGCGGATGATGGTCGGGCTCACTCGACCCGACCGCGGCGGCGTCCGGTATCGGGGCATCGACTACTCACGGCTCCTACGACCAGCGCGGATCGTCGGTGCCGTGCTCGACGCGCGGTGCATGCATCCGGGTCGCACCGCCCGGAACCATCTGCGTGCGACCGCAGCACTCAGCGCCATACCAGCGCGGCGAGTCGACGAGGTACTCGCCGAGGTCGGGCTCGAGAAAGCGGCCGACCAGCGAGCCGGCGGCTTCTCGTTGGGGATGCGCCAACGTTTGGCGCTCGCCGGGGCGCTGCTCGGTGAACCCGAGGTGCTGTTGCTCGACGAGCCGTCCAACGGACTCGACCCTGACGGCATCCGCTGGCTGCGCAACTCGCTCACAGCCTTCGCCCGAGCCGGCGGGACCGTGTTCGTGTCGAGCCACCTGATCGGTGAGCTCGAGATGTTCGCCGACGACCTCGTCGTGGTCGGCGGCGGGCGGTTGCTGGCCGCCGAGCCCGTTGCCAGCACCCTTGCCCGCGGCCACTCGACGGTGGTGGTCCGCACACCCCAGGCCGCCGAGCTCGCCGAACTTCTGGACCGTCGCGACCTCGAGATCGAAGCGATCGATGTGATCGACCAGCGACTCTCGATCCGGGGCACCACCACCGCCACGGTGTCGCAGATCGCGTTCGACCATCGCATCCATGTGGTCGAAATCAGCGAGACCTCACGCTCGCTCGAGGAGATCCTGCTCGACATGACCGGCGCCACCGCCGAGTACGCATCCGCGTGAGCCCCCACCCCAACCCGCAACAACCACTCGAGAAACCCATCACCATGACCATCCCCACGCCATCCATCACGTCATCAGCAACACCCGACTTGCTCCCGTTGCCGGACGGATCAGTCCGCGAACGTGCCCGACGTGACGAGGTCGCGTCGATCCCCACCGCCCTGCGGAGCGAATGGATCAAGCTGACGACGCTTCGTTCGAACGTCACGATCCTCGCGCTGACACCGATCATCGGTGTGCTCTTGTCGTGGATCCTCGCCGTGGTCGTCAAGATCGACCCGGACACGAACAAGCCGTACAACATCGGTGAGACGTTCCTCTTCTCGACGTGGCTCACCATCGTTCTGGCCGCCATCGTCGGCATCTTGATGTTCACGTCGGAGGTGCAGCACGGCACGATGGCGACGGCTATGACTGCGCAGCCCGCGAGATGGGTGACCGTCGCCGTCAAGTCGACCGTGGCAGCAGGCTTCGGCCTCGCCATGGGGGCGCTGGGGATGATCGGCGGCCTCAGTGGGGCCGTACTCGGCGGCCTCGAACGAGGTGACACCTCGGACATGACCACGAAAGCTCTGTGGGGGCTCTTCGTCGCCACACTCGCACCACTGCTGGGTCTCGGGATCGGGATGATTCTGCGTCACAGCGCAGCGGCGGTCTCGTCCCTGCTCGTCTGGGTGTTCGTCGTGGAGATCCTCCTCAGAGCCCTCGTCCCAGCGAATGTCCACCGCTTCTTGCCGTTCAGCGCCGCCAACGGTCTGCTCGGCACCGCAACAGGAAGGAACACTCCCGAGATGATCGCCGCCGAGCTGAGCCGGGTGCAAGATGCGTTCCTGTTCGGTGGCTACGCCGCTGCAGCACTGGTCGTCGGGACGGTACTGCTCTATCGACGTGACGTGTCCTGAGTCCGCAGACCCGGCCAACCTGCGGTCGGGCCGTGACGGTGGCTGTCATCCTTCGGGAGATTTCGCTCGTTTCGTCGTCCCGAAAGCGAACAACTGTCACGTTCCCCCGGCGAAAACCCGCCGAGCGAGATCAGGAGGTCATTCGATGAAGTCTGTTCGATTGCCGACGCGAAGCGCCGCAGCCCGCATCTCCGCGCTCGCTGTTCTCATTGTGTTCGGAGCAGCGTGCGGCACGACACAGCCCGAGTCGCGGACGCCTCGTGAGGAGTTCATCGGCGACGATGTGGTCCACTTTATCTGCCTCGAACAACGCCAGATCGATCTTCGTCCCACCCCGTGCCGACTCGATGTCAACGAGCGATCCGTCGAGCCGATCCTTGCCGACACCGAAGCGGCACCGGGGGGTGGGCCCACCATCGCACCCGACCGACGACACGTCGCTTTCGACGCCAACAACGATCCAACGAGTTTCGACGACCCGTTCGTGTTCACCGTCCTCGACTCACGAGACCGACCCGTCGGGCCGCTCGACGATCTGGGGTCGACCTCAGGCCGGGTCTGGACGCCGGCGGGCGATGCGCTCGTCGCCACCACCGACACCGGCGTCGTGATCACTCCACTCGACGGGAGCCGGAGCAGGCGGGTCGAATTCGACCCGCCTACCCGGCCATACCGTGTGGCCGTCTCGCCGGACAGCACGATGATCGCAGCAGCGGTCGACAGCACCGTCTTCACCGACGGACCGTCACGACTCGCCGTGTACCGGCTCGACGATGGCAGCGAAATGTCGTCCAACGATCTCCAACTCGTCTCCGACGTCGCCTGGTCGCCAGACGGGCGCGTCGCCGCCAGTTCGAGCGCCGGACTTCACATTGTCGATCCGGCATCGGGCGATGTCACTGTCATCGGCTCGCCGATCGCCGAGCGATTCTTCGGACTGTCGTGGTCCGGCGACGGGACGCAACTCGCAGCGATCGTCGGACCGACCCTGTTCTTGTACGACACCGACACGTGGCAACCAATACAGCTCACCCCTGACGGCATGTACCTGACGAGCGGTCCGCCCGCCTGGTCACCCGACGGCACACGGATCGTCGTCGCAGGAGGCGTCGGCCTGGACGAACGACTTCCGCACCTCGTCCTCGTCGACACCGAGACTGGAGAACTCGACGACCTCACCCCGGACCCACCCTTGGATCAGGGCTACGCCTTCCCCGTGTGGCGGTGATCGACAACACGTGGTCCGTTCTCACGCCAATGAGGAGGTGCGTCATCGCGGAATGTTTGGCGCAGATCCGTCGGCGGTGTCGTTACAACAGCGATGCGATCGATGACGATGACCACCGATGAATCGACGTTCCGCCAGTACGCCGCCGAACTGACCCGATACGCCGCCGCAATCGGTGGGCCGACCGACGCTGATGACGTCGTCGCCGACGCGTTCGCCGCAGCATTCGCCTCGCCCCGCTGGTCTTCGATCGAGGACCGTCGCGCCTACCTGTACAGGGCGGTGTTGAACCAGGTCCGTGACCGCCACCGGAGCAGCAGCCGGCGACAACGACGTGAGCTCAAGTCTCTCGACACCTCCTGTCGCAGCCCCGATCTTGCGGTCCGTCCCGCAGTCGTGGCCGTGATGAACGCCTTGACCACCCGCCAGCGGGCAGTGCTGTTCTGCCTGTACTGGCTCGATCTCGACATCGCCGACACTGCACAGCGCCTGGACCTGTCGACCCGCACCGTCCAACGCGAATCCCACACCGCCCGCCGCCACATGAAAGCTCTCTTCCGATGAACGACCTCGACAATGAAATCCGTCGCGCCTTCGATGAACTCGTCAACGCCGCACCGCCTCCGCCGTCGGCTCCGAACTCCGTCGTCGCCTTTCGGGCCGACCCTGATCCTCGAACCCCCCGGCTCCTCGCAGCTGCAGCGTCGGTGGTGCTCGTCGCTGCTGTCGGCATGATCACCTACACGCAGCGCACCGGTCGCTCCGAAACTGTGGCGACCTCTGAACGAACTGCGCCGTCAGCGTCAGTGGCCACGCCACCTCCGGTCCAGACCGAGCCCCCACTCATCCGTGACGAGACCGGGGGAAGTCCGGAACCCGCCACCTCGGTCGAATCGGCTGATGTCGAGGAGTACGAAGTCGTCCCCGCACCGTGGTTGCCGGGCACCACCGAACCGGTGCCACTTCAAGGTGTGGCCTACGACGGCGTCTACTTCGCCTACCTCCACGAGGGCCCGGGCCCCGAGGACCCGCGAGCGCTTCGATTCGACGTCCTCCAAGCGTTCTCCGGGCAGGACTGTCTCGACCGCTTCGGGAACGACGGACCCGGCATCTGCACGCCATTCGGTATCGCGACCGACTCCACCACCGGCCGACTCGACCTCGGTGTCGACGGAACCGTCGTCACCGTCCGCGACGTCAACAGCACTGCGAACTACCGCATCTCGGGAACAGAGCTGCTGTCCATCATCAACGGCGAGCCGCCGGCATCATCGGCACCAGACGGGTACGGGTTCAGCGGCGGATTCGGCTTCCTCCTCACATTCGACCACGGCACCCTCACCCGCATCGACCAACCCGGCGATGCGTATACCGCACAGCAGTAGTCGATCCGCTCGGCGCCGGTGTCGTTCCTGCCGATGTTGCAAGATCGCTGTCGAGCGGCTCGCCACCGGGGTTCGTCGAGGCGGGCTGCCCGTCACTGAGCGTCATCGTGTGGACTCCGGTCTCAGGGCCCACCGTGATCACCTCATGCGCTACCGCATGCGTCCGCTCTTCCACGCGAAGGCTGCCAGCTCGACTCGGTTCCGGACACCGACTTTGTCTTGGAGCGTCGACAGATGGGTCTTCACGGTGCCGAGCGAGATGAAGAGTTCGGCTGCGATCTCCGCGTTGCTGCGGCCGAGCGCCGTCGTGCGGAGGACCTCCTCCTCCCGGTCGGTCAACGGCATGGTCGGCTGGATGGAGCCCGATAGCGACGTCGCCGCACTGTAGTGGGCGAGCAGGCGAACGGTGATCGACGGCGAGACGAGCACATCGCCGCGATGCGCGGCCCGGACCGCTTCGAGCAGGAGCGTCGGACCTGCATCTTTGAGGAGGAAACCGGCCGCGCCGTTGCCCAGCGCTTCGTGGACGTACTCGTCGAGATCAAAGGTGGTCACGACAACCACTCGCAGCGGGTCCGTGACGTCGGGACCGGCGAGGCGTCGGGTGGCTTCGAGCCCGCCCATTCGCGGCATGCGCACGTCCATGAGGCAGACGTCGGGACGGAGGTCCCTGGCGAGCGCGACGGCCTGTATGCCGTCAGCTGCTTCAGCCACGACCTCGATGTCGGCGGCGTCGTCGAGGATCATGCGGAACCCCGCGCGCACCATCTCCTGATCGTCGGCGATCAGCACGCTGATTGTCACCGCGGATGCTCCAACGGCAGCTCAGCGCAGACCAGCCATCCGCCTTCGGGTGTGGGGCCGGCGAGGAGCGAACCACCGAGAGCCTCGGTGCGCTCGCGCATGCCGATGATCCCGTACGTGCCGTGCCCGGTCGAAGCTGTCTCAGTGCCATCGTCGTGCACCGTCACCACAACAATGTCGTCGCAACGACGAACAGCGACGTCGATGCAGGTGATTCTCTGCCCGTGACGGCGTGCGTTCGTCAACGATTCGGTGATGATGCGATGGACCGACGGGACCAGAGTCGCACTGGCGGAGCGGACCGCAGTATCGATCGTCGTGCGCAACGGCTGCCCTTGGGCGACCGCGTCTGCGAGTAACTGATCGATGTCGTCCCACGTTGCCTCCGTCGGAACGGCCGGGTCGTCGCGCAGGCCTCCGACCATCCGACGCATTGCGACCATCGCATCGACCCCGGCAGCCTCGATGTTCTCCAGCGCAACCGCTGCCGCAGCAGGTCGGCGTTCGGTGACGTGTCGCGCCGCCTGGGCCTGCACGATGATGCCCGACACGTAGTGGCCGACGAGGTCGTGCAGTTCGCGAGCGATCTCCAGGCGTTCCTCCGTTCGAGCCATGTGCGCCGCAGCGGCAGATCTCCAGTCGGACCATCGGAGGTAAATTCCGACACCCACAGCGAAGGCGAAGCCCGCTTCGCACACGACCAGCAGGTACGCAGCGGCGCTCACCATGGGTCGCAGGGACTCCGCCGCAACGGCGACAGCTGCCACCGATGCGAGCAGCATCGCGACGCCATCCGGCTCGCCTCGTAACACCCCGGTCGTCAATATGCCCAGCGCGAACAGCGTCGCGAACGACGGTGGGAGGCCGCTCCCGATGGCCCAGGCCATGGCTGTCACCAGCATGCCGAGAGCTGCAACTGTCGTGAGGCCGAAAGTGAGGAGGCGGCGACGTAGTGCCACCGCAACGGTGGCGATCGCTCCGAGCACGGGCACGAGAAATGCAAGCGATGTCGATATCCGGCCGGTGTCGACGTCGCCGTCGGTGCGCCACACCGTGACATCCACGAGAGCGAGTAGCGCTGTCGCGACGACCAGCATCGCGTCCGACGTTCGAGTGAGTTTCGGAGCGACTGCCTGCAGACGATCCACCATGCGGTCGAGCGAGGTCGAAGATGCGCTGTTGCGGCCGGCGATCGTCGCCGCAGACTCCTCGACACGTCGACGCATCACCCGTTCATTGTATGGCGCACGCGTTCTCAGCGAATCAGCCGAACGGCCGGTTCTCGGCGAGCCGAAGATCTGCCGATCGGACGAACCATTCGGCCGTTGCGCCGATGTCCGAACGGGCCGATCTCCCGAAGATGGAGAGATGACAACTCAGAACCTCCACGACACTCTCGATGAACTCGTCCGATCGAAGTCGGATTCGAATGCTGCGTTCAACCGGCTCCTCGACGACTACACCACCTACCACGTCGTCTTCGTTGTCGTCGGTGGCTTCTTCCTGATTGCGATCGCACTGTTCAGCCTGATGGCGTGGACGCGGTTCAGACGCACGCCACGGCTTGGCAACAGGAAGTGGAGGTTCGAACGCAAGACGTACTTCTGGTTCGCCATCTGGAGCACCTTGGTCAGCTTGATGATGGCAGTGATCGTCGCGGCCAACGTCAGCAGCGTCCTCGATCCGCGGCGAGGCTTCGCTGGCTCCCTGGGCATGCTCCGAACGCCCTCTGTGGGTACTCGCACCGACATGCTGTACCAAGCATTCGACAATTGGCTGCAAGACGGTGGTTCCTCGCTGCCATCGCCGATCCAGTCCGCGATCGACGACCGCCTTGCCTGGCAGCGCCCGAAGGCGGCCATCTGTAGTGTTCTGCTCGTCCTGTTCGTGTGGCTCAGCGTTCGAGTGTGGCGCACCCTGATCGAGCGGTCCCGCGCCGGTGGAGAGAGGACGGTCGGTCGGCGTGCGCTCATGGCGTCAGGCCTGAGCACGGTCATGGTTTCGATGCTCTTGATGTTGATGGTCATCGGAAACACGCAGGCCACGTTCGCTCCGCTCGGGTTGACGCTGTTCAACGGATGACGGCATGGAATCGGAATCGGTCCGTCGGTGAACCGATGGAGCACCACGGTTGATCGAGGCAACGGCTGCGGTATCGGATCATTCGGACAGGGCGCGAGATGTCCAACGCCCGCAACTGCGGGCCACGGCATTCATGATGTGGAGTGACCCGACCGCAAGCAGGGCTCCAGCGGGAACGAGCGCCCAGGACCATGGCCACTTGGAGCCCATTCGTTCAAGCGATCTGCTGAGCGGCCATTCCCCCCATCCGTCGGCATCGAGCCACAAGTAGAACGGGGTGTACGCGACTGCGGCGGCGACTGTCGGGAGAGCGACCGCAATGGTGAATGTTGCGATCCCGGCCGGGAATCGCAGAAGGAGATAGCCGAGTTTGCGCCAGAGTCGCCGGTCAGTCGACACGTGCCGGAGACGTCGCCAGAGTCCCGTCGATCCCGTCGGCATCGGGGCGAGCGGGGCCACATCGAGTCGGAGCAATTCGACAGCGACGGTCCGGTCGACCGCAGCAAGTCCGTGGACGACGTACCACGACACGAGGAGCATTGGAACACCGACGAGCGCTACGACGACGAGGCTCGCGGACACAGTGAACAGCGTGACGATCAGCGTGAACCACAAAGTGCCCATCGGGAGCCCGAGCAGGAGGTACACGACGTTGCGGTAGGTCTGCGCTTCAGTCACCGCCCCGAAGAAGCGCCGGATCGCCGATCTCATGTCGGAGACTCGGCGACGTCGAGGATGATCTTGCCGCGGGCCCGTCCGGTCTCCAGGTGGCGGATTGCTTCGGCGGCAGCAGCGAGTGGGTATCGCCGGTCGATCACGACGCGGAGGTCGCCGTGTCGCATCATTTCCATCAGCTCGGTCAACTCGTTCGCGGTTTCGCTTGCGACGAACGTCGCTGCACGCTGGGACCTGAACGCAAAGCTCGCTTTGGCGGCGACCATCCGCTTGACAGGTCCGAACAGCTTGCTGGTCTTCGGTCCGCTCACCAGGACATAGACCCCGTTGTCGGCAAGCACGTTCCGGCATGACGAGAGTGGTCGATTGCCGACGTTGTCGAGCATCACATCGAAACGCCTGCCGCTGGTCGTGAAGTCGCTGGTGGTGTAGTCGATGACGTGGTCGGCGCCGAGCGATCGGACGAGTTCGACGTTTGTCGTGCTGCACACGGCTGTCACCTCAGCGCCGAGCGCTTTGGCGATCTGGACCGCGAAGGTGCCCACTCCTCCCGATGCGCCGTTGACGAGCACCGTGTCGCCGCAGTGCACTTTCCCGTGGTCGCGGAGCCCCTGAAGTGCGGTGATCGCAGCGATCGGCAGTGCGGCAGCGTCTGCAAGGTCAAGTTCGTCGGGGACGATCGCTGCGTCAGACGCCGGGATCGACACGAACTCGGCAAACGCTCCCCGGGCCGCTGCGACGACTCGGTCGCCAGGTGTGAATCCCGTGACCGAGCTGCCGACGGATTCGACGACGCCGGCCATGTCGGTGCCACGAATGATCTGTTTGGGTCGCCGGAAGCCGGTCGTGGGGCGTACGACGTAGGGCGTTCCGGTGAGCTTGTGCCAGTCGGCCGGGTTGACCGCTGCATGCCGGACGCGAACCAGCAGATCGTCCGAGCCGAGTTGCGGATGTGGTACCTCCTCGAGTCGGAGTTGGTCGGCGTTGCCGTAGCGGTGGTGGGTGATTGCTTTCATCGGTGAGTTCCTGCTCTGTTGTTTCGATCGGAGGGGTGGTCAGGAGGTTGCGAGTGCTTCGAGCACTTGGAGCCGGGCAGCTCGGCGGGCCGGCAGGGTGGCAGTGATGGCGCCGGCGGCTGCACCGATCACGGCGATCGACACGAGGCGTGTGCCGGGAACGATGAGTGTGTTGAAGCCCTGGTCTTCGAGGGTGCGCAGGATCGCCCAGCCGAAGAAAGTGCCGATGCCGATCCCAACCGCGGTGCCCAAGAGCGCGACGATCATTGCTTCGTCGCGCACCATCGTGCGGACCTGGCGTTGCGTTGTTCCGATGGCTCGGAGCAGCCCGATCTCGCGGGTGCGTTCGAAGATCGCGAGCGACAGTGTGTTGGCGACGCCGAGCAGTGCGATCAGCACCGCGAGGGCGAGCAGGGCGTAGATGACGGCGAGGAACTGCTCGATCGTGCTGCCGACCGCGTCGGCGAACTCTGCTCGGTCGAGCACTCGTGTCCCGGAGTAACCCGTGGCCACTCGCTGCACCACAGTGTCGTCGCCGGACACGTAGACGCGGTAGTCGAGGCCGTCCGGAACGAGTGCGTCGAATCCGCTGGTGTCCATGAACTGGCTGCCCAACCATTCCGAACCGTCGAACAGGGCTCGCACCGTGAGGTGGGTGTCGCCCGAGGCGAAGACCGCCGGGATCACCGATCCCAGTGCGAGCTTGTTGGCGTCGGCGTAGTCGCGGTCGATCGCGATGCCATCGGAGCCGAGTGCACCGAGGTCACCGTCGACAACGCCGAGGTCGACGAGGTGGCTGATGGACGCAGCGTCGTAGGCCTCGAGGTCGGTGACGACGTCGGCGTCGTTGAGTCGGGCCTTGGTGATGCGGAACTCGGAGACAGCATCGATGCCCGGTGTCGCGCGTAGCTGGTCGGCGAGTTCGGGTGTGAATCCTGCTGAGACGTCGAGGCCGCCGGAGTCGATGACGTGGGTGCCGTTGAAGTTCTGGTCGATCGACACGGCGAATGACGCCGTGGTCGATGCGCCGATGACTGCCATGAACGCCACCAGTGCGACGCCGATCATCAACGCCGACGCCGTTCGGGCAGTTCGTTTCGGGTTGCGGATCGCGTTCTGCACGGCGAGGTCGCCCGCGACGCCGCTGAGGGCGAACGGTGCTCCGACCACTCGTGCAGCGGGTCGTACGATGGCCGGGCCGAGCGTTGCGACACCTGCGAACGTCGCGACCGCGCCGAGGCCGACGACCCCGACTGTTCTGCTTGACAGGCCTGCGAGCAGTGTGCCGACTCCTGCGGTGGTGACGACCGCTCCGATCACGATCCGTCGACGGGTACTCCCGACCGCCTCAATGGTGAGGCCACGAAGCGCGGCAATCGGTGGGATGCGCCCGGCAGCGCGAGCAGGGAGCACTGCGGAGAACACCGTCACGAACACCCCGAGCCCGAAGGCTGCCGCCATCGAACCCGATGAGATGACGACCGGGCCGGCGGGGAGTTCGAAGCCGAGCAACCCGATCAGCCCGCGGAGCATCTGGGCAACGCCGATCCCGGCGCCGATTCCGGCCCCTGCGGCGAGCGATCCGGACACGGCTGCCTCGATCAACACGGTGGTGGTGACCTGACGTCGGCTCGCACCGAGCGCCCGCAGCATCGCCATCTCCTTGGATCGTTGCGCGACGGTGATCGAGAAGGTGTTGTTGATGATGAAGGCGCTCACGAACATCGCGATCGCTGCGAACACGAGCAGGAACGTGCGGAACGGACCGATCGCGCCACTCACGCCGCCGAGATCCTCGTCGACGAGCGCCTGACCGGTGATCACTTCGACCTCCGAACCCGTGATGTCCGGTGTCGCAGCGTCGATGGCACCCTTGATCGTGTCGACGAGTTCTTCCTGGGACACTCCGTCGGCGGCGATTGCCACGACGGCATTTGCTCGGCCCGGCTCGGCCAGGTATTGCTCGGCGGTGTCACGTTCGAAGAGGACTGCTCCGCCACCACCTTGAGACGTGCGGTCGCCGTAGTCGGCGACGCCGACGATGCGGAATGTGTGCGGTTCGTGGCTGGTGAGCACGACGGCGGTGTCGCCGATCGAGTAGCCAGCTGAGTCCGCAGCGGCGTGGTCGATGACGATCTCGTCGGGGCGCACCGGTTCGCTCCCTTCGATGAGTTGGAACGGATTGAGCTGGTCGGAGGTCGACCAGTTGTAGCCGAAGGAGGTGGCGGTTGATTGGTCGACTACGGGTTGCCCGTCGGGGCCGACAAGTTGCGCGTAGCCGCGGATCTGGACGTCGGCTTCCGCCACGTCGGAGAGGCCAGCGACGGTGTCGAGCAGGTCGGCGTCGACGAGTCGTCCATTCTGGCCGTAGCTCAGGCTGATTGCTTCGGGTGCGCGGACAACGGCGTCGACGTTGGCGTTGGCGTGGCCGACGATGTCGTCGATGGTCGATGTGAGCGTGTCGGCGAACACGAGGGTGCCGGCCATGAAGGCGACGCCGAGCAGGACGGCGAATGCGGTCGACAGCATTCGCATGCGGTGAGCAATGAGGTTTCTGATGGTGAGTGCGAACATCGTCATGCTCCGATCGTTCGGATGCGTGCCAGGACGCCGTCGGCGGTGGGGTGGTCGATGTCGTCGACGATGCGGCCGTCGCTGAGGAACACTGCTCGGTCAGCGTGCGCGGCGGCGACGGGGTCGTGCGTGACCATCACGATCGTCTGCGCGAATTCAGCGACAACGCGTTGCATGAACGCGAGGATTTCGGCCCCGCTGCGGGAGTCGAGGTTTCCGGTCGGTTCGTCGGCAAAAATGATCTCAGGACGCCCTGCGAGCGCACGCGCGATGGCGACGCGCTGCTGCTGGCCTCCCGATAGTTCGGAGGGTCGGTGCTTCAGTCGGTGCCCGAGTCCGACGGTGTCGACCACCTGCTCGAACCAGGCTTTGTCGAGCTTGCGACCGGCGAGCCGGGCCGGGAGGGCGATGTTCTCTGCGGCGGTGAGTGTCGGGATGAGGTTGAACGACTGGAAAATGAACCCGATGCAGTCTCGGCGCAGTTGCGTGAGTTCTCGATCGGAGAGGCTGAGCAGGTCGGTTTCGCCGATCATGATCTGCCCCGAGGTCGGTGTGTCGAGCCCGGCAACGCAGTGCATGAGCGTGGACTTGCCAGACCCGGACGGTCCCATGATCGCGGTGAGCTGACCGGCGGCGAAGGCAACCGAGACGTCGTCGAGTGCTCGGACTTCGCTGTCGCCACGTCCGTAGCGCTTGGAGACCTCGATGACCTGTGCGGCTGCGGGTCGGAGTCCGAGCGTTCGCGGGTTGGTGGCTGGCGGGGCGGTGAGATACGTCATGGCGTGATTCCTTGTGGTTTCCAGGGAGGCGGGTTGATGGGGAGGGTGAGGGCTGATCGTTCGACCACATGCGACCTGCGAGATCAATCGGGCACCGGTTGGTCGGCGCAGGCGTTGGCTATGGGGAGTACGGGGTCTGCGAGGAATGCGAACTCGATCTGAGCGGCGCACTGCGAGTAGGGCAGGGCGACGTGGCCGGCGTTCGGAACCGTCAGCAGCACGCTGTTGGGATAGGTGTTCGCGACCTGCCGGGCTCCGGGGAGCGGTGTCTGCATGTCGATGTCGCCGTTGACGACCAGCACGGGGACGTCGGGTCGATCGACGTTGCGAGGGATGCGCAGTTCGGGGGCAATGTCGGGTGTTGGCCAGCCGAGGCACATGTCGCCTTCTTCCCATCCCGACTCGATCCAGCCGTGCTTCGAGAACAGTCCGAACTCGTCGTCGGGCAGCTGATCGAGGCGGTGCTCGAAGTCCGACCGTCGGATGGCAAGGTCGTCGGCGTAGTCGAATTGGGGGGCGTAGTCGTTGCAGGCAATTGCCGAGTACAGCGCTGGCGAGTAGCTGGTCGGACCGACCGGTGGTGTGGCGAAACCGGCGGCCGCTAGTTCGTCGAGTGCGTGCAGGTCGCCGCCTGCCGCGGCGTTGATCATGTTGACGAAGGAGGTCATGTCGGATTTCTGGACCGCGAACTGGAGGAGACTCGCGAGCGCGCCTTCGGTGAGTTGCTGGTCGACATTGGGAACGTCGACCGGGTTCGCGGCGAGTGTTGCGGCGATCGAACGGATCGATGCGGCGACGGCTTCTGCGCCGTCGGGGCACGCCCCGGTGCGTTCGCAGCGAAGTTCGAGCACTGGTTCGATGTTGGTGGGGATGTCAGTACCCCATCCGTTCTGTTCGATCGGGAACGCACCGTCGAGCACGGTTCCGCGGACGTCGTCGGGGAACAGCGTTGTGTAGGTCTGGGCCATGAACGTGCCGTAAGAGAAGCCGATGAGTGATGGCGCGGCGAGGTTGAGTTCGCGTCGGACGGCTTCGATGTCGAGCACACTCGCGACGGTCGTGTAGTCGTTGCGTGTGGGTCCGATCTGGTCACCGCAGATGCCGGTGTCGCGCACCTGCGCCTCGCCGAGTGCGACTTCGGTCGCATTGTCAAGTACTTCGCAGGTGAGCGCGCCTGATCGGCCGGCACCGCGTACGTCGACGATCAGGAGATCGCT
>JBBQMG010000110.1:0-13929 GCA_038328705.1 Acidimicrobiales bacterium | reverse complement strand
ATGGCTTCGTGACGTAGTCGTCTGCCCCGATCTCCAACCCCGTGACGACATCGTGGCTGTCCTGCTGCGCGGTCACCATGATCACCGGGAGGTTGCTCGTGCGGCGAATGTGGCGGCAGACATCGAACCCGCTCACGCCCGGTAGGCGGACGTCCAGCAGTACCAAGTCGAAGGCTTCGGACTCGAAGCGCTCGATGGCCTCCGTACCCGTTGACGCTTCCGTCACCTGTAGTAGTTCGTCCTCCAGCAACATGCGCAGCAGGGTTCGGACGACCTCGTCGTCCTCTACCAGCAGCACTCTTTCAGACACGCTTGCACCTGCTTCCTATTCGGTTGGGCGGGGACCAGCGAGGGTGAGCGTAGTCGTGAAACGTGCTCCACTTCGACGGCGACAGGTCAGCGAGCCTTCGTCGGCAGGGCTGACAGCGTGTGTGCACCCTTCGCTATTCCGAACCAGGTGAGGCAGATTCTTGTGACGTTCGGCCAGACGCGATGACGAGGAGCGCGGCCCCGGCAAGTGCCGCGACGATCGACGCGATCAGGATTCCGATCTTGGCGTCGTCCTGGATCGCAACGTCCGAGAATGCAAGACCAGTGATGAACAGTGACACGGTGAACCCGATGCCGGCGACCGCGCCCACACCCATGATGTGTCCCCATCGAACCCCATCGGGAAGCCGACCGAATCCGAACCGGACCGCCACCCAGCTGAACAGAGTGACACCGATGAACTTGCCGGCGACGAGCGCGACGGCGACCCCGCCGAGCACTGCCGACGGAGACGTCAATGCATCGGCCGAGAGCACGATCCCGGCATTCGCCAGCGCGAAGATCGGCACGATGAGGTAGCTCGTCCATGGGTGGAGAGCGTCGATCATTCGGTCGCAGGCAGAGACCGAACCGCGGATCAGCGTTGCGGTCGCCCTCACGTCATCGGCGCGGATGTCATCGTCGCTCTGGAGCACCCCGACGAGTTCCTCTGCTTCGAGCTCTGCCTGCGCCGGTCGGGCAGGCGTGAGCAGGCCCATGACGACGCCGGCGATCGTCGCGTGGACACCTGATTCGAAGACGGCCAGCCACAACGTGAATCCGGCGATGGCGATCAACGGCGGGTACACGATCCGCGACCTGTGCATCACAGCGACGAGCGCACTGATCGCGACGGCAGCAGCGATGAACCTGGGCTCCACTCGTTCGGTGTAGAAGATCGCGATCACGACGATCGCTCCGATGTCATCGACGATCGCCAGCGTCAACAACAAAACTTTCACGGTCGGTGGAACCCGGCTTCCGAGCAGAGCAACGACACCCAGAGCGAACGCGATGTCGGTCGCCATCGGAATGCCCCAACCGCTACTCCCAGCGCCGCCGGCGTTGAACGCGACGTAGATCGCCGCCGGGACGACCATCCCGCCCAGCGCGGCCATTGCTGGCAATGCAATCGCGCGGCGATCGCGGAGCTCGCCGGTGACAAGTTCACGTTTGATCTCCATCCCGACGACGAAGAAGAAGACCGCCATCAGTAGATCGTTGACGACATGTCGGAGGTCCTCGTTGAAGACGTACGACCCGACTTCGAATCTGACGTTCGTATGCCACAACGAGTCGTATCCGCTCTTCCATGGTGAGTTGGCCCAGACCAACGCGACCACCGTCGCCGCAACCAGCACGATTCCACCAGCGGCCTCGACGTTCGAGAAACGCACGAACGGACGCACGGCCCTCGCGAGCGGGCGATCGCTCTGCAGGAATGTCGGCTGGGCGCTGGAGATCTGTGGGGCCGTCACGCCCAGGGGCCGTTGCCGGTCACTCGTTCCACCGAGACCCGGACGATGCGGCCCGGGGGCGGATCGTCCATCGGTGGGAACTTGACGCCTGCACCCAGGAATCGCGGGGCCAACTCCTGCAGCAGTTGCGGGGCTCCACCTTCACCGACGGTGGCAGTGCCGTGGAGTACTGCGTACCGCAACAAACCCGGCCCAGCAGTACCCGTGAGCTCGACACTGACAGCGACGCGCCCGTCACGTTCGAGGTTCCGGATCTTCTGCCCGGCGCCGAGGTGGGCGACCAGCAGATCGTCGCCATCGCGCCCCAGCCAGATCATGCTGACCTGTGGGGCGCCATCGGCGCCGATCGTGATCAAGTGTCCGTGGACACCATCGTCGATGGCCTGACGCAACTCGGGATGCAGCTCCACGACTGCAACCCTACGTGCTCCTCGACCCTCCGCCGAACTACGTCATCTTCCCGATGTGCGTCGTCGCGGACTCCTGAACGATGTCTCCAGGCCGGAAGATCCGGCTGATTCTTGACAAGGAGACCGTCATGACAATCACTCGGCCCAACAAGCTCGCCGTCATCGCCGTCATCGCCGTCATCGCCGTCATCGCCGCATTGGCGTCGATCGTCGGCGCCCGACGGGACCTCGCTGGTGAGCGGCCTCCCTGCAGGCGTGGCGACACGCACGTTCCGCCGTGAGCTCGAACATCTCGGGCTCAACTCGTCGCTGATGGCGTCGTTCGGACTCGACTCCACCCAGGGCGTTGGTGTCTCGGCCGATCCCGGCGCATTGCTCGGCCAAGCCTTCGGAGGCGGAGCGAATCGCTTCGTCGGCGGCATGAACGTGGCGCTGGTGAGTGCTGGTGACGACGGCCTCACACCGCTCTCGTCGATGCCGTTGCTCTCACTGGGTGCATTGTCATCGAATCAGGGCAAGGAGTACCGGGGCCTCGACCTCCATTCCAACAGCACGTGACGTGCCCCACCTGACGTGCCCCACCTGACGTGACAGAGTAGTGGCGGCGACGCAGGGACTGAACGCATCGTCGCCACTGGCGCGTCTACAATCCGATTGATGGCTGCGACAAAAACGTCCCGTACCCGCCCGGACGAGTACTTCGTGGTGGTGATCATCGATGGCGCCGAGCGCAAGCTGGAGATGCCTGACCTCGCCAGTGCTGAGGTGCTCGCGGAGCAGATCCTGTCAGCAGCGGAACGACGCGAGACCCTGCGTCTCGTGATCTCCGAGCGTGACAGCGTCCAAGGCCTCGTGCAGATCGGCGCGATGGTGATCGACTTCGCCGGCGTCACACGGACCGAGGTGTTCGTCGACCGCCGAGCGATGGCCGGCGGATCGGTCGGCATCAAGCGTTGAGAACCCCGAGGCGACGAGCCTCGTGAACGGCGGCTCCACGTGTTCCCACGCCGAGCTTGGTCAGACAGTGTTCGATGTGAACGCCGACTGTTCGGGAGCTGATCGTCAAACGGTCGGCGATCTCTCGGTTCGTCAAACCCTCGGCGACCAGTGATAGGACTTCGAGTTCCCGTTGTGTCAGCGGCCCGTAGATCCGGCGGACCGCCCGACGACCACCGGCCTCGACGATCGCTGTCTCGATGATCGTGACGAGTCCGGGCGCTGACAGCTGGTCGAGTTCTCGGAGAAGGGTCTCGAGCATGAGGAGATCGCGATCAGCCCTTGCCAACTCCACACGGCAACGCCATGCGTTGATCGGAGACGGGACGTTCGCCCAGGCGCTGGTGGCGTCCAGCCACGCCTGACGGTCACCTTCGCGCCAGGCCTCGATCTCGGCGTTGAGCGCAGTCGTTTCGCGGCCGACCGGCACCACATCGATCGGTGTCGTCGGCACCCCGCCAGCGCGCCAGATCGTGAGTTGAAGACGGAGCGCGGCGAGCTCGTCATCTGCGGTCACTGCCACCAACCCCTCCTCGGCTCGCGACCTGGCTGCGTCCAGATCTCGCCGAACGAGCGCGAGTTCGGCTCGTTGGAGAGCCCATTCGGCGGCGACGGTCGGATCACTCAGAACCGACGCGCGTGCCACCTGTTCGAGCTGTTCCTCCGCTCCCCGGGTGTCACCTCGAAGGATCGCAATCTCCGCTGAAAGGAGTGTGAGCAGTGCGTCGGCGTCCGCAGATCGGGTCCGACTTCGATCTGATTCGATTGCTGCACTGGCCGCGTCGAGCCGACCCATGAGCGTCAGGGCAACGGCCCGCGCGACGCCGAGCTGATCGCCGAGCCAACCAATGTTGCGGGCGTCGAGCCGGGCGAGTTCGTCGGTCGCCACCCGCACGACGTCGTTCGGCCTCCCAGCTCGCCACAACACGTAGACCTTGTTGCTGGCAATCCGGCTTTCGGTGACCAGATCCCCTGATCTCTCCGCGTTTGCCAACGCCTCGTCGAATCTGACCAGGGCGCCAGCGACGTCGCCGGCCAACGCTTGCGCCAACGCCAGTGCTGCGGTCGCAGCTGCTACGGCAGCGTCGTCTCCGCAGGCGGTCGCAACTTCGAGCGCTTCGTCCCCGCGGCTCACTGCCGCTCGTCGGTCGTCCAGGACCAACCGGAGTGCATCCAATGTCAGGACGTCGGCCCGCTCCACCGATGGGGCTCGTACGGCATCTGCGATCGCGAGTGCCGCATCGAGGAAGTCGTCCGCATCACCAGAACCCGCCTCTCGGCACGCCCGATAACGCAGAACGAGAAGCCCCATACGCGTCCGGTCATCGTCCCGTGACAGCCCGGCAAGCAGTGCGTCGGCAAGCCGATCGGCCTCAGCCCACTCTCCGGCAGCCACTGACCAGGTCGCGGCGAGGCGCCCCACTCGTTCGAGAACCTCCGGGCCGCCGACGTCGATGCTTCGCCGCAGCCAACCCGCAGCCGTGGCGATTGCGCCGGTGTCCTTGGCGGATCGCGAGGCGGTTTCCCAGGACGTCGCGGCGAGTTCGTTGCGACCGGCAGTCTCCCAGGCCATGGCGGCCGCACTTGACGCACCGACCTGCTCCAACACCGTGGCCACAGTTGCGGCGACAGGTTCCAATCGGTGATGAAGTAGTCCGTTGGCGGCCTCCACCCAGACACCATCGACCAGAGCGACGCCGTCGACCGCGTCGCCGACGACGGTGTACTCCAACCGTTCCTCGGAGCCGAGCAGGGCGGCGGCCACGTCGCCCGAGGAGAGACCGATGCCCAAGGGGAACGGTTCCAGCCCTTCGGCGATCCATTCCACGTTCACAGCCAGCTGTGCGGCATGCATGGCTGCCGCCGCTTTCAGGGCTCGGTCGGCGTGATCCCGCGACGGTTCCGGTGCCCCGAACACCGCCATCACGGCATCACCGACGTACTGCATCACCGTTCCTCCTACATCGAGAATGGCACGGTTCATCTCGGCTCGGTGACGATTCAGCTGTTGGGCCAGCTTCGACGGGTCGGTGTGCTCGCTGATCGTGGTGTAGCCACGGATGTCACTCATCAGTACGGTGACGTTCAGCTGCTCGGAGTCGCCCGCATGCGCGCCGCGCGCGCGGATCCGGTCAGCCACACCGGTGGGCAGCAATCTCGACAGTGATTCGCCCTGCGCCTCGCGGGAGATGATCGCAGTGTGCATGCGCTTGAGCCGATCAAGTGCCCCGGCTGTTCCAGCAGACACGCCCTCGGCGAGTCGCAGGAACAAACCCTCCACGCGTGCTTCCACCGCACCGGGTGTGGACTTCGTCGCCACCGCGATCTCCTTGATCGGCTTGCCTTCGGCCACCATCTCCAGCAATGCGTCATCATCAGCATCGAGACCACCGGTACGTCGCACTGGATTCATCAGCGCGCTCACCACCACCGGGTCGAGCATCGAGCCACCCGAGGCCACCTCGCGGATCGCCCGGGCGAGCTGGTCGCCTTCGGCGATGCGGTCCTTCAAGAGGTAGGCGTAGCCAGCAGCGCCCTCGGACAGCAGGGCGATCGCATAGTCCGGGTCGTCGTACTGGCTGAGGATCACGATGCCGGTGCCGGGGTGGCGCTTGCGGATGATCTTGCAGGCCTCGATGCCTTCACGATGGAAGTTGGGGGGCATACGGATGTCGCTGACGACCACGTTTGGCGCAGCTGCTTCGGCGCCGGCGACGAGACCCTCGAAGTCCTCCGCCTCACCCACGATCTCGAGGTCGTGCTGGCGCAACAGCATCGCCTTCACGCCTTCACGGATGAAGACGCTGTCGTCGGCGATGAACACCGTGATGGCTCCCATGTCGAGAATTCAACTCCGCCCCAGGTTGTCGGGCGAGGGCGTGGCCTTGTGTGCGCGGGGGGATGCCAGCCACACCCTCGGATGCCGGTCAGCGCCCTGGCCGTGCCCGTCTGATGGGCGCACGATCCGAAATGCAAGCGACTCGAACGCAAGCCGGCCGAACGCGAGCCGTTCGAATGCGAGCCGTTCGAAGTGAGTTCGAAATGAAAGGGAGAAGACCATGAGGATCGAGCGCAGCGTCACCACCGTGTCCTGGATACCCAGCGACCTGCTGGAAGGCATGGGGAAAATGGCCACCCGGATGAAGATGGCCCACCACGACCCGCCGCCGCCCGACTCGCTCGGTCCCGATGTGCCTGCGGTCATCTACGACCTACGGGTGAACGACCGTTTCCGGTTCGCCAACCAGCTGCGCGCCTTCGTCGAGGTCGACGATCGCGAAAGCATCATCGGGCACGGCTACTGCGGCGGCGGGTTCATCGGGGCCACCACCGTGGGCCTCGGGGTCGGGTCGATCACCATCCCAGCCGTGCAGCTCGACGACCTGCAGCGCGAACCAGAGGTGGGGGACACCTGGGTGCGGTTCACCCAAACAGTGGGCGGCCGCACCGGCGCGCCGATGCCTCGTGCGGTGAACCACCCGCCGTTCATCCAGTACCACGCGCCGATCGTGTGGACGACCCTCGAGCTCACGATTCACACCGACGGCAGCCACCAGGCCGCCATGGTGGGGGCGTCGGGCTTTCCGCGCCACTGGCTGTTCGACCACTCAGGGGCACTGGTCGCGAAGAGCAGCGTGGCCGAATACAAGAAGTGGATGAACGACTCGTTCGGTCGCCGGACCCCGTGGGGTGATGAGGATTCGCCGGCACTCGTCACCGAGGTGGAGACGCTGCTGGAGCGCGAACTGCAGGGCGCCATCATGCGCGGCGGCAAGAAGCCCGACGTGCGCCGCATCAAGGAGGGCAAGGCGCTGGTGGAACAGGGCTCTGTGAGCGACGAGTTGTTCCTGTTGCTCAATGGTGTGCTCGTGGTGGAGGTGGACGGCGAGCAGCTGGCGGAGGTGGGCCCTGGTTCCGTGCTCGGAGAGCGAGCGGTGCTCGAGGGAGGCGCCCGCACAGCCACGCTACGGGCCGTCAGCGAGTGCAAGGTGGCCGTGGTACCTGCCGACCGAATCGACCTCGATCGCCTGTCCGCGTTGGCAGGCGGACATCGACGTGAAGCCACTGGTTGAGACATATGCGTGAGCGACGCGAAGGTGACACGATCTGTCCGTGACGAAGAAACGATACGACGCGGTAGTGATCGGTGCCGGCCCTAACGGCCTGTCGGCCGCCGTGCGGTTGGCGGCAGCGGGGCGGTCGGTGCTGGTGCTGGAAGCCGCCGCCACCATCGGTGGCGGCACCCGTTCTGCCGAATTGACGCTGCCCGGGTACGTGCACGACGTGTGTGCGGCCGTGCATGCGTTGGGTGTGGACGCGCCGCCGTTGTCGTTGGATCAGCTCGGACCACATGGGTTGCGCTGGGCGCTCCCGGAGATCCCGCTCGCCCATCCCCTCGATGGCGGGCGCGCCGGCGTGCTGCACCGCAGCGTCGACGACACCGTGGCCGGGCTGGGCGTTGATGGTCGCGCCTGGCGGCGGCTGATGAACCCGTTGGTCGAGCACTGGTCGGAGATGCTGCCCCAGTTGCTCGGGCCAGTGCTGACGGTTCCCCGCCACCCCGTGGCCATGGCTCGCTTCGGCATGCGGGCAGTGCTGCCCGCCACGTGGGCAGCCCGTCGTTTCTACACCGACGAGGCCGCCGCACTGTTCGGTGGGTGCGCGGCGCATGCGATGTTGCCGCTCACCCGCCCGCTCACCACCGCCTTCGGGATGATGTTGGCCGCTTCCGCCCACGCCGGCGGCTGGCCGGTGGCAGTCGGCGGTTCGCAGTCGGTGGCCGACGCGCTGGCGGCGCAACTGCTCGCGCTCGGCGGTGAGATCCGCACCGGTGTGATGGTTCGATCGCTGTCCGAACTGCCGCCACACCGGGCGGTGCTGTTCGACACCAACCCGGCACAGCTCGCCTCCATTGCGGGCGATGCACTTCCGGCTCGCTACCGCGATCGGCTGCGCCGCTTCCGTCACGGCCCAGGTGCATTCAAGATCGACTACGCCCTCGACGGTCCGGTGCCATGGCAGAACGAGTCTTGCCGAAAGGCCGGAACGGTGCATGTCGTCGGTTCCTTCGCCGAACTGGTCGCCGCCGAGGCGGCCGTGACGGCCGGTCAGACGCCTGCCCGCCCATTGGTGCTGGTCGTGCAGGCGTCGTTGTTCGATCAGACCCGGGCTCCCTCCGGTAAGCACACGCTGTGGGCCTACGCCCATGTACCGCACGGGTACACGGGCGACGCCACCGCTGCGATCGAGGACCAGATCGAACGCTTCGCACCGGGCTTCCGTGACTTGGTGCTGGCGCGGCACACTCGTACGCCCGCCGACCTCCACGCCGACAACCCCAACTACGTCGGCGGCGACATCGCCGGCGGCGCGCACAGCGGCATGCAGTTGGTGTTCCGGCCCACGCTCGCCTTGCGTTCGTACGTGACGCCGAACCCATCGTTGATCCTGTGTTCGGCCTCCGCGCCGCCCGGCGCCGGTGTTCACGGCATGTGTGGCTGGCACGCCGCGGATCGGGCCCTTGCCGGCCCCTTGCGTCGCTGACTATCCACCCACGCACCAACGCCGAGAACCCGAAGGTCGCGCGCCAACCCATTCGGCCAGAGGCCAACTCGGGTTGCATCCGCTGGGCGGGCGCGACGTGGCCGCACCTGCTGTTCCTGTCGCGGTTGCACGATGATCTTTAGTGGTGAGGGCCGCGACAGGTATGCCGGAACTACGTCGTGTGTTCGGCCGTCGGTTACGGTGAGAGCACAGATCGGTTGCGCAGCTCCGGGCCCCGGCA
The DNA here is from genome assembly GCA_038328705.1 of Acidimicrobiales bacterium. Taxonomy (GTDB): domain Bacteria; phylum Actinomycetota; class Acidimicrobiia; order Acidimicrobiales; family Ilumatobacteraceae; genus UBA668. The sequence goes on along the minus strand of JBBQMG010000110.1, from coordinate 4,951 downwards.
GCGCGTCGGATCACGTCGCAAGAAGCCGAGGGAGTTCGAGATGACCAGTCAGTCAGCGCAGGCACGAGCATGATGTCCGATTCCGGTGACGCACAGTTCGGTGCCGAGCAACTCGACGAGGAGGTCACGGGTCTGGAAGACCCGGTGACCAGCGACGAGGTGCGCCCCGACTACCCGCCCGACCACCTGGAAGGCGTGCCGTTCGCCGACGCCGACGTCACGGATGAGTCGTTCGAAGACCGGCTTGCACAGGAAGAGCCTGAGCAGTTCCCCGAGCCCTAGTCACGAAGGGCGGGTGGTTCATGCGGCGGCAGGGTCGTGGATCTTGACAGCGGTCTCCCCGTTTGTAGTGATTGCTGTAAACGGAACATGGTCGCAGCGACCGTTACAGTCGACGCCGTGGGGTGCCGGCACACCAGAGAAGAAACCCTCGACGGCGCTTTGCTCGCATCGATGATGGTCTCAGCCAACTCACGTTCGGCAGGTTCGCCAAACGGTTGGGGATCAGTGACCGCATCGTCGTGTACTACTTCCCGACCAAGCTCGACCTCGTCAATGAGGTCGTCGTTGCGATGGGTCTACGGCTCCAGTTGACGCTCGCCGAGGCCTTCGCCACCCCCGCCGGCAACCATCTCGAGATGGTTGTCCGGGCCTGGCCGCTGGTGGCGACGCCCGACACCGACCGCATCTTCGCGCTGTTCTTCGAAGCGAACGGCCTCGCCGCGATCGGGCGGGAACCCTACGCAAGTGTCGTGCCGGCCCTCGTCGAGGGTTGGATCGATAGCCGAGACCGCGGTCGCGATCATCGACGGGCTCCTGCTCCTGCGACTCCTTGCCGGACCCGACGCGGCGAACCGGGCCGCTGCCACCATTGGTGCAACACGCAGCCCTTGAGTCAGAGCAGGCGGAGCTCGCGGGCGGCCTGCACGGCGGCTTGGCGGTTGGTGACTGCGAGCTTGCGATAGATCGCGCTGCACTGGGTCTTCACCGTGTTCGGTGACACGTACAGCTCGCGTGCAATCTCCGGGAGAGAAAACGCGGACGGCAGGTAGCGGAGCACCGCCATCTCCCGTCCGGAGAGTTGCTCGACCAGCCCGGCCGTGGCTGCGGACCGTGGTTGGGTCACCCGATGCTTGGCCGAAACACGCTCCAGTAGTGGATGATTGATGCCAGGGTCAGGGCACTGCCTGATCAGCCGGTGCGCCTCGTCCAGCAGCTCGCGCCCGCGGTCCGCTCCATTCTGGAGCAAGACGTCGCCGGCGATGGTCAGCACGAACACCACTCCCAGCATCGTGGTCGCTCGACGCGCGAGCACGACAGCGTGCTCGGCCTTTGCTGTCGCGTCGGACGAACCTGTCGTCGCCAGGATGGCAACTGCCGGCGCGATGCCGTGGTACTCGCCGAGGCCGGAGAACGTCGCGAAGTCGAGTGCACGTTGTGCCGCAATGCGGGCCGCCTCGCGGCTCGCGCTGTGGAACTCGACGACCGCAGCGGCCACCAGTGCCATGGCATGCGCCGTGACCCGTTTCTCGACCTGGGTGCGCTCGAACGCAACGGCAAGAGTCGTTCGAGCCTCCTCTGGCAAGCCGGCCCAAGCGAATGCGGCCCCGACCGCGGTTGTCAGTTCGCTGGGACGCGCCTCGATGTCGCCAGCGGCGACCACTTCCCGCGCGCCGTCGAGCGCGATGCCGACGTCGCCCTTGCCCAGCGCGAGATTGATGCGCAACGGCATGGTGCGCATCGGGTCCAGGTCTGCCGGCAGCGTCGCCGTCGCCCGATCCAGGAGATGCCGGGCTTCCTCGTAGCGGCCCGTCAAGTAGTGGTCCCAACCGGAGAGCAACGAGCAGAGTGCATCGAGCTCGCCGTCACTTGCCAGCCGCCCGAGGATCTTGCGCAGTGTCCGCAGCTGGCCACTGCCAAGAAGGTCGGGGCCGACCAACCGCATCAGGAACATGGCCTGTTCGCGGTCGCCTGCGGCCAGGAGGTGGTCGACGGCGGCGGCCGGGTAGCCGGACGTTTCGAACCAGGCGGCCGCACGCCGGTTCAGATCAGGCAGCCGATCCGGGATCGAGCGCCGCGCTTCGAGCAGCAGCATGTCGCGGAACAGGTGGTGGTACCGGTACCACTCGCCTGTCGTGTCGAGCCGGATGACGAACTGGTTGCTGGTGGCGAGGCCGTCGAGCCAGCGCGCGCCGTCAGTCGAGCCGGTGACCGAATCGAGTAGCGGACCCGACAGCCTGTGCAGCACGGCTGCCTCGACCATCCGGCGCCGCTCGTCCTCGTCGAGCACCGCGAGCAGTTCGTCGGTGAGGTAGCTGGCAACGAGCTGATCATCACCGCGAAAGGTCTGGACGAAACGATCCGTGTCGGTGGTGCGTTCCAATGACAACCCGGCCAGCACGAGTCCCGCGGCCCAACCTTCGGTGCGCTCGCACAGATCGTCGAGCCGCCGGCCGTCCAGTCGTTCGGCGGAGGCGCCCAACAGAGCGGCGGCCTCGATGGAGTCGAACCGGAGATCGGCTGCGCGGATCTCGCGAACGCGCCCGCGCACCCGCATCCGTCCCAGCCGGAATGGAGGGTCAGCGCGGGTGACCAGCACGACCATGAGCTGCGGTGGGCACAGGTCGATCAGACGCTCCATGCCCCGGTGCACCGCAGGATCGTCGATGAGGTGGTAGTCGTCGAGCACCACGACGAGCCGATTCGGCAGGGATGAGAGCTCGTTGACGAGTGCCGGCACGATGACCTGTCCGGACCCGAGCGAGCCGACCACCAGCGGTTCCAAGTGGGCAGCGACGTCAGGGTTGACGCGGCCCAGTGCCGCGGTGAACGACACCCAGAAGCGGGCCGGGTCGGCGTCGGACTCCTCCAGTTGCAACCACGCCACCGAACCAGGGTGAGCCTCTGCCCACCCTGCGACGAGCGTCGACTTGCCCGAGCCGGCCGGCGCGCTGAGCAGCACGAGCGGCACGTCGGCAGCGTCGGCCGCATCCAAGACAGCGTCGAGGCGGGCGCGGTCCACCAGGCGCGCCGGGGGCACCGGCGGCCGCAGCTTGGTGGCCGCCAGGTTGCTGCTCGACCAGTCGGCCACCAGGCGAACATAGCGGGCGTTCACCCGGGTGAATCGCCAACTGAGGTGAAGCCGATTCACCTGCCCTGGTGTGACAGTTCTGACATGCCCGACGTACACACCCACGAGATCGTGCTCCGAGGCCGACTCGGCGGCCGCTTGCTCGGTCCCTTCCTCGATGACTTCACCGTCGACCACGACGACGCCGGTCTCACCCGGCTCGTCGGCACCGTCCGCGATTCCTCGCACCTGCACGGCCTCGTGGCCTACCTGGCATCGATCAACGTCGAGTTGATCTCCATCACACCGGTCACTTCGACCCACAACACAAGGAGCACCTCATGATCACGGTTTCCCATCTCACGAAGTCTTACGGGCGAAACACCGTCGTCGACGACCTGTCGTTCGAGCTCATCGCCGGGCACATCACCGGTTTCGTCGGCCCGAACGGTGCCGGCAAGTCGACCACCATGCGCGTGATGGTCGGCCTCGCCCGACCGGACGCCGGCGAAGTCACCTACAACGGCTCGAGCTACGCCGACCTTCGTGACCCGGCCCGTACCGTCGGTGTGGTTCTCGATGCCAGGGCCATGCATCCCGGTCGTTCGGCCCGCAATCATCTCCGAGCGATGGCAGCGATCAGCTTGCTGCCCGAAGCTCGTGTCGACGAGGTGCTGCACCTCGTGGGACTGGATGCCGCCGCCGACCAACGCGTGGGTGGATTCTCGCTCGGCATGCGCCAGCGCCTCGCCATCGCCGGTGCCCTGCTCGGTGACCCGGAGGTGCTGATGCTCGACGAGCCGGCAAACGGCCTCGACCCCGACGGAATCCGCTGGCTGCGAACGATGCTCACCGACTTCGCCAATGACGGCGGCACGGTGTTCGTCTCGAGTCACTTCATCGCCGAGCTCGCCGCGTTTGCCGACGACCTTGTCGTCGTCGGCAATGGCCGCCTCATCACTGCCGAGCCCCTGGTCACGACTCTCGATCGTGACCGCTCACGCAGCCTCGAGGACATCCTCCTCGATCTCACTCGCGACGCCGCCCGCTACGCCGCCGCCTGATTCGCCAGCAACCCGAAAAGGAACTCCAATGAACATCATCACCACCACCGCCATCGTCCCTTCAACCTCCGCCTCGTCGCCGACCGTGCGCGATCTGCGTGGCGCCATTCGCAGCGAGTGGATCAAACTCCGTTCCGTCCGTGCTACCTCGATCTTCGTCGGTCTCGTCAGCGTCACCGGCGTCGGCATGTCGCTGATCCTCGGCAAGGCGGTCAAGACCGACCCCTACGACCATTTGCCATTCACGATCGGCAACACCTTCCTCGTGTCCAGCTGGCTGACGACGTTGTTCGCCGTCGTCGCCGGCACCCTGCTGTTCACCTCCGAAGTGCAACACGGCACGCTCGCCGGCGCGCTCACTGCCCGACCGTCAAAGCCGATCATCGTCGGCGCGAAGGTGCTCATCGCGTCGGTCCTCGGCTTCGTCATGGGCGCACTTGGCATCATCGGCGGACTCGTCGGCGGCGTCGGCAGTGGTATGAATACCGGCGACGTCTCGGGGGCGGCGGCGGGTGTGGCCTGGGCGCTGTTGCTCACCACGCTCGCGGCGGTACTCGGCCTCGGCGTCGGTCTGATCGTGCGTCACAGTGCTGCCGCAGTGACCACTGTGCTCATCTGGGCACTTGCCGTCGAAACTCTGGTACGAAGCATCGTGTCGGCCAACGTCTCTCGGCTGCTGCCGTTCTCCACCGCTCACGCCCTGCTGGGCACACGTTCCGTCGCTGACACTCCAGAGACCCTCGCGGCTGCATTGTCCAACGTGGGCAATGCGGCGGTCTTCGGCTGCTGGGCCACCGTCGCCGTGGTGATCGGAACA
>JBBQMG010000109.1:0-14505 GCA_038328705.1 Acidimicrobiales bacterium | reverse complement strand
CTCGGACTGACGCTGTTGCACTCGGACTGACGCTGTTGCACTCGGACTGACGCTGTTGCACTCGGACTGACGCTGTTGCACTCGGACTGACGCTGTTGCACTCGGATGGGCGGTTGCTGGCTAGGCGGAGATCAACTCGCGGTCGGTTTCGGTCTCGTCGTCATGGCCTGCAACAGGACTCACGAGGACAGGCTCATCGGCAAGCGGCTCGTCGATGATCGGCGCATCGACCGCGCGCAGCAGGTCGTTGCTCAGTCGGAAGCCAACGCCACGGACGGTGTGGATGAAACGCAGCTCTGGCGCCCGCTGCTGCAGCTTGCGGCGCAGGTTGCTGAGGTGAACATCGACGACATGCGTGTCGCCCACCCAGTTCGGGCCCCACACTTCTTCCAACAGTTCTGAACGCGAGCACACCTCGGCGGGGCGGCGGCACAGCTGCTCGAACAGTGCGAACTCGATGCGAGTGACCGGAACATCCAGCGAGTGAACCCGGATCTCTTTGCGGCCCACGTCCACCGTGAGTGCGCCGAGTGTGATGACCGAGGCCTGTAGCGGGTCCCATCGTGCGTGCAGCTGGCGTGGGCGGCGCAGCAGCGCCTGGCAACGTGCAGCCAATTCATCAGGGTTCAGGGTGGCGGCGACGACATCGTCAGCGCCGGCTCGAAGAGCACGGATGCGGGCAGTGTCGGCATCAGGGGGAGCAATGCCGACGATGTACGCATCCGTGAGGGCTCGCATGGTGTCGAACAGGTAGCCGCCCTCCGGGCTGGGCAAGTCGAGATCCACCATGACGACGTCGGGGGAGAAGGAACGAGCAAGCGTCAACGCCGCCTCTTCCTCCGTTGTTGCACTCACCGAGTAGCCGCGCGCCCGCAGCGCCGATGAGGCGACTCGGCGCAGCAGAGGATCTGCCACTGCGAGTAGCACTCGTGGTGCAAGTTGTGCATCGGGTTCCATGATGATGAGTTCTTCCCGCCTCAGTCGTGGCTGTCGGTGTGCTGACGTGGTTGCCCTCGCCACCGTTCGAATTCACTATCGGCGCGTTTCGTCCCTTCCTGAAGTGGCGATTTTGACGAAGACGTGCAGCACCGAACACGGATCGACCGCCTACCGTGGTCATGTGACTGATCTCAGCCAAAAGATTCGTGCCGCCGTACTCGCCCGCCGGCCGGTGGACGCCCGCGAGCGCGACTCGGTCGCGGCGTTCATCCGCCTCTTCGATGCCCTGGACCAGCCGTTCTCAGAGACAGCCAACAAGGTGCACGTCACCGCCTCTGCCGTAGTGGTGACCGACGACCGTCGGCGCGTCCTGCTGCACCTTCACAAGAAGATGAACATGTGGTTGCAGCCCGGTGGCCATATCGAGCAGGGTGAATTGCCCTGGTTTGCGGCACTGCGCGAGGCCGTCGAGGAGACCGGATTGCCCGCGCAACTGGTTGGTCCAGTAGGCGATGACGGGCCGGCGCTCCGGCACATCGATGTGCACGCGGGGCCCAAGGGCCATACTCATCTCGACCTGCGCTATCTAATCGAGTCGCCGATGGTCACGCCGACGCCGCCCCCGGGCGAGAGCCAGGACGTGAAGTGGTTCCTGTGGCACAGCGCGGTCGACGCTGCGGAAGCAGGTTTGGAAGGCATTCTGCGCGCCGTGCAGCCGGGTGATGCCCGCATTCGCGTGGCCCGTCACACGGACGCATCGGACTGTGCCACCGTGTTTCTACGGTCGCGGGCCTTTGCACTGCCGACGGTGCCGCTGGTGCATCCTGAGCGCGAGGTGCGTCGGTGGATGGCCGACGAAGTGGTCGGCCGCAGCGACATGTGGGTGGCTGAGGTTGACGGCACCATCGTCGCGCTCATGGTGCTGGACACGGCAGGTCGCGGCGCGGGGTGGATCGAGCACCTCTACCTCGATCCCGCCTGGATGGGTCGCGGCCTCGGCGACAAGCTGGTGCGGCTGGCCAAGGACCGGTCGCCGGAAGGTCTGGAGCTCTGGACCTTCCAGGTCAACGAACCGGCGCGCCGCTTCTACGAGCGCCACGGGTTCGTCGTCGAACAACTCACCGACGGCGCCGGCAATGAGGAGCGCGCCCCCGACGTCCGCTACGTCTGGCGGTCATGAGCCCGGCATTCGCCGCCGTACTCGCGTTCGCTGCCCAGCACGGCCTGCCGATCGATTCGCCGGTGGTGCTGCTCGACGGCAGCAATCTGCTCGTGCACCTTGCGCCGGCTCCCGTGGTAGTCCGCGTGGCCACGTTCACTGCGTTCATCCGTCGCGATCCGTCGCCATGGTTGCAACGAGAGGTCTCGCTGGCCACGTATCTCGCAGCTGCTGGTGCGTCGGTCGTGCCACCGTGCGACGAGGTTGCAGCAGGGCCACACCTTCTCGACGGTTGGTGGATGACCGCGTGGCGTCACGTGCCTCACGACCCGACGGTTGTTGCGTCCGTCAGCGAACTCTTGCCGGCCCTCGACGAGTTGCACGGTGCGCTTGCGGGGTACCCGGACGCGCTACCCCTGCTCGGCCCGGCAACGTCCGACCTCGACCTCGCGCTGGCCTGTTGTGTTGACAACGGCAGCTCGCACCCGTCGCCGCGTCGCACACCCGTGCCCGGCGCGACGAGTTGTTGCCGCTGGTCAGTGCGCTGCCATCACAGGCGCAGCACGGAGATGCTCACCCGCGCAATGTGTTGGTGGCCGCCGACGGCCAGCTGCTCTGGAACGACCTCGAGGACAGCTGTGCAGGTTCGCCGCTCTGGGATCTCGCAGTGCTGGCGGGTCGTGACGAGAGCGGGGCCGCGGCGCAGGTGGCGTGCGACCGTTACGGTTCGGCGGCATACGGAGCTGCTGGCGAGTTGCGGTCGTTGCAGGGTGAGGTGTGGACCGTGCTGCACACTGCGCGGCGGGAGGGCCGCATCCATCGGGGGGATCATCATGTCGAGCGGTGACTCACCAGCGAGCTACGTCGGCGCCGGGTAAAGGCAGTACTCGAAGCAGGTGTCGATTTCGCCGCTGCGGCGATGACTTCTACTTCTTGCTGGTCTCCACGTGGCGCGGCTCGAACGAGATGTGGGAGTCCGTCTATGCCAAACAGAACGACGCGCAGCCGGACGTCGCCGTGTTCGCGCGTGAAGGCCGCCATCAGCCCACGTACTGCGTGTGGGAACTGGGTGCGGTGTTGCACGAGCACCGGCTCCTTTGGCTGAAGTGTGACCGAGAGCACAGCTTCTGGGGATTGTCATCCGTGCAGTCAACGATATATCGTGATGGTACACAACAGGTCGAACAAGGAGAATTCATCATGCGACCCAGATTCAAAGAAGGCCACCCAGGCCACACACACGAACATTCAGAGGAACTAGGTCGTGGCGGCCGTCGCGATCGCGGCGAGTTCGGCTTCGGTCGTCACGGCGGCCCGCCGCACCGAGGCGGCCCCCGTCGTACTCGCCGCGGCGACATCCGCCTCGCATTGCTCAGCGGCCTCACCGATGGTCCGGCGCACGGGTACGAGTTGATTCAACGCCTCTCGGACCGCAGCGGCGGCCGTTGGAAGCCCAGCCCCGGCTCGGTGTACCCAACGCTGCAGATGCTGGAGGAAGCGGGGTTTGCCTCCTCCAGTCAGCAAGACGACAAGCGGGTGTACGCCATCACCGAGGCTGGTCAGGCCGAATTGCAGACCAAATTGGCGCAAGCCGATGGTCCGATGCCGTGGATGGACTCCGAGTCCGCCAGCGGTCACGATGACCTTCGTAAGGCAGTCGGCCAACTGGTCATGGCCGCCAAGCAAGTGGGTATGACCGACAATCAGACCCACATCGAGACCGCTGCGGGCATCGTCAACGATGCCCGTCGCAAGTTGTACCAACTGCTCGCCGAAGCCTGATTCCAACCCGAATCCCTGAACCTGTCGCAGGTCTGGCTACCAAGATCGGTGGTCAGACCCGCGACAGGTTCGCGTTGTGGGACGTCGCGAATCAGCGGCGGTACTTGTCGGCGGGGACGCTGAGGAAGAAGCGGGTGCCCTGGTCATCGACGCAGGTGGCAGCCGCGCCGCTGTCGTAGACGACTGGCTCCTCGGCGGTGCCGCCCATTTCACGTACTCGGGTGACGGCGGCATTGATGTCGTCGACGACGAAGTAGAGATCGGTCGTGCCGGAGGCGGCGCCATGTGCGCTGCCGGGAGGCGCCGAGATGTTGCCGATGTGGCCGTTGTTCGGATCGTCGAACGTCCAACCGAGCACTGCGCCGTAGAACGTCTGTGCCTTGACGAGGTCCGCGGTGGGCAGGGTGAAGTAGTACAGGTCACCCTGGTCGTAGTGCTTCACCTGATGGTCGAACGATGCGGGTTCGGGGCTGGTTGGTGTCGCGCCGGCACCCTGCTGCCACTCGAAGCCGCCGGCGCTGCTGTTCGCTGCGTATTGCTCGTCGGTGAAGTCCGCGAGTGGGGAGCTGATGCTCCACTGGTGACCCCAGGCGTCGCGCAGCGTCCCCTGGCGGTGGCCGTAGAACTGGTCGGCGACGGGGCGTACTTCGGTCGCTCCGGCGGCAATCGCCCGGGCGAAGACCTCGTCCACGTCAGCAACCATGAGGGTGAAGCTGGTGGACGTGCCGCCGCGTGTCGTCGGACTGATCGCGTTGGCCTCCGGGTACTCGTCGGCCATCATCAGTCGGCTGTTGCCGATGATGATCTCGGCATGTCCGATGCGACCGTCGTCGCCAACGAGACGGTGGTCCTCGACGGCACCAAACGCAGTGACGTAGAACGCGATCGCCGCGGCGGCGCCATCGACGACGAGATAGGGCGTGACGGTGTTGGTGATCTCTGGTTCGGGCATCTGTTGCTCCAAGGTGGTCGTGTCGCTGGCGTGAAGGGCATGCGTGATCTGCTGGCGAAGCTGGTGGGCGAAGGTGGCGGTGGGGGCGATTGCGGAGGTGTCGGCGCGCAGTGCATCGAAAGCGTCGGGTGTCGTGCTCATCGTTGGCCCCCAGTCGGTTCTGCGGCGGCGGTGCGATAGGCGGTCTTGGCTCGCATCAGCAGCGATTCGGTGGCGTGCAGGCTGCGTTCCAGCAGCACCGCCACCTGGTCCACGGGAAGGCCGTCGAGGTATCGCAGCGTGAGTGCGGCGCGGTGGTGTGGAAGCAGCCGAAAGAGCACGTCGCGGACGTGCAGTGCGTCGACCGGCTCGTTGCTATCGGCGTGCGGGTCGGTGCCTTCCCACAGCTCCTCGAGCAGCTGTTGGTTGCGGCCGCTCTTGCGCCAGTGGTCGACCAGCTTGTGGCGGGCAGTGCCGATCAGCCACGGCACATTCACCTCGCTACCGGTCTGGCTGGCGTTGAGCGCTGCCAGAAACGTCTCGGCGGTGAGGTCCTCGGCGGTGGCTGTGCTGTCGCAGCGGCGCACGAGATAGCCGTACACGTGTGGCAGGGCCTCGTCATAGAGGTGCAGCAGGGCGCTCACGGGAGGTTCATCGTTCGGCGGCATCGGAATCCGTCGCGATCGTGTCAGAAATTTCCGAAGTGACGCGCCGCCCCTGCGCTCCCACGGGCACGAAACCCTGCCGTTTGCGTCCGTCATTCGCGCCAACGGGCGCGAAACCCGGTCGGCTATGTCCGTCATTCGCGCCCAGCCAGTCGGTTCGACCTTCCCTTGCGGGAACGAACATGTGTTCGCTAAGGTCGCGGTTCCTATGGGCTTCAACAACCCCGACATGCCATGGAGCGACGTGGAAACGCTGCTCTCCGGACGCGGTAAGGACGGTCGCGCGACGGGCAGTCCCTCGTGGAACGGTGGCGGCGATGGGCCGGCGCTCAGCCGCAAACGGCAACCGTTCGAGCCGGACATCACTCGCCCGTTGATGCGTCCCGACACCGGGTATGTGTCGTACGCCGAGCTGCACTGCCACAGCAACTTCTCGTTTCTCGATGGCGCCAGCCACCCCGAGCAGTTGGCCGAGGAGGCTGCGCGGCTGGGTCTCGAGGCACTGGCGCTCACCGATCACAACGGCTTCTACGGCATCGTCCGCTTCGCCGAAGCCGCCCGCGCCGTCGGCCTGCCTACTGTCTTTGGTGCCGAGATCACACTCACCGCGCCGGGCCGCCAAGCGCGCACGGAAGCCGATACGCACCATCAGGTGAACACCGGTCAGGTCTCCGATGGTCATGCCCCCGACCCTCACGGCGAACACCTCTTGGTTCTCGCTGAGGGGCCTACGGGTTATGCGCGGCTTGCTCGCGCACTCAGCCTTGGTCACCTTGCAGGTGAGAAGGGCGCACCGCAGTTCGCCTTTGCCGACATTGCTGACGCGATGAGCGGTCACGGCTGGGTGCTCACCGGTTGCCGGAAGGGTTCGGTGCCGGCCGCGCTGGTGGACCGTGGCCCACGTGCAGCAGCGCGCGAGTTGCATCGACTGATCGATGCTTTCGGTCGCGACCGCGTGCTGATGGAGCTGTGGGACCACGGCAACCCGCTCGATTCGGTGCGCAACGACGCCCTGGCCGAGCTGGCCGCGCGACACGACGTTGGCTGCATCGCCACCAACAACGTGCACTACGCCACGCCCGCGCAACGCAAGCTGGCCACCGCAGTCGCGGCGGTACGGGCACGGCGCAGCCTCGACGAGCTCAACCCGTGGTTGCCCGCCGCTTCCGGCGCTCATCTCCGCAGCGGGGCCGAGCAATTACGTCGATTCCTGCGCTACCCCGGCGTCGTCGAGCTGGCAGCCGAGGTCGGCCGCGCCGCCGCCTTTGACCTCTCGCTCGTGGCCCCCAGCCTGCCGCCATACCCGTGCCCTCCTGGCCCCGCCGGTCCTGATGGTGAGAGCCAGCCGCTCAGCGAAATGGCGTACCTGCGTCAGATTGCCGAGGCCGGCGGTCGTCGCCGCTATGGCGAACGCCCGGCGGCGCACGAAGACCTCTCGCTGCGAGCGCGAGCATGGCGCACCATCGACCATGAACTGCAGGTCATCGAGGGTCTTGGTTTCGCCGGTTACTTCCTGGTGGTGTGGGACATCGTCGAGTTCTGCGGTCGCGCCAACATCTATTGCCAGGGCCGTGGCAGCGCGGCCAACAGTGCCGTCTGTTTTGCGCTCGGCGTCACCAAGGCCGATGCGGTGAGCCTGGGTCTGCTGTTCGAACGCTTCCTCTCGCCTGAGCGCGATGGCCCGCCCGACATCGATCTCGACATCGAATCCGACCGTCGCGAAGAGGTCATCCAGTACGTGTACCAGCGCTACGGGCGGCACCACACCGCGCAGGTTGCCAACGTCATCACCTACCGCGCCCGGTCGTCGGTGCGCGACCTGGCCAAGGCACTGGGCTTCGCGCCTGGCCAGCAGGATGCGTGGAGCAAGCAGATGGATGCGTGGGGCGGCGTCTCCACCACCGCCAACCAACCCGACCACGACATTCCCGCGGCTGTGCTGGAACTTGCTGCCGAGATCGAAGACGCGCCGCGGCACCTCGGTATCCACAGCGGCGGCATGGTCATCTGTGACCGCCCGGTGATCGAGGTCTGCCCTGTGGAGTGGGGTCGCATGCAGGACCGCAGCGTGCTGCAGTGGGACAAGGACGATTGCGCGGCCGCCGGCCTGGTGAAGTTCGACCTGCTCGGTCTGGGCATGCTCAGCGCGTTGCATTACGCCGTCGATCTCATCCGTGAGCACCGCGGCTACGAGGTGGATCTGGCCACCATCCCGCAAGAGGACGACGTGTACGCAATGTTGTGCCGCGCCGACACCGTTGGCGTCTTCCAGATCGAGTCACGCGCGCAGATGGCCACGCTGCCGCGGCTGAAGCCACGCCGCTTCTACGACCTGGTGGTGGAAGTCGCACTCATCCGACCCGGCCCTATTCAAGGTGGCTCGGTGCACCCTTACATCCGTCGCCGCAATGGGCAGGAGCCGGTCACCTACCTGCACCCGTTGTTGGAGAATTCGCTGGGCAAGACGCTGGGTATCCCGCTGTTCCAAGAACAACTGATGCAGATGGCCATAGACGTTGCCGGCTTCAGTCCCAGCGAGGCGGACCAGTTGCGCCAGGCGATGGGCAGCAAACGCAGTCGAGCGCGAATGGAGCAACTGAAGATCCGTCTCTTCGAGGGGATGGCGCAGCGTGGCATCACCGGTGCGATCGCCGAGGAGATCTTCATGAAGATGGCGGCGTTCGCCAATTACGGCTTTCCCGAGTCGCACAGCGTCTCGTTCAGTTACCTCGTGTACTCGTCGTCGTGGATCAAGTTCCATGAGCCGGCAGCGTTCTGTGCGGCGCTGTTGAATGCGCAGCCGATGGGTTTCTGGAGCCCGCATTCGCTGTGCCAAGACGCTCGCCGCCATGGGGTGGTGGTGCACTCGCCTGACCTGAATGCATCGCTGGCGATGGCCACGCTGGAGCCTTGCCCCGACAGCGTCGGCGGAGTCGCCGTTCGGCTGGGTGTTGGCTCGGTGCGCGGTGTGGGTAGTGAGCTGGCGACGGAAATCAGGGCCGGTCGGCCGTATTCGTCGTTGGAGGAACTGGTGCGGGCGGTGCCGGCGCTGACGCTGCCGCAGTTGGAAGCGATGGCGACGGCCGGGGTCTTCGAGCGCAGCCTCGGTCTGGAACGGCGCGAAGCGCTGTGGGCTGTGGGTGCAGCGGTGCAGTCGCGCCCAGGTCGGCTGGAAGGAATCGTGGTGGGCCAGCAGGCGCCGCATCTGCCGGGTATGGCGCCGCTGGAGGTGGCGGTTGCCGACCTGTGGGCGACGGGTGTTGCCCCTAACGGTCACCCCACCCAGTTCCTGCGTTATGCACTGGCGCAGCAAGGTGTGGTGACGGCAGCGGGTCTGTGGGACTGCGAGCCGCGAACGAAAGTGCTGGTCGCCGGCGTGGTCACGCATCGCCAGCGCCCGATGACCGCCCAGGGCGTCACCTTCATGAACCTGGAAGACGAGACCGGGCTCATCAACATTGTCGTCTCGAAGGGCTGCTGGGCCCGCTACCGCAAGGTTGCTCGCGGTGCGCCGGCGCTACTGATTCGTGGTCGCCTGGAGCGCAGCGAAGGTGTGATCAACATCAGCGCCGAGGAACTGACCCCGTTGGTCGTAGCCGCCCACAACCCCAGCCGTGACTTCCGCTAGGCCGCAGCTGGCGAGCTGGTGCGCCGGCCGAGCCATCTGGTCGGCCCAATTCCACACTCAATGTGGAATCAGACCGACCAGATCGCGAGTAGGAGTGGGCGCCAACTAGGTTCGGGCTATGAGTACGCCGGTGGTGTTGCCTGTTGCAGATCGTTGGTTCGAGCGTTGCACGATCGACGGCTCGGTCACCTTGCTGTGGGAGCCGCATGTGGTCGCGCTCATGCGATGCAACATCTGGCATGTGCGTGGCCGCGACCGCAACCTGGTGATCGACACCGGGATGGGTGTGTGCAGCTTGGTCGAGGAGATGGGTGCGCTGCTCGACAAGCCGGTGACGGCGGTGGCAACGCATGGACACGACGATCACATCGGATCGCACCACGAGTTCGCAGACGTGATTGCGCACCCGCTGGAGGCGCCGCTGCTGGAAGCCGGCGCGCTGCACACGCTGGACATGGTGAAAGGCTGGGGAGAGGAAGCGGTCGCGATGCTGTCCAACTCTGGCTACGAGTTGGAGTCGCCGTACTTCGTCGATGCGCTCCCTCCGGGCTACGTGTTCGAGCAATACCGCCAGCAGCCCGCACGGGTCACTCGCCAGGTTGTCGAAGGCGACATCATCGATACAGGTGACCGAGCGTTCGAGGTGCTTCACCTGCCAGGCCACTCGCCCGGGTCGATCGGCCTCTGGGACGCCGCCACTGGCACATTGTTCAGCGGTGACGCGCTGTACGACGGCCCACTGCTCGACGAGCTACCAGAGTCGAACATTCCCGACTACTGCGCCACGATGGAGCGCTTGCTGACGCTACCGGTTCAAGTAGTGCATGCCGGCCACGACCCCAGCTTCGACCGTGCTCGCCTCCACGAACTGTGTAGCGCCTATCTGGCGCAGCGCGGCTGACGTCGCAGACGGCTACGCCCGCGTCCGGTTCGTGAGGTAGGCGCCGGAGATGGCGATGCCGCAGCCGACGACGGCAAGGGCGGCGACCGTTTCGTGGCGCACCAGTGCGCCAAGCAATAGCGACACCACCGGCACGATGTAGACGCTGACCGAGGCGCGGGTGCTGCCCAGGCGGCCGGCGTTGCTGGCCATCACCACGAATGCCAGTGCCGTCCCGAAGACACCGAGCGCGACCACGGCGAGGAACGGCCCCCATGCGAACTCGATGTCGCCGACCGACGGAATCGCAAATGGGGTGACGATGGCGAACGCGATCATCTGCGCCCGCCAAAGGACTGGCAGGCCGCCGTACCTCTGTTGCAGCGGCACTGCGAGGTTGAGCGAGAAGCCGTAGAACACGAGTGCGACGAAAATCAGCCCGATGCCGAACCACGAGTTGTGGCCGCCACTGCCAGAGGCGACGGCGATCAACACGACGCCTGCAAAGCCCACTGCCACGCCAATCATCTGTTGGCGCGGTGGCAGCCGCCGGGCCATGAACGCAGCGACGACGGCGATGAACAGTGGCGTCGCGCCGTTGAGCATGCCGGTGACCGACGACGACACACGCTCTTCCGCGAACGGGAAGATCGACAACGGAATCGCCATCCAGATCACGCCCAGGAGCACGATGCGGGGCATGTCGGTGCGATCGATTCGTACCCGCCGGGCGGCTGGGAAGAGACCGAGCGTGAGCGCTCCGAACCCGACTCGCATGGGCGTGATCAGCGCGGCGGGAAACGCCACGAGCCCTTCGGCGATGAAGTAGAACGAGGTGCCCCACACCAAACCGGGCAGTGCCAGCAGTCCCCAATCGGCCACCGCCATCGTCGAATGGGGAGGTGTCGTGGCAGCAGCGGTGGTAGTCACTGCGCCGAGGCTACGGCGTCCATCGTGCGGCGCACGAGCGGGTTTGGACGTGACAACCACGGGTACGATGCCGCGATGCGACCCTTTCGGTTCGGGTATCAGGCTCGGGGTGGTTCAGCCGCCGAGTTGCGCGAGCAGGCCCGTCAGGCCGAGGCGGCGGACTTCGACGTGATCCATACGTACGACCATCTCTCCCCCAACTGGTCGCCGACGCTGCCTCTGTTGGCGATGGCGGAAGCCACCACGCGGTTGCGCGTCGGCCCGCTGGTCATCAACAACGACTTCCATCATCCGGCGCTTCTCGCAGCCGAGTATGCGAACCTCGACCACCTCACCGCCGGCCGCGTGGAGATGGGTATCGGAGCTGGCCAGGCGTTCACCGAGTACGCCGCCATGGGTGTGCCGTTCGACCCACCGAGAGTGCGCAAGACACGTCTCGCCGAATCGATCGAGATTCTCCGCCGACTCTTCGACGGTGAGACCGTGACCTACGACGGCGAGCACTATCACCTCGCCGACGTGACGACGATGCGTGCCCTACAGCCGCGGCTACCGATCATGGCCGGAGTCAACGGACCGGCGGCGCTGGCCCACGCCGCGCAGCACGCCGACATCATTGGTCTGATGATGTTGGGTCGCACGCTGGCGGATGGTCAGAGCCACGAGGTGCGTTGGGAGGTCGATCGGCTGGACCGCACGATCGCTCACATCGAGTCCAATGCCGGCAGTCGTGTGGTCGAACTCAACGCGCTCGTTCAGCGAATTGTGGTCACCGACGATCGTGATGGTGCGATCGATCAGCTGCTTGCGGACATCCCGACATTGTCATTCGACGACGCAGCTGCCACACCGTTCCTTGCGTTCGGCACTCACGACGAGATCGCCGCGCATCTCCTGCGTTGCCGCGAACGGTGGGGGATCAGCTACTTCTCCGTCAGATCCATCGACGACTTCCAGCCGGTGATCGAACGTCTCCGTTCCGCCGACGACTGACGGGTCACCGGCGGCGTAGTGCTGCGCGCAACTTTGCGTCGGGCTGCGGGCGGGCCCCGAGGTGCTCGATGACCCACGCCGAGATGGTGGTGGCGAAGCGGGCGGCAGCGACCGCGTCGCCGTGCTCGAGGTAGTGGGCCAGGAAGCCGCCGGCGAACGAATCACCGGCACCGGTGGCGTCAACCAGGTTGTTGCTGCCCGCGGGGATGTGTGTGCCGCGGCCGTGCTCCCACACCAGCGCGCCATCGGCGTCGAGCTTGAGCATGATCAGCGCTTGTGGATACAGCTTGGCCAGCGCCGCGGCAATCGCTTCGGGCTCGTCGAGGCCGGTGAGTACCTCACCCTCTTGATAGTTCGGCAGGAAGACGTCGATTCCGAGGTCCTGCGTGCAGGCCAGGAACTGACTGACACCCATCTCCTCGATCATCTGGAACGAGGCCGGGTCGAACGACAACGTCGCGCCGCTGTCACGGGCCAGGTGGGCCGCGCTGCGGGCAGCTGCCCGCGGCGGGTCGACGAAGAACGACCATGCCGTCATGTGCAGGTGCTTGGCGGCTCGCACGGTCTCTCTGGGAATTTCGGACGGCAAGAGGTAGAAGTCTGCGCCCCTACCGGAGACCATCGAGCGCTCACCTGTCTGGTCGACGAACACGGCGACGCAACCGGTCAGGTGCTCGTGGGTCTCGATCAAGTGGCCGGTGACGTTCTCTGCGGCCAGATCTTCCTGGGCCAGCTGACCGAATCGATCGCGGCCGATCTTGCCGATGAACTCGGTCGGCAGTCCGCACCGGGTGGCCCACACGGCGACGTTGGCTGCGCTGCCGCCCGGGGTCAGCATGACCTCGCCGAACGTGTCGCCGCCACGTAGCAACTCGCTGTTCGTGCGGATGAGAACGTCCCAGGCGAAGTCGCCGATGACGCACAGTGGGGCAGCCACGCCGGGCACCGTAGCCGCACTTCAGCCGAGAGCGCGAAGCACCGCCTCGCCTCGCGGCGACAACCGATAGCCGATGTCGAGGCTCTCGGTGAGGCCGAGCTCTTTCAACTTGCGCACGTTGAGCTTGAAGCTCGCCCGATCCTGCTCGGCGTGGCGCGCCAAGGTGGTCGAGACGATCCCGGGATAGCGGTCGATCAGTTGCAGCGTGCCCCGGGTCCACGGGCCGTTGCGGTCGAGACGGGCGAGGCGGGCGATCACATCGGCGATGTCGGTCGGCGTGGTGTCTTCCCGGCGGGCGATGCGATCGTCG
The DNA here is from genome assembly GCA_038328705.1 of Acidimicrobiales bacterium. Classification (GTDB taxonomy): domain Bacteria; phylum Actinomycetota; class Acidimicrobiia; order Acidimicrobiales; family Ilumatobacteraceae; genus UBA668. Next base: position 1,351 of record JBBQMG010000109.1, on the reverse strand, counting down.
GCGCCGAGGTTGACGAAATCGACCCGCCACACGGTCTCGGCACCACCGAGTCGTGACAACAGCGAGTCGAGGTCGGTGGCCCCGGCGCGGCGGGCATCGTGCGGTCCGATGTCGGCAACGGAGACCTGGCGCACGTCGGTGGCCTCGATCAGCATCCCGGCGATGCGGTAGTGGCCGCCGACCCTCGCTTGGGCACGCTTCCACGCTCGGAACGTGACGGTGATCGAACCATCAGCGATGCCAGCCCAGGCGTCGGCGCTGAAAAGCATCGGCCAACACTATTCGTGTCGACGCGATCCTCAGGAGCTGACGTCAACGGGATCGGCAGGCGGTCCATCGCGCAGCAGCCTGCCGAGCAGGCCGTGCAGATCCTTGGGCACGAAGTGGGCGTCGCTGGCGGCGATCTCGTCGATCGACCACCACCGCAGTTCGTGGACGAACTCGGCGTTCATCTGCTGCCACGACAGCCGCGGCTCGGCCTCGAAGACCGCACATTCCACGAGGTGGATGCGTTCGCGCTGACCGTCGAACTCGCCGTTGAGGAACGGCACGATGTGCAGTCGGTGCCAGATCTGAGGCCCGATCTCGGCATCGACCAGACCGACCTCTTCTTCCAGCTCGCGGCGCAACGCGTCGAGATGATCCTCGCCGGGCTCCAGCCCGCCGCCGGGGAGGGCCCAGCGAGTCGCCGAGGGGAACTCGAAGCGAACCAGCAGCACCCGGTGGTCGTCTGCCAGCAGCAGGCCCCGTACCGCCTCGCGAATCCGAAGACCAGCCGCTGGGTCGGTCATGCGCGCGCCGCCAGGTCAAATCGCCGGATCAAATCGCAGGTCAGTCGACCGGCGACTCGCCGAGACCTTCGTTGAACATCCGGTACATCTCGTACACGCTCTTGCATGCTTCACAGACCGGCAGTTGTTTCGGGTCACGCGACGGAACCCACACGTGACCGCACAATGCTTCGATGGCAATGCCGTAGATGCGCGCCTCGAGGACCTTGGCCGCAGCACTCTCGCCGGGCTCGGTCTTGACGATGTGAGCCGCCGCGGGCTCTTCGGTCTCGAGCTCGTGATCGAGGTCGGTGATCGTCTCGGTGATGGTGCCGACTCGGCGGGGCTGGAGTTCGCTCACGGGTCCAAGTCAATCATCCGGCGCAAGACATTCACAGCGCGACGTGGGTGACGGCGGTCGATCAGCGCAGCGTGGCCAGCTCGGCCTCGATGTTCGCCCGCGCCCGGCGTTCGACCTCGGCGTGCATGTAGTCGCTGGCAAAGATTCGGGGGCGATTCAAGAAATCGCGCAGGACACGGCCTCGTCCGGCGCGCCACCGATCGTCATCGACGAAGAAGTA
>JBBQMG010000108.1:0-14882 GCA_038328705.1 Acidimicrobiales bacterium | reverse complement strand
TATCGAGTCATCGCCGCACGCGGCAGCGGTGAGCAGGATCGCCGTCAGAGCGGCAATTGAACTGAACCTTTTCATGGATCAATCCTCCGTATCTCCGAAGGACTGAGTCCTCCGGTTCGGGAGGACAAGCTGGGAACCGGCAGCTGATGCCGCCGCGGACCGCCCTTGCCTCGAGGGTGAGTAACGCGCACGACAGGAGGCGACCGGACTCGTCGTGGGCTTCACCGTGAAGCCACGAACCACCGTTGCGGGACAGTGCCGGAATCTCACCGGACTTCGCTGCAAGCTGTGCATCCGACCGTTGGTGCGGCAGGACGAGGTCACCGTAGCGCATCTCGCTCTATGCTCCCAACCCTCATGGATACCGAGAACGCCACGACAAACACGACCGACGACACGACCGACGACACGACGCACCCGCTGACGGACGACCCACGGCCTGACGGTCTGCGTAACGCTCCGTCGTTGGTGCTGGTCAATACGGGCAACGGCAAGGGCAAAAGTTCAGCGGCGTTCGGGGTCATGGTGCGTGCCGTTGCGCGCGACTGGAAGGTGGCGGTCGTCCAGTTCATCAAGGGCAGCGACTGGAAGGTCGGCGAAGAGAAGATCGGTCGCCAGCTGGGTGTCTCGTGGCATGCGCTGGGCGGTGGGTTCACGTGGGACTCGGACGACCCCTCGGCCGACATCGCACTCGCTCAGGCTGCGTGGGCGCAGGCCGCAGCCATCATCGCAAGCGGCGAGTACGACCTGGTGATCCTCGACGAGGTCACCTACTTGAGCACCTGGGGCTGGGTGCCCACCGACGAGATCGTCGCCGCCGTCGTCAATCGACCCAGCCACGTCAACTTGGTGCTCACCGGCCGCGACGCTGCCGACGAGATCATTGCCGTCGCCGACACCGTGACCGAGATGCGCGAGATCAAGCATGCATACCAGGCGGGCATCACCGCCAAGCGCGGCATCGACTTCTGATGGCAGCGGGCGCGCTCACCTTCCTCGTCGGCGGCGCCCGCAGCGGTAAGAGCACACTTGCCGTCCAGCTCGGCGAGCACCACGGTGGCACGGTGCATTTCATCGCCACCGCCGAACCATTCGACGACGACTTACGCGAGCGCGTCGAACGTCACCGCGCCGAACGGCCACCGTCGTGGACCACCGCCGAGGTGCCCGTCGAGCTGGGGGCCGCTATCGCCGCTGCGCCCACCGGTACGTTCGTCATCGTCGACTGTCTCACCGTCTGGCTGGCCAATCTCCTCGTCCACGTCATCGATCCACAGCGTCGCGCGCAGTACGGGCATGACACGGTGGCGGCCCTGCGGGCGCGAGCGGCGTCCACATCGCCAGTGGTCGTGGTCAGCAACGAGGTCGGCATGGGAATTCATCCGGACACGCCGATGGGTCGCGACTATCGAGACGAGCTCGGCCGGCTCAACCAACTGGTTGCTGCCGCGGCCGACACTTCGCTGCTGATGGTCGCCGGTCGCGCGTTGCGGCTCGAGAACGCGTGGGACCTGCTGCGGTGAGCCTTCTCGCGGCGTTGCAGTTCCTGACACGAGTCCCGATCAGGCTGCGCCGTGAGCCATCGCTGGCGAAGACAGTGGCATGGTTCCCCGTCGCGGGAGCGATCATCGGTACTGGGGTTGGCGGCGTCGCCGCCGGCATGTGGCAGCTCACCACGCCGCTCGTCGCGGCAGGCGTCGCTGTCATCGTCGGGCTGCTCATCACCGGCGCGTTTCACGAGGACGGGCTCGGCGACATTGCCGACGCCTTCGGAGGCGGGTGGACCATCGAACGACGGCTGGAGATTCTCAAGGACAGCCGTCACGGCACCTACGGAGTCAGCGCAATCTGCGCGTCGATCGTGCTTCGGACCATCTCGCTGGGGGCCATGCCAGGGCCGCTCGACATGTTCACCGCCGCCGTCGCCGCCCACACCATGGCGCGAGTCGCTGCGGTCGGATTGGCCGGCACGATGAAGCTGGCAAGCACCACCGGGCTGGGCGCCGACTATGGCCGCAGCACCACGCCATTGCGTGCCCTCGTGGGTTGCTCGGCCGGCGTCGGCATCACCACCCTCGCCATCGGCTGGTGGGCCGCCCCACTCGTGGTCGCCGCCGGTGTGGCCGCTGCAGGGACCGGCCTGCTGGCCCGCCGCAAGATCGGCGGCATCAGTGGCGACGTGTTGGGCGCCGCCGAGCAGGTGGCCGAGTGCCTGTGCCTGGTAGTGCTCAGCGGCCTGGCCCTGCACCGCTGACGGAACAGAGCCGCTGCTCGACGCACGCCCGCGCGAGCGGCGCATCGGTGGTGCACAGCGCTGCGCCGAGAGCCTGCGCCAACGACACATACAGCGCATCGCGCGACGCCACGTTGGTACGCAGCGCAAACGCCGGCCGCAGCAGCGCGCTCACTGCCAGGCGCTCGATCGCCAATGCCGCCAAGTCATCGAGCATCTCCTCCACATCTGCCTCGGTCAGCACCGCCTGGCGCTGCAGCCGACCCAAGGCCGAGAGGACCTCTGCGTCCATGTGGCCAGGTGCAACCAGCACACGGTCGCGTGGCAGGGGGTGACCATTGACCAGAAGGTCGACCACCGCAGACGCATCCACGACCACCGGCGAATCAGGCACGACGGGCTCTCACCTCGTCATCGTCACGTCGCCCGTCGCGAACCGCCGCAGCGGCATCCACTTTCACCTCGCGGCCCTCGGCGAGCCACCGCGCGCGGCGACGTGCGATTCGATCCATCCACTCATCCACGGGGGCGACTGCGCAGTGCTCACCGAGCACCCGCAGCGTGTACTGGCGCAGCGACATGCCGTGCAACGCCGCGCGCCGCGAGAGTTCTTCGTGTACATCGTCAGGCACATCGCGCACGTGCATGCTGACCGTCATATGCGCGAATGTATCCGAGCACGGTAGCATTTTGCTACCAACACCAGTTCGCCACCAACACCAGACTGCCGACCCGGCAGCAACAGACGTGGTCGCTAGGCTGGCCGCCATGTCGCGACGCACGAAGATCCTGTTATGGACGTCCGTCGCGCTCGTCGCATGGTTCGCCGTCACGATCAGATGGGCCACACAGCCCCTCAGCGATTCGGTTCCGGTCGGCAAAGATGTGGACAGCAAGGTCGTCGTCGAGAACGTGGAGTGCGGCACCGTGTTCGACAGCGACGCCATGGGCGGCAACCCGATTCCAACGGTGACCACTCCTCCCAAGATCACGCCGGAATGGGAGTTGACCCGCCAGCCGTGCACGCTCGTCCACGACCAGGCGAAGATACTTTTCGGGATCAACGTCGTCGTGTTCCTAGTCGGCGCCGCTGCCATTGTTGTCGTGGCGACGCGCACCCGACGGCCCGCAATCCCCCAGATGGCCACCGCTGCGTTCACCTAGACCGCGACCGCCCTGCCGGACAGCCATCGTGCCGATCGGGCAATTCACTCGACCACGTCGGCAAGCGGGAGGGCGTAGCCCCCACTGAAGCCGATGGCCATCAAGTCGACCAGCGCGTCGACGTCCCCACGCCACCGCAGCCTGCGGATCTGTGCCGACGAACGCCGAGCCGAGAAAACCCGCAGTACGTCGAACGCCGGCGCGGCAAGCTGCGCCCGACGCGAACCCGCCTCGGTGCCCAGGACCCTCACCTCCCCGGACGCCTGCACCGCAAGCACACCCCAGTGGGCGTCGACGAGGATCGCGTGAACGAAACCAAGGTAATGGTCGAGAGAGACGGCCACTACGGTCGGGTCGTCATCTCGCTCGAGACCTAGCGCCCCGCGCACATCTTGGTGGTGGGCGTGCAGGTCGCCGATGAAATGGCTGCCCTCCTCGTAGCCGAAGATGCGCAGGCCGTTCTCGAACGCAGGCGCCTCTCGCTCCCACTCGCTGAGCATCGCTCCGATCGGTGTCGCGTGCCTGACAGCGACCTGCGCCGCACCCCACGCGGCGCCGCCGACATCGTCGGCGGCCGGCAAGTGTTGCGCGTTCAGATCTGTGACGAGACCGACGACGTGGGCGAGCACGTCGCGCACCCGCCACTGGGGCGCGGCGGGCACGAACGTGAGCAGTTGATCGTCGGCGAGTGAACGGGTGGTGGCGATCAATCGCTGCCGCACCACCTCGTAGAGCTGTCCGGGGTCGATCGATGCAGCCCGCTCAGCCGGAGAAGTCACCGCAAGTTCCCGGCCATGCGTGCCACCGTCTCGCGCAGGATGTCGGCGGACGTCGCGAAGTTGAGACGGGCGAAGCCGTTGCCCTCGCTGCCGAAGTTGGGGCCTTCGCTGAGGCGCACCCCACGCTCCAGGAACGTCACCGACGGGTCGTCCCCCAGCCCCAGCGATCGGCAATCCAGCCAGGCAAGGTACGTGGCGGACGGCGCCACATAGCCCACCTTGGGCAGTTTCTCGATAAGCAAAGCGCCCAGCAGCACACGCTGACGATCGAGGTGGGCCATCACTGCCGCCAGCCACTCGTCGCCGTCGCGCCAGGCAGCTTCCGTTGCCACCGCGCCCATCAGGTTGGTGGCGCCGAACAGATGCGCAGGCACCGTCTTCAGCGCGGCGCTGACGGCGGGCGCATCGACATGCAGGATCGCGAATCGCAGTGCCGCCAGGTTGAACGCCTTCGATGCCGCGTGAATGGTGACGGTACGGCCCGGTGCGAACAGGTCCATCGGTTGGTGTCCGACCGAACCGAAGGTGAGGTCGGCGTGAATCTCGTCGGAGATGATGAGCAGGTCGTGACGCTCGGCCAGCGCTGCCATCAATCGCAGCTCGGCCGAGTCGAACACATGGCCGGTGGGGTTGTGCGGGTGGCACAGCAGCAGTACCTTCGCCGGCGAGTCGGTCAGCGTTGCGTCGAGCGCCTCGTAGTCGAACACCCACCCCGTGGGCGAGGCGTCGGACCGCTGCGCGGGCACCGGCACCACGACCCGCCCGTCGTCTTGCACACTGTGCAGGAAGGGTGGGTAGGTGGGCGTGTGCACCACCACCCGGTCGCCGGGCTGGGTGCACAGGTGCAGCACGATCTGGATGCCCTGCACCACATCGTTGAGCTCCATCGTGTCGGGCTGGTCGATGTGCCAGCCGTAGCGCCGCGCGCAGCGATCGATGAAAACATCGGTCGCGGCCGAGCCACCGAACGGCTCGCGGTAGTCGGGGTAGCCGAGATCGCCGGTGGCAATGACCCGTTGCAATGCCTCGACGACCACCGGCGGCGGGGCGAAGTCCATGTCCGCAACCCAGGCAGCAATGGCGTCGGCGGTACGGTTCCACTTTGCTCCTGGCTTGGTGTGCAACCAGTCGAGCGAGACGGATTCGAAGTCGAAGTCGGGTGCATTGCTCACCCGATTGACGCTACGCCGTCACCCACTGTTGGATGCGGCGAATGCCTTCCTCCATGTCCGCGTCGGCCATCGCAAAGCTGAAGCGGGCATACCCCGGCGTGCCGAACGCTTCGCCGGGAACGAACGCAACCTTGGCCTCGCCGAGAATGGCATCGGCCAACTGCAGCGTGTTGGCCGAGACCGTGCCGCTGGGGCCCAACGGTCGGCCGAGCAGCGACGAGAAGTTGGGGTAGCAGTAGAACGCGCCCTGGGGCACGATGGCGGTGACGCCGGGGATGTCGTTGAGCATTCGATGCATGGTGACGGCGCGGCGGGCGAACGCCTCGCGCATCATGGCCACCGCCGACAGGTCGCCACTGACAGCTTCCAGCGCCGCCGCTTGGGCGACGTTGGTGACGTTCGACGTGCTGTGCGACTGGTAGTTGATCGCGGCTTTCATCACATCGGACGGCCCGATCATCCAGCCGACGCGCCAGCCGGTCATCGCGTACGTCTTGGCGACGCCGTTGACGATGATGCACTGGTTGGCCAGCTCGGGGACCACGGTGGGCATGCTGACGAACGTGTTGTCGCCGTAGACGAGGTGCTCGTAGATCTCGTCGGTCAGCACCCACACGCCCTTCTCCACCGCCCAGCGGCCAATGGCCTCCACCTCTTCCGGCGAGTAGATGGCGCCGCTGGGGTTGTCCGGGCTGACGAAGAGGAGCACCTTGGTACGCGGCGTGAGGGCAGCGTCGAGCTGCTCGACGGTCGCCTTGAAGCCGGTGCTCTCATCGGTCTGCACGATGACGGGCACGCCCCCGGCGAGCGTGATGGCCTCCGGGTAGGTGGTCCAGAACGGCGCCGGGCAGATGACCTCGTCGCCCGGGTCGCACAGCGCAGCAAAGGCGGTGAACACCGCGTGCTTGCCGCCGTTGGTGACCAATACCTGCGATGCCTCACACTGAAAGCCACTGTCGCGCAACGTCTTCGCAGCAATCGCCTCGCGCAGTGCGGGCTGGCCGGCGGCAGGCGTGTACTTGTGGTTCTTCGGGTCGCGACAGGCTCGCACCGCGGCCTCGACGATGTTCTCCGGGGTCGGAAAGTCGGGCTCGCCAGCACCGAAACCGATGACGCTCTGGCTGCCGTCCTTGACCGCCTGCGCCTGCAGTGCCTTCGCCTTCGCATCCACCGCCAACGTTGCGGACTCGGCGATTGCAGCAAGACGTGCTGACGTGCGGGCGACGGTGGGGTTCACGGGAAAGCCTTTCGATTCACGGACTCCAGAATTCTACGGGTTCGGCCGCTGGGGACGGTTGGAATTGATGCACCACGCATCTCACACGATCGGCGTGAGGTTTTCGTCCAACCTTCTTGGCGCGGCGGCACGCAGTGGCGAGACTATGAGGGTGACCGTTGATCCGAAGTCCATCATCATCCCCAGCGACCTGTTGCCCTCAGATGGTCGGTTCGGTTGTGGGCCATCCAAGGTGCGCGCTGAACAGGTGCTGGCGCTGGCGAAGGCCAACAGCAACCTGATGGGCACCTCTCATCGTCAGCCGCCGGTGAAGCATCTGGTCGGCTCCATCCGTGCGGGTCTGATGGATCTCTTCGGGCTGCCCGCTGGCTGGGAGATTCTTCTCGGCAACGGCGGCGCGACGGCGTTCTGGGACGCAGCCACGTTCGGCCTCATCCGCGACCGCAGCCAGCACGCGGTGTTCGGTGAGTTCTCCTCCAAGTTTGCCGAGGCAGCGGCGGCGGCGCCCCATCTGGGCGAGCCAGTGGTGACCAAGTGCGACCCCGGATCGCACCCCACCATCGACGTCACCTCCGACGGTATCGACACGGTCGCGCTCACCCACAACGAGACGTCCACCGGCGTCGCCATGCACCTTCGCCGGCCAGAGGGTGGCGCGCTCGTCGTCGTCGATGCCACCTCGGCCGCCGGTGGCCTGGCGTGGCTGCCCGACGAGGTCGACGCGTACTACTTCTCGCCGCAGAAGTGTTTCGCCAGTGACGGTGGCCTGTGGTTGGCCGCCTGCTCGCCCGCCGCCATCGAGCGGATTCGTGAGATTGGCACCAGCGACCGTTGGCAGCCCGCATCGCTGAACTTGGCCGTTGCTCTCGAGAACTCGGTGGCAAACCAGACCTACAACACTCCAGCGCTGGGCACTCTCATCCTGCTCGACGGGCAGATCCGGTGGATGCTCGGCAACGGCGGTCTCGATTGGTGCGTCGAACGCACCCGTAGCTCGGCCGCCAACCTGTACTCCTGGGCAGAAGCATCCACGTTCGCCAGCCCATTCGTGTCCGTTGCCGCTGAGCGTTCGGCGGTTGTCGGAACCATCGACCTTGCCGACTCCGTCCCCGCGCACGACGTCAACGCTGCCCTGCGCGCCAATCGAATCGTCGACACCGAGAGCTACCGAAAGCTGGGTCGCAACCAGTTGCGGGTGGGTATGTTTCCTGCTGTGGAACCTGACGATGTCGCCCGCCTCACGGCCTGCATCGACTACGTCGTGGGCGAGTTGGACGGACCCACCGTGTGACTGAGAACGTGCTCACCACCGCATTCGAAATGCTGACGCCGCTGCACCGGCCGATCATGGTGATTGCGTTGCGCGGCCTGTTCGACACTGCCGAAGTGGCGACCGATGCCGTCGATGCCTTGACGGCAGACCGCGTCGCACCCATCGTCGCCTCCATCGACGCTGACCCGTTCTACGACTTCACGCAGGAACGGCCACAAGTCGAGTTCGACGACTCGGACATTCGCCAGATCCTGTGGCCGGTCAACGAGTTCCGCATCGCCCGGTTCCCCGGCGGCGCCCATGACATGGTGCTGCTCGCCGGCGTCGAGCCGCACCTGCGCTACAAGACCTTCGCCGATGCCATCATCAGTGTCGCGCGCTCGCTCGGATGCGAGATGGTGGTCACGCTCGGCGCCGCGCCGGAGGCCATCCCGCATACTCGCCCGGCGCACGTCGTGGGCAGCAGCACCAACGACGGCCTCGTCCGCGCGCTGGGCCTCAGTCGCCCGCAGTATCAGGGCGTCACCGGCCTGGTCGGCGTATTGCAGGAGCGGCTCGACACCGCCGAGATTCCAGCGGTCTCGTTACGCGTCGGCGTGCCGCACTACTTGGGCAACGCAAAGCACCCGCAATCGTCAGCCGCACTGTTGGCACATCTCGAGCACGTGCTGGGTGTGCCAACCGGCCACGCCACGCTTGGCGAAGACGCCATGCGGTGGCGCAGCCTGCACGACGAGGCGGTTGCCGAAGACGACCAGGCCGCCCCGTACGTGATGATGTTGGAACACGACTATGACCGCCGAATGGAAGCCGCCATGCCCAGCGGCGACGACCTGGCCGCTGAGCTCGAGAAGTTCTTACGCGACCAGCGCGACGGCCAAGACCCCGACCACCCCTGAGGCCACCCAGCGCCCGGGCACTCTCAGCGTGCTGATGTGAAGCGACCGATGTCGAGCCGGTCGTCGAGCGCTGCCCGATGTGCGGCCGTCTCCGCAGGAAAGCGGGCACCGGTGCCGTCAGCGACGCGAGTCATCATCTCGAAGTTGGCGAGGACGGCCGCCGCGTCGATCAGGAATGCCTCGCCGGCCGCGGCGCGCAGCCGCTCGCGAGCGAACACGAGCACCTCGTCGTCGAGACCGCCGACGGCATCGGCGAACGCGACCAGTTCGGCGCCGAACGGCAGCCCGCCGTCGCCAGCGCCCTCAGCGATCGCGGCAAGGTCAGCCGTGGCGCCCGCTTCGGTGCTGCTCCAACTGAGCATGCCGGCGTGGGCAGTCGTTCAAAAGAAGCACTCCCTGATGCGGGAGATTCGGCCGGCCGCCAGCTCCATCTGTGGGCGGCTGAGCGTGCCACGGTTCCACAGCGGGTCGACCATCTGGGCATCGCTCATGTACTGCGCCGCAGCGAGCTGCCACAGGTTGTCCCATTCGTCGGGCACGGCGCTGAGTGCCTGCACCACCGACGCGGTCGTGTCGGCCGGCGCCGCGACCGGCACCCAGTTGAGCGTCGCCGGCGCGAGCTCATCGGCGACGCGACCGTGGGGTGCACCGGGCGCGGGCGGAGGGAGGACCGGGAGCGGCAGCCCCGCAGCACGGGCGAACGCAACGACCGGCACGGTTGCGACGACGATGCCTACGACCTCCACCCACTCCAACGGGTGCATACCCTCGGTGATGATCTGTTCGTACCACTGCTGGGTGATGGTGCCCGCGTGCCGGCCGAGCCGGTAGGCAACGTCGAGGGCCGCCTCGCCGAACGGCCGCACCCACGGCGGTGAAGGGTCCATTGTGAGGTACGCGTCGCAGGCAACCGACGCAATACGGAGTCGCTGCGCGGCGGTGAATGCCGCTCCCGGAGCGGCGACGTGCTGCAGCGACGCCACGTGCACCGCCAACAGGTCTGCTCGAGGCGCCCCCATATGGGCCAACCTACCCTGTCCGGCAGCGCCGCAATCCGTCATGATGAGTGCATGCACGGGAGGCAGCCGGCGAGGAAGAGCGGCGCGACACGCAGGTTGATCGCCGTCCGTCTGCGCGGGCCAAGCCTGGCAGCGCTCGCCGCCGTGACCATCGCCGCCACCGGCTACGTCATCATCGAGGGCTGGCCCCTGTTCGATGCGGTCTACATGTCGGTGATCACCATCGGCCAGGTTGGTTACGGTGAGATTCGGTCGCTGTCCACAGCGGGCCGCGCCTGGACGATGGCGGTCATCATCAGCGGTTTCGGCGTGTTCGTGTACTCGGCGGCCTCGTTGACAGCGTTGTTCGTTTCGGGAGAGGTCGCGGCCACGCTGCGCGAAAAGAGGAGGGCAAGGGTGCGTTCACAACTTCACGACCATGTCGTGGTCGCAGGCTTCGGGCGAGTCGGCCGCTCCGCCGTTGCGGCAGCAGTACATAGCGGGAAGCGTTGCGAGGTCATCGACGCCGACCCGGATGTCGAAGCGGAGGTCACCGCGCTCGGCGCTGTGTTCCTCGCCGGCGACGCTCGCGACGCCGATGTGCTTCGCGCCGCGGCCGTCGACCGCGCTGTGGCGTTGATCAGCAGCCTCGACGACCCCTCGAACGCTGTCGTGGCGCTGACGGCGCGCTCGCTCGCGCCTTCTCTGCGCATCGTCACTCGCGTGACAGACGCCACCTGGCGCGACCGGCTGATGCGCGCCGGCGCCTCGCACGTGGTACCCGTCTACGAAAGCGTCGGCGCCAGCCTGGCCGCGACAGCACTCGACGCGGAGGTGCTGGGCGTTCTGCCCATCCCCGGCACTGACATGCGCGTCGAGGAGATGGAAGTCGGCGAGGGGTCTCAGGCGCAAGGAGCGGACCTTCGACATCTGATGGCCGTGGCCGAGGGCCTGCACATCCTCGGCCTCCGGCGCGAGGAAGCTCTCACGCGCTGGCACGAGGCAGGCGAAGCGCTGCTGGCAGGAGACGTGCTGGTGGTGATGGGCGACGCCCCAGCGCTGGACAGGTTGACCGCGCTGGTGCGCCGCGGCTCTGCCCACCCCTAGACCTCGAAAGCACACGCCGTCGCCGCGCCGCACAGCTACTTGGCGGCGGCGAAGCCGATCTCGAGGTCGGCAAGGATGTCATCGACGTTCTCCAGGCCAACGCTGAGGCGAATCAAGCCGGGGCGCACGCCGGCCGTGGCCTGCTCTTCCTCGGTCAACTGGCTGTGTGTGGTGCTGGCCGGGTGAATCACCAGGCTGCGAACATCGCCGATGTTCGCGACGTGGCTGTGCAGCTGGAGTCCTTCGACGAACTTCTGGCCGGCTTCCTTGCCGCCGACGATGTCGAAGGCGAGGATGCTGCCGTAGCCCTTGCCACCGCCGTACTTCTTGGCCCGTTCGTGCCACGGGCTGGTCTCCAGACCGGCGTAAGAAACCGCCTCCACCTGCGGGTGCGCGACGAGGAACTTGGCCACCTTGTCGGCATTCTCGAAGTGGCGCTCCATGCGCAGGCTCAACGTCTCCAGACCCTGCAGGATGAGGAAGGCGTTGAACGGCGAAATGGCCATGCCCAGGTCGCGCAGCATCTGCACGCGCGCCTTGATGATGAACGCGCCATGGCCGAGGGCCGGGAAGTACGGCAAGCCGTGGTAACTGGGGTCGGGCTCGGTCATGTTGGGGAAACGACCACTGGCCGCGTAGTCGAAGGTGCCACCGTCGATGATGGCGCCGCCGATGCTGGTGCCATGGCCGCCGGCAAACTTGGTGAGGCTGTGAATGATGATGTCGGCCCCCCACTCGAACGGGCGAATGAGGAATGGCGTGGGCACCGTGTTGTCGACGATGAGCGGAATGCCGTTGTCGTGCGCGACCTTGCTCACACCCTCGATGTCGAACACGTCGTTGCGTGGGTTGGCCAGCACCTCGCCGTAGAACGCCTTCGTGTTCGGACGGATAGCGGCTTCCCACTGCGCAAGGTCGTGCGGGTCGTCGACGAACGTGACCTCGATACCGAACTTGGGCAGCGTGTAGTGGAACAGGTTGTAGGTGCCGCCGTAGAGCGACGGACTGGCGACGATGTGGTCGCCGTTCTCGGCCAGCGTCAGGATCGCGAGCGTCTCGGCTGCCTGGCCCGATGCAACCACCAGCGCGCCGGGGAGGCCAACGGCGGTGGTGATACCGCCTTCGAGGCTGGAGAGTCGCGCCTCGAGAGCACCCTGCGTGGGGTTCATGATGCGGGTGTAGATGTTGCCGATCTCGGCGAGCGCAAACAGGTTCTGCGCGTGGGCCGAGTCGCGGAACTGGAAGCTGGTCGTCTGATAGATCGGTACCGCACGGGCACCTGTGGTCGGGTCAGGCTCGCCGCCAACGTGAATCTGTCGTGTCTCGAAACCCCATGCCGTGCTGTTGGACGTGTCGCTCATAGAGCGCAGACCCTAGCGTTCAATACCCGACCTGACAAGTCGGAATTACCCTTCGTCCGCACACCACCCTCCCCATCACCGAAAAGCTTCGGCGTTGAGGTGCGGTAGTACCGCATTTCAACGCCGATGCTGTCGGCCAATAGGGGTTGCAATAGGTGATTCCCCCGATGTGCCACTTTCGGCCGTCACGGACAATGGCGCCATGAACAAGCACCGCATCACCCTCAGCACAGCCCTGGTCACCTCCGTCGTCGGCGCCACGTTCGTGGTCGCTGCCCCGCCCGTCTCCGCCGGCGGCTATCCGCCGACCCTCAATTGCCTCACCAATGTCTGCACGATCCTGCACAGCGATGCGCAAGACAGCGACGGCGACGGGTTCACCGACGCCGACGAGAAGCTGTTCGGCAGCGACCCCAACGACCCCAACAGCTGCCCACCGGTGCGCTGGTTGTTCGACCGGATCGCCGATGCAACCATGCCCGGTTTCTGGCTCAACCCGATGTTCGACCTCGTCACCATCTCTCCCGATGGACACGTCGTCACGGCCACCCTGCTCGATGCAATGGGGAGTCTCGGTCTTTCACTCCACGAGACGGCCGGCAACTTCGGCCTGACGATGGCACCTGCAGGCATTGACCTCGGCACCATCGGTGGCACCCTCGACTGGCAGATCCACGGCGAGAGCACCTCGAAGAGTCCCCCGCCGCCAGACACTCCCAACTCGTCGCTGTACGGCTTCACCGGCGGGCCGCCCTCGTCATCTGCAGTCTCGATCGACGGCAAGGGCACCGTCTACATCCAGAACAGCTTCGACTTCGGAACGTTCATATCGACGGTGCAAGTCGTCGACAACACTGGCAAAACATTGGACGTCGGCTCGGGTAAGGGCTCGGATCCGTGGCAGGCCCAAGCTGACGCCGTCAAGGATGCGACGAAGAAGGCAACTGAGGAAGCGGCCGCCAGTATCGCCGCCCAGGTCGAAGCCGAGACCAGGCAAAAGGCCAAAGAAGCCGACGAGCGCGCCGCGGCTCAGGCCGCTGCCGACAAGGCGGCGAAGGAGCAGGAGGCGAAGGACGCTGCAGCCAGAAAGGCGGCCGAGGACGCTGCGGCCAAGAAGGCAGCCGACGAAGCAGCAGCGAAGAAGAAGAAGGGCCTTACTGATCCTGACGCAGGCACACCGATCGACCCGCGACTCCTCAGTGCAGCTCAGATGGCTGCGTTGGTGGCCGCTGGCAGCGGCTCGTACTTCAGCAATGTCGGCGACACCGGCGTGATGGCGATGATGACGCCGGGCACCTACAAGGACCCGACCATGTTCATCATCCACATCGACCCGACAGCCGACCCGTCCAGCGAAGGTGGCGCCAGCAGCACACCCAACACCGGCGACCAAGCCGATCCGAGGTACGACCCCAACCATCCGACGCCAGCCACGACCGGCGGCGTCGTGCGCCGCCCAGGCGAACCGCCTCGCTGACCCACCTGAGCCCTACCGGTGGGCTGCGTGCCAACGGGCGCGGCGATGCCACTTGAAAACGCACACAGCGCCCTCCCATCGGGAGGGCGCTGTGTGCGTTGGTACCGAACCAGTGCAGGTCAGCCGCCGCTGACGTCGGCGACCTTCTGCTTGCCGGCGCCGAGGAACGGCATCATTGCGCGCAGTTGGCCACCAACTTCCTCGATCTGATGCGCTGCACCGGCGGCCTGCATGGCCTTCATGTTCGGCCGGCCGGCTTCGCTCTCGGCGATCCATTCCTTGGCGAACTTGCCGGACTGGATCTCCTTGAGGATCTTCTTCATCTCCAGCTTGGTCTTGGCGTTGACCACGCGCGGGCCGCGAGTGAGGTCGCCGTACTCGGCGGTGTCGGAGATGCTGTAGCGCATGCCGGCAATGCCCTCTTCGTACATGAGGTCGACGATCAGCTTCACTTCGTGCAAGCACTCGAAGTACGCCATCTCGGGCTGGTAGCCAGCCTCGACGAGCGTCTCGAAGCCGGCCTGCACCAGCGAGGTGACACCGCCGCACAGCACGGCCTGTTCACCGAACAGGTCGGTCTCGGTCTCTTCGCTGAAGGTGGTCTCGATGACACCGGCGCGGGCGCCACCGATGGCGTCGGCGTACGACAGTGCCAAGGCGTGGGCGCCACCGCTTGCATCCTGGTGGACGGCGATGAGTGCCGGCACGCCGCCACCCTCGGTGTAGGTGCGACGTACGAGGTGACCAGGGCCCTTGGGGGCGATCATGATCACGTCGACGGACTTCGGCGGACGAATGCGCTTGAAGCGGATGTTGAAGCCGTGGGCGAAGGCCAGCGCCTTACCCTTGCGCATGGCCGGCTTGATGAACTCTTCGTACGTGGCCTTCTGCTCGGTGTCGGGCATGGTGAGCATGATCACATTGGCCCACTTGGCGGCCGCCGCGATGTCCATCACCTTGAGGCCCGCGGCCTCCGCCTTCGCGGCCGACTTCGAACCCTCGCGCAAGCCGACGACGACGTCGACCCCGGACTCCTTCAGGTTCAGCGCATGCGCGTGCCCCTGCGAGCCGTAGCCGATGATGGCCACCTTGCGGCTGCGAATGATCGACGGATCTGCGTCCGCCTCGTAATACATCTTTGCGGCCATGTCAGCCAGCCTTTCCTTGATTGGACTTGTTGGA
>JBBQMG010000107.1:0-14976 GCA_038328705.1 Acidimicrobiales bacterium | reverse complement strand
CTTGCGGAGGGCCTTGAAGTACGAGCGAATCTTGCGGTTGGTCTGGCCGTAGAACATCGACTCGAACTGCGTGCCGGAGATGAACAGGAATGGCACGCCTGCCTCCGCGGCGAGCGCCTTGGCGAGGTAGGTCTTGCCAGTACCCGGAGGGCCTTCGAACAACACCCCGCGGCGCGCCGAGCCGCCCATCTGCTGGCGGAACTGCCGGTGATTGAGGAAGATGTTCAGCGTGTCGACTGCCTCGCGTTTGGTCGCTGTTGCGCCGACCACGTCGGCAAGACGAATGGCTGAGTCCTTGGGCCGCAGCACCGTGTGCGACGAGCGGCCCGCCACCATCATCGGCACCACCATCATGCCCAACATGATCGTCATCATCACGGCGAGCAGGCTCAGCTCGGGGCTTTCGCGAACTATGGCGGGGAGGCCTGGGCTCACTGGGTTGCCGCTGAACTCACGGACCCAGAACCAAATCAGAGGAATGCCGAGCAGCGCCACCAGCTTCCACAGACGGCGCTGACGTTGCTGCTCGCGATGCGCTGTGGCATCGACCTTGCGGCCACGTACGACTTCTCCACCTTGGAACTGAGCGACATTCATGGCCGACAACCTCTCTGACGAGTAAGGGGCATACGGTACCACGATCTCACGCAGCGTGGAAACGAATCACTCTGAGTGAACGAGATTTCGCGGCCAGAGAGGCCACTTGACGTTGTCTTGACGGATCGCTAATCGTCGCTGGTTGGGCGCTTGCGTGTTTGCTTGCGCTCACCGACCGCCCGCTTGTCGCGTAGTCGGGCCTCTCGCGCGCCGCGACTGGGCTTCGTGCGTGCCCGTGGTGGCGGAGGTGGCGTGGCGGCTTCGTCGAGGCGGGCGAAAGCTTCCTGCCACGCCAGCTGGCGATTGCGCCATTGGGACCGCGACTGTGACGAACTGGCACTGACGGTGGCGCCAACCGCTGCCTCGATGCGGAGCCGCACCACCTCTGGCAATCCTGCCCGCCCGATGTCGATGGTGACCGTGACTGCCGTATCAGAAGTGTTCGCATGTTGCCCACCGGGGCCACCGCTACGCGTCGCGATCCACGAGACCGAGTCGGCAGTGATCCGCCGCCCGCGTGGTGTGGTGTAGCAGCCGTCCACGGGCTCGATCGACGATGGCGTCGTGGCCATCTCAGTCGTACCGCAACATCAGTCGTCTTGCTGCATCGTGGCCCAAAGGCCGTGTTCGTGCAGGCGAAACACGTCGATCTCTGCCTTCTCACGGGCGCCGCTGCTCACCACGGCACGACCCTTCTGGTGTACGTCGAGCATCAGCTCGGTGGCTTTCTCCAGGCTGTAGCCGAAAACCTTCTGGAAGACGAAGGTGACGTAGCTCATCAGATTGATCGGGTCGTTCCACACCAGCACGATCCACGGTCGATCGTTCGAGGTGCGCTCGTCGATCTCGGGCCGGTCGATGACGACCGGGGCTGTGGTGGGGGACATGGTTGACATTCTGCCGCGGAAACCGTGTCGTGAAACAACGGCGTCTGCCACGCTGAAGTGGTCGCGCGCACGCCGCACCTCTACGATGGTTGCCCTATGGCAGTCGGCTCGCGACCTCTTGTTCCGTCCAGGCTTGCGCCAGGTGGTGTGGCCCACGGGTCGCGCCGCGCCCCCACTTCGAAACTGGGCGGTTACATAGCGCTCACCAAGCCGCGCATCATCGAGCTGCTGCTCATCACCACGGTGCCAACAATGGTCTTGGCGCAGGGCGGCTGGCCGCGCACCACGCTGGTTCTCATCACGTTGCTGGGTGGCACGCTGGCTGCGGGGGGTGCCAACGCCATCAACATGGTGGTCGACCGCGACATCGACAAGTTGATGCCACGCACGCAGGGGCGACCGCTGGTCACCGGCTTGTTGCAGCCTCGACAGGCCTTGGTTTTTGCCATCGGGCTCGAGATCGCAGCCTTTGCAGTGCTCTGGACGTGGGCCAACTTCCTCTCTGCGGTGCTTGCGCTGTCAGCAACTCTGTTCTACGTGTTCGTGTACACGCTGTGGCTCAAGCGCACCAGCACACAGAACATCGTCATCGGTGGCGCCGCCGGCGCGGTGCCCGTACTCGTGGGTTGGGCCGCTGTGCAGAACAACGTGACATGGACGCCGGTGGTGCTGTTCGTCGTCATGTTCCTTTGGACACCGCCACACTTCTGGGCGCTGGCCATTCGTTACGCGGACGACTATCGCGCTGCCAACGTGCCAATGCTGCCGGCCGTCGCGACGATGGAGGTCACCGTTCGCAAGATGGTGATGTACACCGCATTGATGGTCGCCAGCACGCTGGTGCTGTGGCCGGTAGCGGGCCTCGGATTGCTGTACGGCATCTCCGCAGTCGTGCTCGGTGCCTTGTTCCTCTGGGGCACCATCGACCTCGGCCGCAACCCCACCCCGCAGCGCTCGATGCGGGTGTTCGGATACTCCATCACCTACGTCACCCTGCTCTTCGCCGCGATGACTCTCGACGTGCTCGTCGGTTCGCGGAGCTGAGGATTTCCTTTCGGCATGGCACCCGCGGATAGTGTCAGCGCAGCACACCATTTCATTCGATCTGTCACCTGTTCAATCTGACTAGCTAAGGGCCTTGCGCGTCGCGCGCCCGACACGAAACGAGTTCGCTACCCATGACCACCATCGATACCCACGTCTCCAGCGCTCCCGCGACATCGGGCTCTGGGCTCGCGTGCGTCGCCGAATGGTTGACCACTACCGACCACAAGCGCATTGGTCGTCTGTACATCGGCACCGGTGCACTCGCCTTTGTTGCGTCGGCCGTGGTGGCCTTGCTGCTCGCCATCGAGCGCATCTCGCCGACCCGCGAAATGCTCGATGTGGGCGCGCTGACTCAGTTGTTCTCGCTGCAGCGCTTCGGGCTCACGTATTTGGCGCTGCTGCCGTTGCTGCTCGGTGCGGCGCTGGCCATCGTGCCGCTGCAGGTTGGCGCACGTTCGCTGGCCTTCCCTCGCCTTGCGGCTGCGGGTTTCTGGGCCTGGTTCATCGGTGCCTTTCTGGCCGTCTATGCATTGGTCAACAACGGGGGCCCGAACGGCGGCAACGCCCGGTTCGTCGATCTCTTCACACTGGCCACAGCCCTCATTGCCGCCGGTCTGCTCCTCGGTGCCCTCGCACTGGTCACCACCATCCTCACCACTCGTGCGCCGGGTATGAACATGCGCCGCGTGCCGTTCTTCACCTGGTCGGTCCTTGTCGGCTCGCTTGGTTTGCTGGTCGTACTCTCCCTGCTCATCGGCAACCTGGTCTATGTCTTCGTTGCCCACCGCTACGCATCAGTCAGTGAGCTCAGCGGCAATCGGGCGTTCGGTCGGTGGGCAGGGTTCGCGTTCACGCAGCCCACCACCATCGTGTTCGCCATCCCTGTGTTCGGGTTCCTCGCCGAGACGGTGGCCACCAGCACCCGCCAGCGCCTGCGCCCGCGGGGCATCATCTACACCGGTATCGGGCTGGTCGGCGTGGCTGTCTTCGGCACGGTGCTGCAGTGGCCCGCCACCTTGCGTCCGGGTTTCCTCGATGCGTCGTTCGGCAACAAGCTCAATGATCTGTTGCCGTTCGCGATGGTTCACCTGCTGCCCTTGTTGGGCGCATTCGTCGCAGTGTCCTTGTCGTTGAAGGGTCTGTCGGCGAAGCCAAAGGTTTCTACGCCGCTCGTGTTTGCGTTGTTCGCTGGGCTGCTCGCGTTTGGTGGGGTGGCTGCAAGTGCGCTGAATCACATTGCCGATGCCGGCCTGATCGGTACCACCTTCGAGGAGGGCACCTGGTTGGCCCTGGTCTTCTCCGGTGTGCTCGCCGCGATGGGTGCAGTTGCGTACTGGGGCCCGAAGTGGTGGGGCCGCTCACTACCGATGAAGGCCTCGCTGCCGCTTGCGCTGCTGGCCTTCGCGGGCGCCGGTGTTGCTGCGTTGTCGTTGATGATTGCCGGCTTCGCCGATCAGCCGGGTGGTGTCTTCCCGGCGGTCGAGACCGGCAACGACGCAGTGGTCAACTTCGACTACTCGGGTCCGATGGGCCTGTGGAACGCACTCAACGCTGTTGGCATCGGCCTGCTGGTGCTGTCGATTCTCACTTTCGCAGCACTTGCCCTACGGTCTTTCCGAAGGGGCGACGCAGCGGGCGACGACCCGTGGGATGGCCAGACGCTGGAGTGGGCAACCATGTCGCCGGCTCCCTTCGACAACTTCGCAGAAGTGCACATCGTGCAGTCCGCCGAACCCTTACTCGACCTCAAGCCCGCGAACCGGAGTGACGCCTGATGATCGCCCTTCCCTCAGCTCCTGCACCGGCGCCGCGTCGCCAGGTCTTTGTTGGTACTGCTGTGGCATGTGCCGCCGGCACCGTCTTGATGGGCGGCATGCTTGCCATGTATCTCCGCTTCCGCGACGTTGCCATCAACAGCGGCGACGGTACCTGGGTGCCCAAGGGCGTCAGCTTGAATTTGGTTGCAGCCAACATCATGCTGATCACCTTCATCCCCATCTGCGTGTTTGCTCAGTGGGCGGTGTACTCGGCCAAGCGCGGCGATTCGCCGCACACCGGTTTGGCGCTCGGGCTGACTGGCCTGATGGGCATTTTGTTCATCAATGCTCAGGCGTACATCTACTCACAGACGAAGATGCCCGCGAATGGCGGCACCTTCAATGCGATGTTCTATGCCTTCACCGGGGTGATGACTGCCTTGGCCGTCATCGGCGTGGTGTTCAGCGCTATCACGGCTTTCCGCTTCCTGGGCGGGCGCACGGCGGATCGTGAGATCGTCTCGGCGCATGCGATGTATTGGTATTTCCTGAGCTTCGCCTTCACGGTGCTCTGGTTCGTGGTTTACGTGACGAAGTAGCGGGGAGCCAATGTTCACCACCGGTTCAAAACTTTTCTTCGGGGCCACTGGGCTCTCGGTTGCTGGCGCGATCGTGTTCGCCATCACCACCGGCGGGCCTACGGGTCTGATGGGCACCGTCGGGCTGTTGTCGCTGGCCTGTATCTTCGGGTTCCTCGGCGGCATCAACTACTTCAACGGCGACGGCAATGTGCCGGCGATGCAGCAAGGCGTGCAGTACACGTCGGCGGCAGCGCAGCGTCCAGTTGGCCTCAGCATGTGGCCGATGGTCGCTGCGTTCAGTGTCGGCGGCATGGTCGTCGGCGCTGTCAGCAAGCCGGTCGTGTTCAAGGTGGCGGTCGCCATTTTGATCGTGGCCATCATGGAGTGGATGGTGCAGGGCTGGAGCGAGCGGGCCAGCGCCGATGCGGGCTACAACGCCAGCGTCCGCAAGCGCGTTGCTCACCCGCTGGAGTTCCCCATCCTGGGGGCGCTCGGCCTGGGCGCTGTTGTCTACTCGTTCTCGCGAATCATGCTCACCGTCAGCAAGGAGGCCACACCGTGGGTCTTCATGGTGGTCGGCGCCATCATTGCCGTCGGGGCGTTCCTGTTTGCCAGCAAACGCAGGATCAGCCGTGGCACCATTCTGGGCGTCTGCACCATCGGCGCAGTCGCTCTGCTCGGCGCTGGTGTCGCCTCAGCTCGTCAGGGGCAGCGCACCATCGAGGAGCACCCCACCACCGTGGACTCGGCACTGTGCCTGGAAGGCGGTACCGAGGCCGAAGTCGACGATCACGGGTCACAGGATGTGTCGGCCAAGAGCAACGTCGTCGCCAACATCTATCTGCAATCGGACAACAACCTGAACGCTCGCATCGCGGGCTTCAGAGATCCGAAAGACAATTTCAGCACGATCACTGTGCCACGCAGCACCGATGTCAGAATACGATTCCACAACGAGTCGAGTTCCCCACAGCGGCTCACCGCTCGCTTGGGCACATTCGACCAGGAGAGTGAAGTCGTGATGTGCACGACCGCAATCAACCCGGGCAAGGAAGCCTTCTTGACCTTCAAGATCCCTAAGACCAATGCCGCCAGCAGTACTCCGATGGAGCTGCAGGTCCCCGGCGTCGAGGGCCAGTCGATTGCGATCGTGGTCCCGTGAGCATGGAGCAGAGTGAGAACATGCAGAGTCGTTCTTGTGGACGTCGGGTTGCCGGTCGTCGCTACGTCGCCCTCGCTGTTGGAGTCGGTGTGCTCTTGGCTGGATGCGCGAAGAACGCGCCGCAGGACACGTTTCAGCCGGCGGGCTCCAACGCTCGCAAGATCGACGGTTTGCAGCGTGAGCTCTTCTACATTTCTGGAGTTGTCGGCGTGATCGTGTTTGCCTTCGTCGGCTACGCGGTGTGGAAGTTCAAGGACCGCGGCCAGGAGATTCCTGAGCAGACGCACGGCAATCCGAAGCTGGAGATCCTGCTCACCATCTTGCCGGCCGTCATCCTTGCGGTGGTTGCCGTGCCCAGTATCGCTGCCGTGTTCGAGCTGGACAAGAAGGACAACGACTGCGTCATCAACGTCACTGGACAGCAGTGGTGGTGGGAGTACGACTACGTGCAGGGCAGCACCTGCGGCGGTGTCGAGATCACCAAGTCGATCGTCACCAGCAGCGAGCTCGTGATCCCGGCCGATGTCGATGTGCTGTTGCGCATCACCAGCCGCGACGTCATTCACAGCTACTGGATCCCGCGCCTCAACGGTAAGCGCGACGCAGTGCCGGGCCGACTGCACACACTTCGCATGCAGGCCGACCAGCCGGGTATCTACACCGGGCAGTGCACCGAGTTCTGCGGCCTCAGCCATGCACGTATGCGCCAGGCGGCGGTCGCACTGAACAAGGCCGACTTCCAGACCTGGGTCACCAACCAAACTGCCGACTATGTGGCACCCGAAGCCGGCACGCTGGCCGCCACTGGCGAGGGCACCTTTCAGGCGCAGTGCAGTAAGTGCCACCAGGTGAACGACCTGAAGACCGCCGACGGCACCCCAGTGCTGGCCGCTCCCGATCTGTACGTGGTGTCCGGTGTCGCCCCGAATCTCACCAAGCTGATGACCCGCACGGCGTTCGCTGGCTGGACGTTCGACCTCATCAGCGCCGAGTGCCGCGACAAGCTGTGGAATGCGCCTCCGGACGAGTTCGGTGCGCTGTACCTGCAGGGCGTCACACCGGAGTGCTTCGATGAAGCGAACCTGCGTACTTGGCTGCGCAATGCACCCGCGATGAAGCCGATGTACGCAGACCCCGCGAAGTTGGCCGCCACCGGCGGCAAAACACGCGGCATGCCGAACCTGAACCTCACTGAGAATCAGATCGACGAACTCATCGCCTACCTGCTCGAGCGGAAGTAAAGGGAGCCAACGAAAATGGCTATCATCGAACGACCCTCATTGGCACCCGCCGTTATCGGCGACGAGGTTGCCAGTCCACCGGCGTTGGTCACGCCGACTGCGGCCATGGGCGTGTTCAAACGCCCGGTCAGCACCACTGGCTGGAAGTCGTGGGTCTTCACGGTCGACCACAAGAAGCTGGGCATCATGTATGGCGCAGTCGCGCTGTTCTTCTTCCTCGTCGGCGGTGCAGAAGCGCTGCTCATTCGTTTGCAGCTGGCGGCACCGGACAACACGGTGCTCAGCGCCGATCTGTACAACCAGATGTTCACGATGCACGCAACCACGATGGTGTTCTTGTTCGTGATGCCGATGGCGGCCGCGTTCGCCAATTACTTCATTCCGCTGCAGATCGGTGCTCGCGACGTTGCGTTCCCTCGCATCAACGCAGTGGGCTTCTGGCTGTTCCTCTTCGGTGGTCTGTTCCTCAACAGCGCCTGGTTCCTGGGTGGTGCGGCGGATGGGGGCTGGTTCATGTACTCGCCCAACAGCAGCCCCCTGTTCTCGCCCAGCCACGGCATCGACTTCTGGTTGCTCGGCCTGCAGATCACGGGTATTGCTTCGCTGGTCGGTGCCATGAACCTGATTGTCACCATCCTGAACATGCGTGCCCCGGGTATGTCGCTCATGCGCATGCCGGTGTTCACCTGGATGCAGCTGGTCACCCAGTTCCTGCTGCTGTTCGCCATGCCGGTCATCACCGTTGCCCTGTTCCTGCTGGGCTTCCAGCGAAACTTCGGGGCTGCGTTCTTCGACGTGGACAAGGGAGCCGACCCGTTGCTCTGGCAGCACCTGTTCTGGATATTTGGTCACCCTGAGGTGTACATCATCATCCTGCCCAGCTTCGGCATCATCTCCGAGGTGCTGCCCACGTTCGCTCGCAAGCCGTTGTTTGGCTACAAGTTCGTGGTTTTCTCCGGTGCGGCGATCGGCTTCATCGGTTGGGGTGTGTGGGCCCACCACATGTTTGCCAGTGGTCTTGGCCCTGTCAGCGTCGCAGTCTTCTCGGCCGCGACCATGTTGGTTGCCATCCCGACCGGTGTGAAGATCTGCAACTGGACCCTCACGCTGTGGGGCGGCAAGTTGTGGTTCACCACCGCCATGAACTTCGCGATCGGCGTCATCGTGCTGTTCACCATCGGCGGTCTGTCGGGTGTCACGCACGCTTCGGCTCCTGCCGACACGCAGCAGACAGACACATATCACATCGTTGCCCACTTCCACTACGTCATCGTTGGTGGCGCAGTCATGGGCTTGTTCGCAGGCTTCTACTATTGGTGGCCGAAGATGTTCGGAAAGATGCTCAGCGAACGTATGGGCAAGTGGAACTTCTGGCTGATGTTCTTCGGCGTCAACCTGACGTTCGCCCCTATGCACATTCTCGGCATGCAGGGCCAGCCGCGCCGTATGGTCGTGTGGCCCTCGAAGCTGACGGGTGAGGGGTTCTTCAACCTCGGCTTCTGGAACAAGGTCGCCACGCTTGGTTCGTTCACGATTGCGCTCGGCGTGTTGCTGTTCGTGATCAACATCATCATCACGACAAAGAAGGGTGCCAAGGCCCCGCTCGACCCGTGGGATGCCCGCACGCTCGAGTGGCTGACGGCCAGCCCGCCGAAGGAGCACAACTTCGACAGCATCCCCACCGTCCACGCGCTCGACGAGTTCTTCCACCGCAAGTACGAAGAGGTCGACACTGCCGATGGCGCACGGCTGGTGAAGGTGAAGACCGGCGAGGAAGTACTCGCCATCGAAGAGGCGGCGGGAGATGCGCACATCCACCTGCCGTCCCCCTCGTACTGGCCCATCGTGCTCGCGCTGTCGTTTCCGGTGATCGCGTACGGCATCATCTTCAACCGGATGCTGTCCGTTGTCGGCGCGGGCATCTTGGTGATCGCCCTCTTCGGCTGGGTACTCGAGCCGTCGGTGGCTGACGACAGTGACTACGACCCGCCTGCCGAGGGCAGCGGTCCGACCAAGGAGTTGGCGTCAATTGGCTGACATCACGATTCACAAATCTGACGCTGTGCAGGTCGAGGCCGCTGGCCACGACGAACATGGACACAACGATCACGGCCCCGGCGGCGCACACGTCACCGCTACCGGACTCAGCAACAACAAGATGGCCATGTGGCTGTTCCTGGGCAGCGAGTGTTTGCTGTTCGGTGGCCTCATCAGCACCTACATGCTGTACCGCGGTCGGCAAGGCAGCGGCCCCGGCCCGGCACAGGTGTTCGACATTCCGCTCACCTCGGTCAGCAGTTTCATCTTGTTGATGAGCTCGCTCACCATGGTGCTGGCAGTGAATGCGGCGAAGCGGCTCGATGACAAGAACACACGGCTGTGGCTGATGGCCACGGCGCTGTTGGGGGCGCTGTTCGTCGGCGGCCAGGTGTACGAGTTCACGGCCTTCTACCAAGAGGGTCTCGGCTTCACCACCAGCTTGTTCTCCTCCAGCTTCTTCACCCTCACCGGTTTCCACGGCGTGCACGTGACGCTGGGTGTGGTCATGTTGATTGCGCTCGCCGCCATCATTGGACGGGGTCGCATCACGGGTGACAAAGCCGAGGTCGTCGAGATCGTGGGCCTGTACTGGCACTTTGTCGATGTGGTATGGGTTGTCATCTTCACACTCGTCTACCTGATCCCGGCCTGAGGTATCACCAATGAGCGCAGTCACCGAACACGTCGAAGATCACGGGCTCGTAGCCGACGAGGCAGACGAGCATCACGTGCCGACCGATCGCTACTTCATCAAGGTCGCGCTGGTACTCGCGCTGCTCACGGCACTCGAGACGTCCACGTATTGGATTCACATCGGCGGGTTCGCGACACCGCTGCTGCTGATCTTGATGACCATCAAGTTCTTCATGATCGTGCTGATCTTCATGCACCTGAAGTTCGATAACAAACTGTTCAGCGTGCTGTTCTACATGGGGCTTGGTCTTGCCATGCTTGTGTACATAGTGTTCCTCTCGACGTTCCAGTTCTTCGCCAGGTGAGCTGATGTTTGCCGCCACGTCGTTCGCGAACCCGTGGCGTTTTCAGTCGAACATCGAGGTCTACGTGCTGGTCGGCTTCCTCATCGGTGCCTACACGTACATGGTGCGCGTCATCGGCCCCAAGGCGGTCAGCCCCGGCGAAGTGGTGGTCACCCGCCGACAGTTGCGTTGCTTCGTCGGCTCGATGGTGATGCTGTTCGCAGCCAGCACGTGGCCGATTCACCAGATCGGTGAGGACTACCTGTACAGCGCGCACATGTTGCAGCACATGATGCTCAGCTACTTCCTCCCGCCGCTGGTGTTGTTGGCGACGCCGGAGTGGTTGCTGAGGGTCTTGGTCGGTGAGGGGCTGACGTATCGCATCGTGCGCTTCTTCGCCAAGCCTGTGGTCGCGGCGGTGCTGTTCAACGGAATGGTGATGATCACTCATATCCCGCTCGTGGTCAACACGACCACCGTCAACGGCCCGTTGCACTTCTCGCTGCACCTCATGGTCGTTCTCACCGCAGTCCTGGCCTGGATGCCGGTGGTTGGTCCCTTGCCCGAGCTGCAGATGCGCCACGGCGGCAAGATGATCTACCTCTTCTTGTTCAGCGTTGTGCCCACTGTGCCGGCGGCCTGGCTGGCGGTAGCGGAGAGGCCGGTGTACAGCCACTACGGCGACCAGCCGGTTCGAGTGTGGAACATCGACGCCATCAACGATCAGCAGGTTGCCGGCCTGATCATGAAGGTCGGCGGGGGGATGTTCCTGTGGACGATCGTGATCTACATGTTCTTCAAGCGCTTTGGTCGCGAGACTCCCCAGGAGAACAGCTACCGGCGCGCCGACGCGCCGGAGGCAGCGCTTACTTACGACGAGGTCACCACTGCCTTCGACGCAAGCAGGGCTCCGATCGAAGCCGAACCCCGCTAGTTGGTGGGGTGTTCCGCAAGCGTGACGTCGACCGTCGGTGCCGCTGAGGAGCGCTCTGGTTGCGGCCGCCGGGAGCGCACATACAGGGCATGCAGGTCTCATCGGTCTCCACTGGTCTCGCTTCGTCCTTCAACGTCTGTGGCACACCACAAAAGTACGTTCGTCTGTGGTGTGCCACAGAACCCGCAGCGAGCGAAAGCGGCCGATCTACGCGCCGCGGGCGTACTTGCCAGTTCAGAGACAGACCACTAGTTGGTGGGGCGTTCCGCGAGCGTGACGTCAAACGTCTTGGCGGTGCCATCGCGTTCGATGGTGACCGCAACGCTCGAGCCGGGGGTAGTGCCACGCAGAACCGTGGACAGCTGGTTGGCAGTGGCGACCGTGGCATCGCCGACCTTGGTGATGATGTCGCCGGCTTTGATGCCGACGTCAGCTGCAGGGGTGCCGTCTTGCACCGTGGTGACCGTCACGCCGAAGGGAGTTTCAACGACGTTGACGCCGATGAATCCGATCGGCGACGCTTCGATCGTCTTGCCTGCCTTGAGGTCGTCGAGCAACGGCTTGATAGTGGCGACGGAGATGGCGAAGCCGACATTCTGAGCGTCAGGGATGCCGGCCGAGTTGATACCGATCAGCTCGCCATTTCGGTTGACCAGTGCGCCGCCAGAGTTGCCGTGGTTGATTGCTGCGTCGGTCTGGATGAGACCATGCAGTGTGATCGCTGCGGACTCCTGAAGCGTGCGGTCCAGGGCGGACACGATGCCGGTGGTGACAGTGGGCGAGTCGCCCAGGTCGAGAGCGTTGCCGATGGCGACCACGTCGTCGCCGACGCGGATGGTGGAGGTGTCGGCCAACGCAAGGGGGAACAGGTTGCTGGTGTCGTCGAGCTGCAGGAGCGCCACGTCGTAGTCAGCGGAGGCGCCCAAGACCTTGGCCGAACGCACCGTGCCGTCGAACATCTTGACCGTGAACGTCAGGTTCTGGATCGCGTTGCCCTGCTGGTCGGTGAGCAACACGACGTGAGCGTTCGTCAGCATCAGGCCGTCATTGGAGATGACCACTCCTGAGCCGGCAGCAATCGGCGTCAGGTCGGTACCGTCGCCGGTCGAGACCTCGATCGCTGCCACGGCAGGCTCGGCCTTGGCAAGCAATGCGTAGAGATCATTGGTGGCGGCGTAACCGTTGGAACCGGCACCGGTGGCGACATACGAGACCTTGGTGCCGTCCTGCTCGGTGAGGCGAACAGTGCTGTAGGCGACACCCGCGGACAGAACAACACAAGCCGCCGCCGCTCCTACCAACCGACCGGGGCGGGAGGACCTGGTTGGCGCCTTCGCCTCGGGCAAGGAGGGAGGCGGCGGGGGCGGGAGCGGCGACGGAGGCCTGTGTTGGGGGAGTTCATCCACGAAGAGTGTCATTGACAGATGATGCCAGGGAGCTCCTGATGGGACGCTGAAGATTGCTGAAGCCGTCTTCAGTAGCGGGGTGGTGACCCGAGCATCGGCGATGTAACGGTGCGACAATGCACACGATGCGAGTGCTGGTGGTCGACGACGAGGTGCGCCTGGCGGCAGCAGTCCAACGCGGACTGCAGGCGGAAGGATTCACCGTCGACGTCGCCCATTCCGGGCCTGACGGTCTGTGGGCTGCTACCGAGAACCGCTACGACGCCATCGTGTTGGACATCATGCTGCCCGGCATGAACGGCTACCGGGTGTGCGCCGAGGTACGCAGCCGCGGCATCGACACCCCGATCCTGATGCTGACCGCCAAGGACGGGGAGTTCGACGAGGCAGAAGCGCTCGACACCGGCGCCGACGACTTCCTCTCCAAACCGTTCTCGTATGTGGTGTTGGTGGCGCGCCTTCGTGCGCTGATTCGCCGTGCGAGCGGCCGCAGCACCAATGAGATGACCGTCGGCAAGGTAACGCTGTCGCCGGCAGCGCGCCGCTGCACTGTCGATGGCGTGGAGGTAGTGCTGACGACACGTGAATTTGCGATTCTCGAGTGCTTGGCCCGTCGGCCAGGCGAGGTGGTGCCAAAGCGCGACATCCTCGACAACGTGTGGGACGACACCTTCGATGGGCCCGACAACGTGGTCGAAGTTCACGTCCACGCCCTACGCCGCAAGCTGGGTGCCGATCGAATCGAAACGATACGCGGTGGCGGCTACCGCCTGGCCGTCGTATGAGCGGGCGTGTCGTATGAGTGAGCGTGTGGTGGCCGGTCGTTCGGCGCGGATCGCCAGTCGGTTGCGCAACACGTCGCTGCGGCTGCGCGTGACGGCGGTGGCGACGATCGTCGTGGCCCTCACGTTGCTGGCGACGGGGCTTTTGGTGACACGCTGGCTGCGTTCGACATTGGTCGACGACGCCGACCAGCAGCTCAGTCGGCAAGTCGAGTTCGTGGCCAACTTGGCCGAGCAGGGCAAGCTCTCACCCACGCTGACGGCGACCGGTGTCGACACCGGGCAGGTGCAGGTGATCACCGGGGATCGTGTGGTGGTAGCTGTTTCGCCAGGGTTGGCGGCCACCGTGCGCCTCGATGTGTTCCCGGCCCCAGCCGTGGGCACGCAGGCGGCGCAGACGGTGCCCGGCCCAGTGGTTGGTGGCGTTGGGAGCACGCACTATCGGGTGGTTGCACGAACGGTCGACACGCCCGTGGGCGCGCTCACCGTGTACGCCGCTTCGTCGCTGCGAGCAGCGGAGAGGTCGGTAGCGGCGCTGGTGGCAGGGCTCTGGGTGGGGTTGCCGCTGCTGACGTTGCTGGCAGTGGCCGGTATCTGGTTCGTGGTCGGTCGTTCGCTGTCGCCGGTGGAGCGCATGCGCCGGGAAGTCGCCGCCATCCCAGGGACGCGGCCCGATCAGCGCATTTCAGCGCATGCGCGCGCCGCCGAACTCGACCGGTTGGCCGCAACGATGAATGGACTCCTGGAGCGGATCGATGAGGCGGCTGCGGCGCGTCGGCAGTTTCTTGCTGACGCGTCGCACGAGCTGCGGAGTCCTCTGGCCTCGGCGCGGGCGCAATTGGAGGTCGGTCTTGCGTACCCGAACGGCACCGACTGGCCGGCCACGGCGTCAGAAGTGATGGTGGACATCGACCGACTCCAGTCGCTGGCCGGCGAGCTGCTCGACTTGGCGCGCGTTGACGGTGGCGGCCGCCTGCCGGCAACCGAGCGGCTGGATCTTGCCGCCCTGGTGGACGTGGAACTGGCGCGCTACACCGATCACCGGGTGATCGTCGACAGCAGCGGCGCATGGGTGGCAGCCGACGCCGCGCTGCTGGTGCGGTTGGTGCGCAACTTGGTGGACAACGCACTTCGACATGCCCGCCAGACGGTGCGGATCACTGTTGGTGTGGAGGGCGACGTGGCCCGAATGCGCGTGTGGAACGACGGTGCTGCGATCCCCGAGGGCGAACGTGACCGAATCTTCGAGCCGTTCACGCGGCTGGACGAAGCGCGCACGTCCGACGAGGGCGGCGCCGGCCTCGGCTTGTCCATCGCTCGTCGAGTCACCGAGCTGCATGGCGGTTCGTTGGTTGTTGGTTCGTCAGACACGGGTGCCGAGTTCGTCGCCACGCTGCCGCTGGCGCCGGCCCTCTCGTCCAACTAGTCCCAGCGGAAGAGCGCTGACGCGAGAAGTGGGGTGATGGCGGCCCAGACGGCGAGCACGATCCAACTGGTGGTTGGTTGTGCACCGTTGCCACCGAGCGCCTCGCGAAGTACGTCTGCAAGTGCGCCGCTGGGCAGCC
>JBBQMG010000106.1:0-15121 GCA_038328705.1 Acidimicrobiales bacterium | reverse complement strand
GGGTGGGAGACCTTCCAGCTCAAGGGCGGCGAGATCTTTCACAACGCATGGATTGCCGGTCTGTTCGTCATCGTTGGGCTCACTGGCCTGGCCGTGTTGTTGGCCACGCTGTTCAACCTGATCACCGACCTGGTCGGTGGCATTCGGGTGAGTGTGCTCGAGGAAGAAGTCGTCGCCCGCGAGGAGCGGGGACTGGGCTGGCGCCGAATGACCCGCCGTTCGACGACGATGGCAATGCCAACGCAAGCTGCGGTGCCAACACCAACCGCATCTGTGGCGCCAGCCGAGCCGCCGTCGCAAACGGCTTGAGTGTTTTCCAGAGGGGCCGCTAGTCTTTCCTACCGCTACTGGGGCTATAGCTCAGTCGGTTAGAGCGCATCCCTGATAAGGATGAGGTCCACAGTTCGATTCTGTGTAGCCCCACCACGTAACACCTGGTAGACGAGTTGCAAGGCCCCCGCAAGGGGGCCTTCGTCGTTCTCAAGTCCGCGCCAAGTCCGCGCGCCGTGGCAGAACAAGAATTTCCTCCTTTTGCCTAGTCGAGTTCATCCACGGGCGGCTGTTGATGTCCGTTGACGGGTGTGCCTCACAAGATCGCAACTTGGCAAGCGTTTGTCCGTGTACAGCCGCGTCGGAGCCCCTGAGAACTGGCTCGTCGGATGGTGCTACGCCCGACGGATTTCGGCCTCTGTAAGGGGTGTGTGGTTTCTCGTTGTTCCCCGTTTTCGGTCGCTCGCGTCCCGTTCTTGTGAAGTGATGTCTGACGCGTGCAGTGATGGGGAGACGTGACTCCGATGAGTCCAATGGTTGAGCCCACCACGTGCGTGTCATCGGCCCCGCCGGACTTCCTCACGTTGGATGAGGCGGCAGCGGTGTTGCGGGTTGGGCGCAGCACCGCCTATCGGGAGGCAAACGCTTTCGAGGCCTCCGGCGGGACGACCGGCATTCCGGTAGTTCGGTACGGGAAGCAGTTCCGGGTGCCGCGGTGCCGTCTCGAGGAGCAGCTCGGTGGGCCGCTGACGTGGCCACTACCGAACGAAGTCGCGATCGAGGCCTCGACCGCGATGAAGCCGACCAAGAGCGTGAAGCGCAGGGTCGCGTCGCGTTCGACTGCCCAGCTGTCGTTGGCGATCGAGTCCTGAGGCGATCGCGATGTCGGCTACCGGATGCATTGCACTGATGATTGACAGACAGGTGCCCGCGGGTCGCGGGGTGTTGTCATGTTGCGGGTGACAACCGTGTACGCCGGGTCGGCTTCTGCGACGGCGAAGTACTACACGAAGTATCTGACGCAGGCGCCAGGTGAACAGGCGGGTGTGTGGTCTGGTGCGCAAGCCGCAGGTCTTGGTTTGTCGGGTGAGGTGTCCACCGACGCGCTCGAGCGGTTGCTGACTGGGTGCGACCCGCTCACCGGGGTGACGCTTGGCAACCTGCTGCTGGATCGAACCACTGCGAACGGAACGGTGATTCGGGCGGTGGCGGGGTTTGATGCGACGGTGTCGGCGCCGAAGTCGTTGTCGGTGTGGTGGGCGCTCACCGGCGATGAGGGTCTGGCCGAATGTCACGACGTCGCCGTCGCCGCGGTCGTCGACTACCTGGAACGGTACGGGTCGACGACTCGTATCCGTTCGAACGGTGGGCGGTTGCATCCGGACAGCCGAGGTCTGATCGTGGCCGCGTTCCGCCAAACGACCAGCCGTCTGGATGACCCGCAGTTGCACACCCATCTGGTGATCTCGTCCAAGGTGCAAACCGACGGCGGCCGTTGGCTCGCATTGGATGCGCGTGTGTTGAAGCAGCATCAGCGTGCGTTTGGTGGTCTGTATCAGTCGGTGTTGCGTGCCGAGCTCACTCACCGCTACGGGGTCGCGTTCGCCGAGATCGTGAACGGGCAGGCGGAGATAGCCGGCGTACCGACCGAGCTGGTGGAGCAGTTCTCCAAGCGCGCTGCGCAGGTGTGGGGGGAGTTGCAGGTGAAGGTGGCCGAGTTCCGTCAGCGCGAAGGCCGTCACCCGTCAAAGTTCGAGCACGCCGCATTGGAGCGTGAGGCCGCGGCGGACACGCGGCTGCACAAGAGCGCCAACGGTGTCCCAGATCTGCCGACACGGTGGCGTGGCGAAGCCGCCGGCATCGGGATCACTGCCGAGTCGCTTGGCCAGTCGATCGCGCAGGCTGCACGATCAGTGTCCACGCCGGTGAAGGTGACTGTCGCCGAGGTGATCGACGACCTGTCAGCCGAACGGTCGGCATGGCATCGCATGGACATCCTGCGCGCTGTCACCGACCGGCTGCGCCCGCAACCGGGGATGTCGGGTGAGCGGTGGTCGCGACTGGTTGACCGGGCGGTCGATCGTGTGCTGGGCGAGTGTGTGGTTCTCGACCCCGATGGCGACGGCACGAGGCGTGGCTCGGATGGCAGGTCGGTGTGGATCGAACCGGTCGCACCACAGGTGACCAGCCGGCAGGTTCTCGCCCAAGAGGAGGCGATCCTGACGTGGGTGTTCGACGCGCAGCTCGACGACCTGTCACCGTCGACGACGGTCACTTGCGGAGGGCTCGACGTACTCCAGGCAGACGCGGCAGCGGCCGTGGCGGGTGAGGATCGGGTGGTGGTGATCGTCGGACCGGCCGGCACCGGAAAGACCACCACACTGCACGCGGCGGTGAACGATCTGCAACGCCACAGCCGGCCGGTACTCGGCGTCGCACCGACCGCGAAGGCGGCCAAGGTCCTCGGCCGCGAGACCGGCATGCACACCGACACGGTCGCCAAACTCCTGCATGAATGGGCCCGACCCGACGGGCCACGCCCGCAGTGGCAGCTGCGATCGGGCACCACGTTGATCGTCGACGAGGCCGGCATGTTGTCGACCCCGAACCTGCACCAGCTCACCGAGTTGGCAACGAGTGAGCAGTGGCGTGTGGTGTTAGTTGGTGATCACCGCCAACTACAAGCCGTCGGTCGTGGTGGCCTGTTCGGCGAGATCTGCGCCACCGGTAGCGTCATCGAGTTGGAGCGGATCCACCGGTTCACCCACGACTGGGAAGCCGCCGCGTCGCTGCGCCTGCGCCACGGCGACCTCCGCGCACTTAGCACCTACGAGTCCCATGGGCGGATCATCCCCGGCAGCTTCGACGAGCACCTCGACGCGATCGCGCAGGAATGGATGCAACGCCATGCGGCCGGGGAGACGGTGGCCATTACGGCAGCGACGAACGACCACGTCGATGAGATCAATCGCACCATCCGCCAACTCCGTGCCCGGTCTGGGGACACCGACACCACCAGGCTCGCGTCGATCGCAGATGGTCCGGTAGCGGTGGGGGACATCGTCGCCACCCGCCGCAACCAGCGCCACCTTCACACCACGAGCGGTGACATCGTCCGCAACCGCGAACTATGGACCGTCACCGCGATCAACGACGACGGTGACCTCACCGTCACCGACCTCACCGGGACCAGCACGGTGACCCTGCCGGCCGAATATGCGCTCGAGCATGTGCGCCTCGGATACGCGGCCACCGAATACGGCACACAGTCCGCCACCGAGACCGCGTCGATCACCCTCGCCAACACTTCGACCACCGGTCGCGGCCTGTACGTGGCGATGACGCGCGGGCGCGACGACAACCGTGTCTACGTCGTCACCGACACCCACGACATCAGCGACGCACGCGACGTCCTCGAAGGGATCGTCACCTCCGATCGCGCCGATATCCCGGCGGTGGTGCAACGCCGCCAGCTCGCCCAACAAGACCGCCAGCCACCACGCCCACAACCGCGCTGCCAGATCCCCGACTGGTTCCACGACCTACGCGCCGACGCCGCCACCAACTACCGGCAGGCACGAGAGGCGCTCGACGACTCGATCACGAAGCGGGAGCGACTCGTCGAGATCGTCGACGGCGCAGCACAACGAATCACCCAAGCCAACACGATCTGCGCACCCTTCGATGATGACCTCAACACAGCCAGCGATGCCGTCAAACAAGCCGAGACAGCACAGCGTGCGGCGCAACAACGACTCGACCAGTCCGGGCTCCGCCAGCGACGCCAAGCACGCAGCGAACTCGCCGCCGCCAACGAGACCGCCGTCAGCACCAGCGAGCTGTTTGCCGTCGCACGAGCGATGGCTCGCGAGCCCTACGCGCAACGGAACATCGCCCGCGAACAGATCGAGGCCGCCCGCGCCGTACTGAGGAACCACGACATCCTCACCGAATGGAACTACCTCCCCGAACACCTCTCGGCGGCCGAAGCCCGCGTCGATGCCCTGGTCACCTGGCATGACTGGGCCACCGCCAAACCAGTCACACACGATCGACTCGTCGACTCAGTCATGACGCTGCACGAGATCGCCGCACACGAACCCGACAACGGCACCCGACAACTCGCCAACGTCATCCACCAATGGGCCGAACAGCACGACATCGAGCTCAGATGGCCAGTCGTGCAACAGCCCAGATCAATCGAAAGCGGCGTCGGGATCGACCTCTAAACCCCTCAGTCGTCGCGCAACACCACCAATGCTTGCCTCGTTCTTTGGGTCAGTGTTGCGATGCACAAGCCGATCAAGGTGAGCGTTGCGGAGACCGCACCGGCCCGGAGGGCGATGAGGTTGCAGAGACGGGAGTTGAGATCAGGTTCTAGAAGTCGTGTTCCCACCAATGCGGTAGCGACTGCGCCGAGCAGAAGTGGTACTGCTTCAGCAACCATGATCAATAGTCGCGATGGTCGCCCGAATCCGGAGAAGGCGAGCACCGTGAACTCTCGGCGGCGAAGACGGAACGAAACGAGACCTGTGAGAAGGCAGATCAACCCTGCGACGGCAAGCGGTTGCGTCGGTGACTCCTTGAGGAGGCGATCATTTGGGTTGACGACGCGGTCGATCGGCACGCCGCTGAGGGTTCCGATCGACACGTTCCGTCCGGTGTCCCCTTCCAGTGCGAGCACGATGGAGTCGGCATCGCGCGGCTTGATTCTTTCGTACTCGACCATGCAAGCGTCGAAGAGTCCTGTGGCCGGTACCAGGGTCATGATGGAGCGAGTCAGCTCTGGGATTCTGGCCGACCCATCTGCGACCGTGTCCACTGGCCACCCCGCCGTCGGTTCTTCGAGAACGGCGATCTCTGGTTGCACTCCGATCTCTCGTGCCAAGCCTGCACCCAGCAGCACTCGGAGAGTTGTTGGCCGTGACAGGGTGAGCGTGTCGAGCATTCCGGCCGTGACTTCGAAGACCGGTACCGGATCGTTCGGTTCCTGTGCGAGGTGTACGTCGCTCGTGCGTCGGTAGGCGCCCGACGTGACCACACCGGCGATCCGATTCAGCGACTCGCATGCCGTCGCATTGACCGCGCTGGGGGCCACCAGAACCAGAACGTTGTCGCCGCGGGCCGTTGCTTGTGCGTCGTCGCTGATGATCCTCTGTCGCGACTGCGCCTCAGACGCGGAAACACCCAGCGACACCAAGGCCACCGGTGCGACCAATGCCCATGCCCACACCCCTGCGGTCGCGAACGAACGGCCGGCGAGGATCAGGACGCCGGAGGCGCGAGTTCCAGGATTCGATCGCACGTTGAAGCCAAGCGTTCGTCGTGAGTGGCAATCACTACCGTGGCCCCCGACTCGGCGACGGCGCGGAGTGAATCGCAAATGGGCGCTGCACTCATCCGGTCGAGTGCTGCCGTCGGCTCGTCCGCCAGCAGTAGGTGGGGTCGTGCCGCGAGGCACCGGGCGACGGCAACTCGTTGCGCCTGCCCGCCGCTCAAGTGTCGGGCCTGTTGTGTGGCGACGTCTGCGAGGCCAACGGTTGCGAGGTATTTGTCGGCGGCCGTGATGCAGTCTCGCCATCGGATTCCTGCAGCGATCATCGGCAACGCGACGTTCTCGTTCGCCGTTCGACGCGGTAGCAGACTCGGAGACTGGAAGAGCCAGATCCGCTTTCCATCTCCGCACTCCACGGCACCCTCGGTTGGCCGAAGCGTGCCGTCGAGCAGGGCGAGCAATGTCGACTTGCCCGTCCCCGACGGGCCGATAACAGCGGTGGTGGATCCGGGTTCGAAGTCAAAAGAGAGATCGCGGAACAACCACGGACCGTCCCGATAGTGAAAGCCGAGACTGGCGATCGATATCGGTGCGGCTAGCAAAGTTCGCGCAGTTCCGTTGAAGGAAAGGCCACGACATCGGAAGCACCGTCGAGGTCTGGGACCGGCACGAGATCGCTGACACCAAGTTGACTGGCGACAACCTCGACA
This sequence comes from Acidimicrobiales bacterium, assembly GCA_038328705.1. GTDB lineage: Bacteria > Actinomycetota > Acidimicrobiia > Acidimicrobiales > Ilumatobacteraceae > UBA668. The sequence goes on along the minus strand of JBBQMG010000106.1, from coordinate 8,866 downwards.
CGAACCGTCGTTCCGTCGGCGAGCCATACACAGGTACCACCACCGACCGCTCCGATTGCTGAAGCCTGTACTCGGAGAACCTGAATGGGCTCCACTCGTGAGACGAGGGCCGAGCGGAGATCGTTGCTGGCCGGATCGACACCAGACGCGAGCAAACGCCCCCCCAAGTCGGGCAGTTCCGCTGAGATCACCGACCTCCCATCGATCGCGACCGGGTCGAACCCATCAATGGAGACGTGGAATTGTCCTCCACCAGCAGGGGGGTCCTGGGAGATGACCGCTGAGGTGAGCCGAACCCCCTCCGAGGCGATGGCCGCTCCGGCAGGTGGAGCCGCCTCACCGACCTCGAGGAGTAGCTCCGTCGGCATCGCCGGCTCGCTAATCCAGATCAACCACGAGGGGTCGAATTGCGGTGCGCCATCCGGCACATGCAGCGAGGTGCCCAAGGCTGCGAGCGCACGAATGAGCTCTCGATCAGCCCGTTCCGGCCTGGAGCCGCCCGTGTTCATCGGCAACAGCCCGATCCGAGCCAGCGCATCGCGAAGCTCCACGACATCGCTGCCAACTGTCCCGATTCCGACAGGATTCACCAGTGGAGCGGTAGTCGCGAGAGCGATGCGCTCGATGCCGTCAATCGCAAAAGGTCGATCGCCTTCCCTGACCATGCCGTCGGGCTGTGGCGCAACTGACGTGACAATTCCTTCCCAACCTGCTGGAGCTCGAAGGACGCGCCCCTGCTGCCACGTCAACTCCACCGACACCTCCAGCCGACCATCAGAGACGGCCTCGACAACTGGAACCACCAGTTGATCGTCGGCGACCGCCTGCGTGAGGTCCGGCTCTGCCTCGGCGGTGATCGCGAGAGCGCTCGCCGCCCCAAGCGCAACAAGTCCAACCGTGGCGAGTGCCCGTGCCGACCATGTAAGCCGCTCAGCCACCGCGGCCCTTCTGAATGCACTCGCTTGTCGCTGCCGAGTTGGCGGCGTCAGCCAACTGGAAGGCTTCAACCGGGTCGTCAATCGCCTTCCGATCCACAATCCCCCGCTGTTCCAAGCAGTCCCAAACGGCTTCGACATCGAACTCGGGTGGCAGATGCCCGATCGAGTATCTCAGCTGAACCTGGGTGTTGTATTGCGTCTCGCAGGAGTACTGCGCGGCATCCACGTCGTCCGATTGCTCCTCCTCGTAACTGGTGCGAATACCACCGTCAGGCAGCACTTCTGCGCCGAAGCCGAGCCGACGAATGCACTCGGCTGCCGCTTGGTTCGCAGAATTGAACTCCGCGTCAGTGACCACACCGTCGGCCAATATCGCATCCTGCAGAGAGCCATCGGGGGCTGTGAGCGCAGGCAGGGGGGCGGCAGTCGTCGACGCGATGCTGTGCGTCGACGACCCTGCAGAACATCCAACGCACAACACCGCAAGTGTGACGGGGAGTAACTTCCGGTGGATCACCCTCAGTGTGAAACCCAGTTCGACTGAGTGCCACCGTTAGCCATCGCCACTGAGCCACTCACATAAGTGCCAGCGCTGGTACTGACGTAGGCGTTCCCACTCGTCCACGCGGAAGAAGTGCTGTAGTTCGTCCCGTCAATGGCGACGGTGACGCGGGTTCTTGTCTGCGTGCAGTTGTGCGAGGTGATCCACACGGCCTTGACTCCGGAACTCTGATGGTCCGAGTAGGCCGTACATCCGTTCCAACTCGTCGTGCGGGCGTGAGCGCTCGCTGGCATCGCGGGACCGAACGCCAGGATGGCGCCGAGTCCCCCTCCGAGCAGCAATTGGGTAAACCTTCTCTTCGTCATCAGAAGCCCTCCTCAGGTTGTTGATCGAACCGAATGCGTTTCGTCGAGCGAAACGCTCTAGCCGTCAGTAGGTGTCCGACGAACGGCCAGGCATTACACGTACCAAGTTGCGGCTCGGCTTTCGCCTGGCCGGAGCCACCGCTTCGAGGGTTCCGTCCGCAACCTCGGCGCCCAGGAGACGCTTCCGTTCTTCGAACACGTGGACGCATCGAAGGCCGGTTGCGGACCGCGGCGAAGTTCAGCACCCGCTAAGCGCTCGAACTCCGCAAGGCCCCAATCGGCCGATCCCGAACTGCGCCGCCGTCAGCTTCTTGTGGATCTATTCAGATGACTTTTCGGCGAGAAGCAGGTCGTGTTCGAGTTGTGCCCGTAGGCAACCGGGATGCGGGGACGGTCTCGGCGTGTTGGTGGCTCGATCGATGCAAACGCCGGCTGTGCGCCATCCGTTGCACGCTCGGGCCAAGGCCCATGCTGCGCGTTGTTCAACGGTAGGTTCTGGTTCTCGCACACCCGGTGATGTCCGCCGGTGGCTGGTGCATTACGACGCGCTCTCATGGGGTTGTGGGTCAGTAGATGTAGACGGATGACACCACGTTGTTCCAGCCACTCAGCATGGACGGTGCTTGCGAGCCGGCGCCCGTGCTGCCCGTGTAGAGAGAGCCGCCAAGGTTCGCCGACGAGTAGAAGTCTGGATCGCATCCACCGACCTTGTAGCTGGAGGTGAGGTTGTCGAATCCGTACACGGACAGGTTGAGAACGGTTGCTCTGGTGGACAAGTTGAGCACTGTGCCGGTGTAGGTCGTGCCGTCGTACAGGCGAAGCGACGTCGAGCACGCTGCCAGCGTGGTGAACGCCGTCGCAGTGCGGGCAGCGGCTAGTTCGGCAATCATCGTAGCTTCGGTGCGGTAGCAGATCGTGAGGTCGGGTTGGACGTCGCATGCGGTTGCCTGCTCCCAGCTGACGGTGAGGTCGATCCAATGATCTTCAAACCACGCACTTCCGGCCGTTCTCTCAGCTGACGTCCGGGCTGCGTGCGCTCCCGGCGTCGCGATGATCACGGACGTGGCGAGGATGAGACCTCCGAGGAGTCGCTTCATTGTGCTGTTCACCTTTCGTGTTGGCGTTCATGGTGCGCCGCGACGGCTTGCGATCACGACGAGTTGTTGCTCCGGTACCGCGCCGGCTAGAGCGCATGCACGTTGGGGGGTGTAGCCACCCTGTTGAACGATCGTCCAACCGGCGAGCTGGTATTTGTCGATCACCGCTTGGGCGGCTGCTGTCGCGTCGGGTTCGATGATGCATTTCTCCGAGAACGTTGCGGCGAGTTCATCGGCGAACGCCATCATCTGCACCTCATCATCGGTGAGTGCACCGATCCAGTTGGCGAACCCCAACCGAGCGCACACCTTTTGGTCTCCGGGGACTACGGCAACGATTCCTCCGTCGTTGACACAGGCGGTCAATGTTGGCGGTTCGGCGTCGGCGATGGTGCCGTTGCGCCACAATTGTTTACATGCTTTGACCGGATCGCCCTCCATGGGGATCCCAAACTGCTCGGGCGGCGGCTGTTGCGCTGCGGTGTAGCAGGTGAGCTGTAGCGGGCTCGATGCCGAGTCTTGGTGAAACACGGCGAACGCGGCCAGCCCGACGACGGCGATCGCGCCGCCGCCGGCGACCCACAAGTGGCGCCGACGTTTACCTGTCGTCGACGGGGCTTTTGCGATGATTGTTGCGAGCAGCTCGTCGTCTTGGGGTGACGTTTCGCTGAGCCGCGGCACGGGGTTCAGCGCTGCGAGGATTTCGAATGGATCGCGGACTCTCATCGGTCCACCTCCCCCAACTCAGGTTGCATCAGCGTTTCGAGGTGCTTTCGAGCGCGATGTATACGCACCCTGGCGTTGTTGGCAGAAATCTTCAACACCACAGCGACCTCTGCGGGTTCCATCTCATGCCAGGCAACCAACTGCAGGACCTCAAGTTCCTCCGTGCTCAAATGTTGGAGCGCCGCCAATAGTGGGGCTATCTCAACCAGATCGACACAGCCACGGGGGCAACTGGTCAGCTCTCCCGGTCGTTGAGCACCGACCGCGTCGACGAGAAACGCGCGCCGACGTTCCGCACGAACATGGTTTCTCACGTGATTCCGGGCTACCCCGAACAACCACGCGCGCTGTGACAGCAACGGTATTGCCTCCAGCTTCGCCCAGGCCGTCTCGAACGTGGCCTGCACCACCGATTCGACATCGCAGGCGGCGACCATCGTGCGGACAAAGCCGCGCACCGACGGTGTGAACTCACGAAACAGGTCGCTAAAGCGCTCCGTTCTGTCGTCCACCAGCCTTGACGTCATCTACATCAGCCAACCCATCACTTGCGAGTGTCCGCCACAGAGGAGAGCATTACAGCAATCCTGCCGACATTGCAGCTGGGGGCGTTGGTGGGGGTCGATTGGCGGTCCAGACGCAATGCGGCCATTGACACGGCTTGGAGGCGGTCCGAGTTGTGGGGTCGGAGGGCGATGGGAGCCTGATGGCCGATGAGCTGTGTTGCCACCGGAGTGGTGTCAAGGAGCATCTGGCGGTGGACGTGACGGATTTCGAACTGCTTGCCGGCTGTGGTCGTGGGGATGATGACGGACAGCAACCACTCGGGGTTTCGAGCGACGTCGTCGATGATGCCGATCACGGTGTAGGCAGTGTCGTTCAGGAAGACGACAGGTTGGTTGTCGATTCGGACGATGCCGAGCTGTGAGGCGGCGGCACGACCCCTGAACAGCGACGTATTCACCCCGGGAATGGTGCAGTCGTTCTGCCCATACACGCCGTCGCAATTTGTACCTAGCGGCAACAAGCAAATGCCTCAAGTTCAGGAAACTTGTAATGCCTCACTTCGAGCGGACACTTCTCAGTTGTGAACGCAGTGGGCGGGCAAAGCGAATGCGACCGGTGCGACGCAGGTGCGCTGCGCACCGCAAGGTCGATCCTGGTCCGAAACCGCCAAAGCAGGCTCGACTCCAATGCTGATTCGTAAGCAGATTGCGTGCCTCGCGCTCACCACGCTGATTACCTCGGTCATGACTGGCTGCGGCGACTCGTCATCGAGCGAGACAACCTCCACAGCCACACCCACATCGAGTTCCACTCCCGCGGAGACAACTCAGCCATCGACGACCGACGCTCGTACAGTCACTGAGCCGCAGCCAACAGTCAGCACCTCGCCAGGCGATCCAGTCGCTATACAAGACGAAACCTTTACCGCGTGCGTGAACCGACTGTCGCTAGGGGAGATCCCGACGAGCTTCGGCGAGGTCACGACCGAAAGCGAACCAGAAGTCCTCAGAGCTACGGTCGGCTACCTTGCGCTTCAAGTGTTCGACTCCGAATCCAACCCGTTGCTGTCGGTCTCATTCGCAAGCGAGCACCAAATGGCCAACGCCACGTCAACTCCAGCAGCAACCGCTCTCACCGCCACGATCGGAACGTTCGAAGAAGGACTCGTAGTGGTGCTCTTCCAAAGCGCAGATGATCCCTGCCTTCCTGTATCGCTGATCGCCTATCGACTTACCGAAGCCGAAGTGCGCCAACTAGCCCTCACCACTGTCATCAACGCAGCCGAGTAAGGGACTCTCGGAATTCGGTGTAACAGGGGTCTGGGTCGGTCATTCTTTGTTGGGGCGATTCGGTCTTCGAACATGAGGTCAAAGGCATTGGGCGCTGGTTTTCAGCGCATGGCCCATCGTTGCCTTCCGCGCCCTGGGGGGCGAGGGATCGCAGCGCAGGGTAGCGACACTTGATCGCTGCCTGCTCGTTGAGGAAGTGACCGCGGGCTCGCGCTGAGCGACGGAAATCGGGGAATCGGGCGTTCACCGACCCGATCTCGTTGGTCGAGAAGGTCAGTTGCGCACTGCGAGCGTTGCGGATTCTCCGACACGCCAGTGCGCAGTCGGGCGTCGGCGACGTACCCCCTCTGAATCGCGCTCGAGGCGGTCACGGACTCGATACGTGCCTGTTCCTGCAGGGCACCGAGCAGTTGCGCATGTTGGTCGCCGTGTCGCGACTCAGCGCTGCATTCGTTGGGGTAGTTCCGGCGTCACTTCGACGCTGTCGATGACGGTGGGGAGTGGGTTTTTCAACCTGATTTGGCCCCAGCTTGGTTAGGGCCAAATCCATCACAAGTGGGGCCAACTCAGAGTGCCATTCCCATGAGGGACACCGACGGCGAGGTGAGATCAGGCACCTCGGTTCGAGGCCGTGCGATGCCCAGGCTTGGAGGTGCCGGCTGGATCGATGTCGCCCCATATTGGTGATGGCTGTAATGAGCGGGCGTTTGGCGGACACCTTCTGCGTATGGGTACGTACTCCTACACCGGAGTTCATTTCCGACGATGCTTAGCCAATCGTTCAGGGGTACTTCACTCAAGCAGAAAGGTGATGTTCAATGAATCGATTTCGCTGTATAGTTCCGTTGGTTGCTCTCTCCTCGCTCGTCGGGGTTGGTGTCGCTCAACCGGGTGCGTCCGCAAATGCCATTGAGAAGCATAAGGGCGTCGACAGTTGCGCCAACGAGAGCACCTCGAGGATGCAGACGCTGTATTCGGGTAGCTCGTATGGCACCTACGGCTTCTATATCGGCGGCAGCACTGTAAACAATGCATGCCCAACCACTGCCGCTTTCCACAACAACGCTTGGGTTTCGACAGTCGTAGGCCAGGGGTGGGACCTCCTGCCCATCTACAGTGATCGCCAGCCATCCTGCGGAGGAGTATCTGTTAGTTTCCCGATTTCTACGAACGTGACCACTGCGTATAGCCAGGGGGTGGCCGCAGCAAACGGAGCGATTTCTGCCGCGTACACTCGAGGTATGTTCGGGCCGGTTGTGCTCGATGTCGAGCCAGATATTCCGAACGGAGCGAGCTGCGCTGCGGCCGTCGACCAGTACGTAAAGGGGTTTGTGGATCAGGTCCACACGAACCCGTCTTATATTCCGACACTCTATTCTGGGTATGCCATCACGATCCGTTCCGCCAGTTTGAGTGCGCCAGCGCAGGTGATTGTGCCGCATTGGAACGGCGTCCTGGGCGTCTACAGTGGTCTACCAAACCTGCCCTCGGGATGGTGGATCTATGACCAGCGTGGTCACCAATACTCTGGCCCGGTGACTGAGACGTATGGCGGCAATTCGTTCGTCTTTGACAGGAACTGTTTCGATCTCACGGTGTTCGGCAACACCGTGCATTCGACATATGCAAGCTGTCTCGCCTGAAATCACGTGAGCGCAACGAGATGTCCGAGATCCTCGCTACGCCATCGCCGACCGTCGGTCGGTGGCGGAAATCCACGGCCCGCGGTGTCCTTCAGATCATGACCGACGAGGATGTGGCGCTATTTCGAGAGCTTGGACCTGAGCTCATGCGGTTTTCTGCGTCCATGGCTGGGCCCTCTGCGGCAGAGGGTCTGTTCTCATCGGCGGTGTCGAAGGCATTTCAGTCACCGCGGTGGCCGTCAGTGACAAACAGACGGGCGTATCTCGTCAAGTGCGTCTTCAACGAAGCAGCCAACGCCCGCCGAACTCTCGCTCGCAAGCTCGCAGCAGAGCTCCGTCTCAGAGCTGTGAGCACATCGTCATGTGAGCCGGTCGGCACGGATCTCGATGTACTGAAGGCAGTCAAAGTGCTCAGCGTGCGCAAACGGGCGATCGTTCACTTGACGTACTGGTCAGACCTCCGTCCTTGCCAGGTCGGGACGACCCTGGGGATATCCACACGAACTGTCGAGCGAGAACTGGCCAAGTCCCGAAACCAACTGGAGGTACTACTGAGATGAACGAACCGCGTATCGACGATGCAATTCGAAGGATGCAAGCCTCGATCAGTCGGGCGACGCCGACGCCCCCAGCGCAGATCGAACTCGGACAGCGTCGACGACCGACGAACCGCATGCGAACGGCCGGCATGGCCGCCGGCGGTCTCTGCTTGCTCACCGCCTTCGGTGTATGGTCAGTTAGCCGTGCGAACCACTCCTCGTCGGTCGTTCCGGCGAGTGAGTTCTCAAGTGGAATCACCGTACCCGTCACCAATGCTCAAGCGACCGTGTCGCCTCAGAAAGTGACCGCATGCGACGGGTCAGCGTTGTCGGCTGTCGCTGAGTTTCGAGGTCTTCTCGCCGGCAACACGAAGGTCCAGGTCGTGCTGACGAATGTCGGCGAGGTCCCCTGTGTCTTGACTGGAAGCCCGACGATTGAGGGAGTGGACAGTTCCGGTAACACCCGATCGCTATCGGCAGTGGAAGGCACATACTTTGGTGATCCTGCTCCACTCGCTGACGGGGTCCTGCAACCCGGCGGTGAGGGCGCCTTCTATCTGGCCGGTGCACTCTCGTGTGACGCCGCATCTCGCGGACAACACGAGACATGGGCGGCATTCCGAGCCGTGCTGCCGGGTGACAGCCTCGTGGAGTTCAAGTCCGATTTCGACAGCGCATGTGGGGTGAGCGTGAGTCAGTTCGGGATGGCCGACCCGCCTACGCCACCAGATGGGGCCTAAGGGTCCACGACAGGTTAGTACGCGCGGTGTAGTGTGTTGGTGTGGAGGTGACAGCCGAGGGACTCGCGCGATTCTTTGAGGTGGTGTTGCCGCATATGCACGAAGTGCAGCGTCGTGTGGTTGGTGGCGCGGCTGCGGAGATGTTCGGTCGGGGCGGCAAGACCGCGGTGGCGGTGGCGTCGGGGATGTCTCGCAACACGATCATCAAGGCCGAAGCAGAAGTCGCCGCCGGGATCGTCCCGTCGGAACGGCTGCGTGCCGAGGGTGGCGGGGACAAGCCGTTGATCGACAAGCAACCCGGCCTGTTGGAAGCGCTCGACGGGCTGGTCCACCCCGAGACGCGTGGCAACCCGATGTCGCTGCTGCGCTGGACATCGAAGTCATCCACGCACCTCGCCGGCGAGCTCGTCGCTCGCGGGTTCGAGGTGTCGTCGCGCACGGTGCTGCGCTTGTTGCATCAACTCGGCTACTCGTTGCAGGCCAACGCGAAAGTCACCGAAGGCCGCCAGCACCCCGATCG
>JBBQMG010000105.1:0-15122 GCA_038328705.1 Acidimicrobiales bacterium | reverse complement strand
CCACTTGCCCATCCACTCCTCGGTGATGGTGGCCAGCTCGCCCGATGCGGTCAGGTTGGCGATTGCCAAGTTGGTGCACTCGGTGAGGGGGTTGTCCTTGGTGAGCAGCAGGCCCCACTGGTCGCCAGCGCCGCCGGCATCGATGGGGAACTGGCCAAAGACCTTCGTGCCCTCGATCTCCACTGCGGAGATGTAGAGACCTGTGGGCAGATCGGTGATGATGGCGTCGATCTGATTGTTGTCGAGAGCGGTCTTGGCGTCGGCGTTGCTGTTGAACGCGAACGGCTCGGCGTCGGGCTTGATGACGTCCAGGATGAACTGCAGGCTGGTGGTGCCAGCGGCGGCGCCGAGGCGCAGCGTCTTGAGGTCGCTGAGCTTGGTGACGTCCTTGCCCGGACCATCGGCGTACCCGAGCACGGCCTGGTTGGCGGTGTAGTACGGGTCACTGAACGACACGACCTGCTTGCGCTCGTCGTTGATCGTGAACTGCTGGAGGTTGAAGTCGTTGTTGCTGTCGCTGCCTGCAACTGCGGTGTCGAATGACGTGCGCACCCACTCGACTTTGCCTTCGAAGCCGAGCTCCTTGGCGACTGCAAGTGCAACGGCGCTCTCGAAGCCCTCGCCTGACTCGGGTTTGTCGTCGAGCACGTAGGGAGGGAACGCCGGGTCGCCGGTGGCGATGGTCAACTGGCCGGCCTTCAGCGTCTTGCCGTCGGCGCATCCGGCAGCATCGCCACCAGCAGCGGCGGTCGTGTCGTCTGCTGCGACGCTGGTGTCGGTTGCAGCGACGGTGGTCTGCGCCGCGGCGACGGTGGTGTCGCTACTGCTGGTGGTGTCGTCGGCGCAGGCGGCGAGCAACAGGCCGACCATGGCGGTGGTCGCGAGGATCTGTCGTTTCATTGATGGGGCTCCTTGTTCACGCAGTTGTTCACACTGGTTCGGAGAGGCTATCAGTGGATGGAGATTGTTGATCTACTTGGTCAACAATCGCCGATCCATTGACAGTGAGACGAAAAGCGTCTTACTGTCTCACCGTGCCGTCTTCCCCCACCTCCGTCGAGTTGCGTGTAATTGCCGCGGCCAAGGCGTGCTGTGAGCGATGGGGCATCGAAAAGGTCACGATCGACGACATCGCCAGCGAGGCGGGTGTCTCTCGCGCCACCCTGTACCGGCTGTTTCCTGGCGGCAAGGATGTGCTGTTCGAAGCGCTTCGGCTACGCGAGTTGGAGGACTTCTTCGTCCGCCTCACCGCACACGTCGATGGTGCGGTCGACCTCGAAGACCTTCTGGTGCGCGCAGTCGTCGCTGCCACGCATGAGCTCCGCGATGACCAACATCTGGCCATCATGATGGCCTCTGAGCCGGGCGACACGCTGGCCCAACTGACGGTGGAGGGCCTGCCGCGCATCATGCGCGTCGCCACCGTCTTCCTGGTGCCGATGGTCGACCCATACCTGCCGCGGCGTGAATCTGCCCGGCTCGTCGAACTGTTGTCGCGGCTCGTCATCAGCTACTTCCTTGCACCGTCCGACCATGTCGATCTCGGCGATGCCGACTCGGCCCGCCTGTTCATCAGCACGTTCATCCTTCCCGCCTTCCTGGCATCCATCACCGCATAAAGGACCCGTCATGACCGTTACTCACAATGACAATGAAGCGATCATCGGCCGCGCCGAGATCAACGACATCGACGCAATTCTTGCCGTCCCGCTGGTCGACTCGAACGAGATCGAGCACATTGTCAAGAACAACGCCGACTCGATCTTCACGTGGGACTACTCACTGCAGCGTCCCGCCCTGCGCAAGCTCTACGAGAAGGCCAAGACCGGCCAGTGGAATGCCACCACGGATCTCGACTGGTCGATCGACGTCGACGTGGAGAAGTCGGTCAAGGAGGATCAAGAACTGATCGGCACCGGTGTCGACGCCAGCATGTACATCGGTACGCCCGTGGAGAAGTGGGGTGACAAGGAGTGGCTGGAGTTCGGTGTGCAGAGCCGCAACTGGAGCCTCAGCCAGTTCATGCACGGCGAGCAGGGCGCGCTGATCTGTACCGCCAAGATCGTCGAGACCGTGCCGTGGTACGACGCCAAGCTGTACGCCAGCACGCAGGTCGTGGACGAAGCCCGCCACGTCGAGGTGTTCGCCCGTTACCTGGAGGAGAAGTTGGGTGGCGAGTTCCAGGTCAACGCTCACCTGCGGATGCTGCTCGACGACATCGTCAACGACAGCCGCTGGGACATGACCTACCTCGGCATGCAGGTCATGGTCGAGGGGCTCGCCCTCGCCGCCTTCGGCTTCATGCACCAATTCACCAACGAGCCGCTGCTGAAGAAGTTGCTGCGCTACGTGATGAGCGACGAGGCCCGCCACGTGGCCTTCGGCGTCCTCAGCCTCAAGGAGTGCTACGACGAGATGACCGACGCGGAGATGAAGGACCGCCAGGAGTTCGCGTTCGAGGCAGCCATTCGCATGCGCGACCGTTTCATGCAGCAAGAGGTGTGGGAGCGCATGGGAGTCAACGTCCGCGAGGTCATCCCGTTGGTCTTGGCCGATCCCACTCGCGCAGTGTTCCAGAGCATGCTGTTCAGCAAGATCGTCCCCAACTGCAAGAAGCTGGGCCTGCTGGACCGCAACGACAAGTGGCTGCGCCATCGCTTCGAGGAGATGGGTGTCATCCAGTTCGAGGACTGGGCAGACACCGGCGAAGAGTTCACAGCCTTCGAACTCACCGACGCCGACAGGATGGCTTCCGTCGCCGGCCAGTAGCTCGACAGACGACTTGCATACAAGTAAGATACAAGTCATGACTGTTGTGGATTGGAATCCCGAGCAGTATCGCAAGTTCGCCGCCGAGGATTCCCGACCACGCAGCCGTGCTGGCGGGATGGTCGGCGGCCTTGTCACCTGGCGGTCAGCTTGCTGTTCAAGTGCCCGCGAATGCGTACATGCCCTCGCATCGCGTGGCCGACGAGCTGGCCCACACGCCTTCGAGGAGTTCGTCGTCGACTACGAAGCTGCATTGATCGCTGCAGTGGGGGACCGGTCGCCGTTCTTCTTCCCGTTCCGCCGGATCCTGATGTGGGCCAGACGTTCATCGTGACGCAACCTTCCTCGGTCACCGGAACATCGCTGGCACACCGGGTGGGTCGGCCCACTACGCTGCGGCCTGTAGTCGCACCCAATGGCACGGATGTGCCAGCGAGCGGTGAAAGGTGAAACGAATATGCGTATGGGTCTGATGAGCGGCAGCAACCACGATGTGTGGATGGAACTGCACGAAGAACTCATCCTCACTCAGGGCATGGACCGGGTAACGGAAGGCAGTTTCTGATGGCCCGGTTCGGTCGCGTTCTCTCCGCAATGGTCACCCCCTTCGACGACAGCGGGGTGCTCGACCTCGATGAGGCACGCCGTCTCGCGCGTTGGCTGCAGGACAATGGTCACGATGGCCTCGTCGTTGCGGGTACCACAGGTGAGTCCTCGGTGTTGTCGGACGACGAAAAGCTCAGCCTGTTCGCGGCCGTGATCGAAGCAGTCACCATTCCGGTGATTGCTGGTACCGGCACCAACGACACCTTGCACTCGGTGCATCTCACCAAGGAGGCCACTGCTCTCGGGGCGGCCGGCATCCTCGCACTCTGCCCGTATTACAGCCGGCCGTCGCAGGCAGGCATCGAGGCGCACATTCGGGCCATGGCCGAGTGCACGCCGCTGCCGCAGATGGTCTACGACATCCCGGTGCGCACGGGTCGCAAGATCGCCACGGCAACGCTGCTGCGCCTCTTCGAGGTGCCGAACATCGTTGCCGTGAAGGACGCTGCCGGGAACCCCGGCGAGACAGCAGTGCTCATCGCACAAGCGCCGGACAGTGTCGAGGTCTACAGCGGTGACGACTCACTGACGCTGCCGCTGCTGGCCAGCGGAATCGTCGGCGTCGTCGGCGTCGCCACGCATTGGACAGCGCCTGATCACCAGGAGATGTTCGACCTGTGGGAGAAGGGCGACACGGTCGGCGCTCGGCTCATCAACGCCCGCCTGCTGGAAAGCTTTGCCTTCGAAACCGGCGACGATGCGCCGAACCCGATCCCGACCAAAGCAATGATGCGTCATCTCGGGTTCGAGGTCGGCCAGGCACGTTTGCCGATGGGGCCGGCGCCCGAGTTCGTGAAGACACGAGCACCCCAAGTGTGGACGAACCTGCAAAGGTGGCGCAATGCGTTCCCCCAACGTCCCACTTCCTGATTGTTCGAAGGTCGCCTGATGCCTCAGCCGGTACGTATCGTTTTTCTCGGTGGCCTTGGCGAAATCGGTCGCAACTGCATGGCCATCGAGCAGATTGTCGACGACGGCACCAAGGGCGGCAACCGTCGCATTCTGCTGATCGACTGCGGGCTGATGTTCCCAGACGCCGACATGCACGGCATCGACCTGGTGTTGCCCGACTTCACCTACCTGCGTGAGAACGCTGATCGCATCGAAGCGGTGGTTGCCACCCACGGCCACGAAGATCACGTGGGTGCGCTGCAGTACCTTCTCCGCGAACTGAGTTTCCCGATCTACGGCTCGGCAGTCGCACTTGGCCTCGCCCGCAACCGCATCGAGGAAGCCGGCCTTCTCGGTCGCACTCAGTTGATCCCGGTGAAGGACGGCGAGCGGCTGATGATCGGCCCGTTCGATGTCGAGTTCATTCCCGTCACTCATTCGGTGCCGCACGCGCATGCCATTGCCGTCCACACGTCCCAGGGTGTGGTGCTGCACTCCGGCGACTTCAAGATCGACCTGACGCCGGTCGACGGCCGCCGAACCGACCTCTCCCGCCTCGGGCAGATTGCGGCAACCGAGGGCATTCGTCTCTTGATGGCCGACAGTACCAATGCCGAGGAGCACGGGCACTCGCCGAGCGAATCCGGCGTCGGCGCCGTCCTGCGGGCGGTGTTCGGGGCGCAAAAGGGCCGGCGGATCATCACGGCCAGCTTTGCCAGTCACCTGCATCGCATCCAGCAGATTGCCGACGCGGCCATCGACAGTGGGCGAGTGGTGGCCACACTTGGGCTCAGCATGAAGAAGAACGTGCGCATGGGCCGCGACCTGGGCGTGCTGCACATTCCCGACGCGTCGTTGGTCGACATCGACGACATCGGCAAGTATCCGCCGGGCCAGGTGTGCATCATTTCCACCGGTTCGCAGGGCGAGCCGATGTCAGCGTTGGCGCTGTTGGCCCGGGGCGAGAGCAAGTGGGTGAAGGCGGGCGATCACGACACCGTCGTGCTGTCCAGCCATGCCATTCCCGGTAACGAGGGCAACGTCAATCGGGTCATCGACGATCTGTTGCGTGCCGGTGTCGAGGTGGTTCACAGCGGCATTGCCGACGTGCACGCCACGGGCCACGCGCAGGCCGACGAGTTGAAGACCTACATGTCGCTCACGAAGCCTGAGTGGATGGTGCCGATTCACGGCGAGTATCGGCACATGGTGGCCAACGCCAAGCTGGCAGTGCTGATGGGCGTGCCGAAGGATCACGTTCTCACCTGCGAGGACGGTGACGTGCTGGAACTCAGTGACAAGGGTCTGGCGAAGGTCGGCCGTGTGCCCGCCGGCTATCTGTACGTGGACGGCATCGTCGGCGATGTCGGTCAGGGTGTGCTGCGCGACCGCAGGGTGCTGGCCGAGGAAGGTGTCGTGGTGGTCATCGTGACCGTCGACATCGGAACCGGCAAGGTGCTCACCGGCCCCGAGATCATCACCCGCGGCTGGGTGTATGCCCCCGAGGCGGAAGACCTTCTGGACGAGGCGTGCGATCGCGTTGCCGCCGTGGTGGAGCAATCCTTGGCCAGTGGCGTGCGCGACGTCGAGTCGTTGGAGCGCGATGTTCGTAGGGCAGCCGGCAAGTTCGTGAACGAGCGCACGAAGCGCCGGCCCATGATCGTCCCCGTAGTGATGGAGACCTAGGACAGCGAACGTGGCGATGTTCGGAATACCAGCACACCTCCGACGGATCGGGCGAAGTGACGCGCAACTGCACCAGCGGCCTGGTGCTGTGAGGAAACATCGCGTCACTTCGGCCGTTTTCGCGACTTTCGCGATGCTGGGCGCGTGTTCTGACGACCCTGCGGCATCGAATGACTCGGTGGCGGTCTCAACCACGACGGCTGCGCTGCCATCCGCCGACGAGTTGCCGCTGCTCGATCAGATTGCGCCGGCCGTGACGGCTCTGGAGGCACAACTCGGCGGGCCTCAGGAGTACTTCGAGATCAATGCGACGGCGCGGCTGGTGAATCTTTTCGTGGCGCTCAACAGTGGTGCCGTTGCGCAGCCGTGGCTGTACTTGGACGGCACCCTGACCTCGACCGAGGGCCAGGCCGCGGGCGGTGGCACGTTTCCGTCGTCGTCGTTGGACTTCGACCCGGCTGTCACTCTCTCCCAGGTGCTCACCGAGCTACCCGGGATCTCGATCGAAAGCTTCTACGTTCACGGAGATGGACAGGGAAATGTCCTCTACGGCGTGCTCGCCACGTCCGACAAGGGCGGTGGTCTGGACGTGGTGTTGGGTGCCGACGGAAGCGTCAAGTCCGTCGATCCCGTCAACTGAGGCACGGCCGCGGACAGTGGTGAAGCACGCAGTGCGCGTACTGTCGCGCGCACCCTTGGTACCGTGAGAGCAATGGGTACATGGGGTCCGTCGAACCAGCGCTCGAAATCGTCCGTTCCCGCGCGGGGCGGGGCATCGCGCTCGGGTGCCGGTTCCAGCTCGAAGTCGGGCGCGAAAGCAGCGCCGCAGCCCACCTCGCGCCGTGATCAGGCGTCGGCGGAGATGCGAGAGGCCGTTGCCGGTCGTGAGGACGAGTTCATTGGCATCGGGTTCATCCTGGTCGGGGCGCTGCTGGGTCTCGGTATCTACTTCAACCTCGCCGGCCCGCTGGGGCGCGGCGTGGAGACGCTGGTTGGTTGGTTCACGGGCCTTGGGCGTTTCATCGTTCCAGTCGCCCTCGTCGGCGTCGGAATTGCGCTGGTCCGCAAGGGCCGCAGCGGCAATCGCTTCCGCCTGGGCATTGGCTGGAGTTTGGCGTCACTGTCGATCTTGGGACTGCTGCACGTGGTGCGCGGCCCGGGAAAGATCATGAGCGGGTTCGACACGCTGGGCCGTGCGGGCGGCTGGCTGGGTGCCTTGGTGGGCGAGCCCTTGAGCAGCCTGGCCGGCGATGCGGGTGCCATCGCGATCCTTGCCACCGTGTTCGTCGGCGCGGTGTTGCTGCTCACCGGCAGTTCGTTGCGGACGGTCTCTGGCCAGAGCGCACACGGTGTCGCGGCAGTGGCTGCACCCGTCGGGCGCAAGATCAAGCAGGTCTTCGGCGACATGGCGACGCTGAAGAGCGACCGTCAGGTTGCGCGAGAGCCGACTGGTGAGCTGCCCGCGCCGCAGCTGTACAACTTCGCCGATGACGACGAATGGAGCGAGGACGCGTCCAAGCCGAAGCGTCTTCGGGCGCCTCGAGGAGTGCCTGCGCTGCCGGCGGGCCCAGGCGAGCAGGAAGTCCTCGATCTCGGCCCAGGTGCGCAGGCCGGGCAGTGGTCGCTGCCGCCGCTCAGCTACCTACCGCGAAGCACTGCGCAAACCATCAACAAAGCCGAAGTGGAAGCCCGCGGGCGCACGCTCGTCGATTCGCTCGCCTCGCACGGTGTCGAGACGAAGCTGGTCGGGCAAACAGTCGGCCCCACCGTCACGCGTTACGAACTCGAGCTCGGTGCCGGCGTAAAGGTCGCTCGCATCACCAGCCTCAACCGCGACATTGCGTACGCCATGGCGGCCACCGACGTGCGCATTTTGGCGCCCATACCTGGCCGGTCAGCCATCGGTGTCGAAGTGCCGAACCACACCCGTCAGCTGGTCAGCCTCGGCGACATCATGACAGCGCCTGAAGCCAAGACCGCCAGCCACCCGTTGGATGTGGCGATTGGCAAGGACATCGCCGGGCGTGCCGTGTTCCTCAACCTGTCCACCACGCCGCACATGCTGATCGCCGGCACCACCGGTGCCGGCAAGTCCAGCGGTATCAACAGCATTCTCACGTCGTTACTGATGCGTACCACGCCCGAGCAGGTGCGGCTCATCCTCATCGACCCCAAGCAGGTCGAGATGGGGCAGTACAACCGCTTGCCGCACCTCCTCACGCAGCCGGTCACCAATCCGAAGAAGGCTGCCAATGCGCTCAGTTGGGCGTGCAAGGAGATGGACCGTCGCTACGACGTTTTGTCGGAAGTCGGCTTCCGTGACATCACCGGTTACAA
The DNA here is from genome assembly GCA_038328705.1 of Acidimicrobiales bacterium. Classification (GTDB taxonomy): domain Bacteria; phylum Actinomycetota; class Acidimicrobiia; order Acidimicrobiales; family Ilumatobacteraceae; genus UBA668. The sequence goes on along the minus strand of JBBQMG010000105.1, from coordinate 6,833 downwards.
CGCGGCGTACGATCGTGGCGAGCTGGCCGCGGATCTGCACCGCGACCCCGACAGCCCTACCTCGTACGAACGCATGCCCTACATCGTCGTCGTCGTCGACGAGCTCAACGACCTGATGATGGTCGCCGCGCGCGACGTGGAGGAGAGCATCACTCGCATTGCGCAGAAGGCGCGTGCCGTTGGCATTCACCTCATCGTCGCCACGCAGCGACCATCGGTCAACGTCATCACCGGCGTCATCAAGGCAAACATTCCGGCCCGTATGGCGTATGCGGTCAACAGCCTCACCGACAGCCGGGTCATTCTCGACCAGCCAGGTGCTGAGAAGCTGGTGGGTAAGGGCGACATGTTGCTGCTGCCCGGCAACAGCAACGTCAGTCAGCGCATCCAGGGCTGCTTCGTCAGTGAGGAAGAGGTTCGCAAGGTGGTGGCCCACTGGCGCCGCCAGGCACCCGACGTGGTCTATGTCGCCGGCGTCGAGGGCGATGAAAGTCAGGGCCAGATGGGTGGCGGCGACTTCGGTGGCAATGGCGCCGATGACGATGAAGACGAGATGTTGATGCGTCAGGCCATGGAGTTGGTGGTACGCAGCCAACTGGGCAGCACATCGATGTTGCAACGCAAGCTGAAGGTCGGGTTCGCCCGCGCCGGGCGCATCATGGACTTGCTCGAGCAGCGCGGCGTCGTCGGCCCCAGCGAAGGTTCCAAGGCGCGTTCGGTGATGATGACCGTCGAAGAGTTCGAACTGCTGCAAGAAGCCCAGCGCAACCGCTGAGGCGTTCGAGTGCCACACCGTCAGTGCGAGTGCCACGCCGCCTGTGCGAGTGCCACGTCGCCACCCGAGTGGGTACTCGCACCCCGGGATGCGAGTACCCACTCGTATGGTCGACTGGCACTCGGGCGGTCGACCTTGCACACGGGCTCGTCCGGGTGACGATGCCATGGAACGATCTGGCACACTGCCGCGATGAGCGAATTCACCGAGATCACGTCTGGCCTGCGCTTTCCGGAAGGCCCGATCGCGATGCCGGATGGAAGTGTGATCGTGGTGGAGATGTTCGGACCGCGCATCACGCGCGTCCAGCCAGACGGCACGAAGGAGACGGTCGCCGAGATTGTCGGCGGTCCCAATGGCGCCGCCATCGGCCCCGACGGCGCGCTGTACCTGTGCAACAACGGTGGCTGCTTCAGTCCGGTCGAGTTCGGCGGTTTGCTGCTTCCGGGCGCTTTCGACCCCGACCGCTACATCGGTGGTCGCATCCAACGAGTCGACCTGGCCACCGGCGAGGTCACCGACCTCTATGCAGAGTGCGACGGACGCCCGTTGCGGGCACCCAACGACCTTGTCTTCGACGCGCATGGTGGCTTCTGGTTCACCGACCATGGCATCCGCGACCACCGGCCGCGCGCCAGCGATCTCACCGGTATCTACTATGCCAAAGCCGATGGCAGCCACATCAGCGAGCAGGTGTTTCCTGTGGAAGAGCCGAATGGCATCGGCCTTTCGCCTGATGGCACCACGGTGTACTGGGCCGAGACCAAGAACGGTCGCGTGATGCGCCGCACGATTGCGTCGCCAGGCGAACTGGCCCCCGCAATCCCGTTCGACACTTCCATCTGTTTGGCCGGATTGCCGGGCTATCAGTTGCTCGATTCGCTGGCAGTCGATGGGGACGGCAATGTGTGTGTTGCCACGCTGATCAACGGCGGCATCACCGTCATCTCGCCCGTGGATGGCAGCATGGAGCACATCGCCACGGGTGACCTGCTGACCACCAACATCTGTTTCGGCGACAACGACGGCAGCGGCGAGTATCGCGACGCATACATCACCTGCAGCGGCACCGGTCGCCTCTTGCACATGCGGTGGCCATCGAATGGTCTGCGGCTGAACTACCTCTAGCCTGTCGGGCATGGCCCAGCGCTTCTACGTCGAGACATTGGGCTGCCCCAAAAACCAGGTGGACAGCGACAAGCTGATCGGCACCCTGCTGGCCGACGGGATGACGGCGACCGACGATCCTGCGCAGGCCGATCTTGTGGTGGTCAACACCTGCGCGTTCATCGACGAGGCGCGCAAAGAGAGCATCGACACGATCCTTGCGTTGGAAGGCCAGCGCAAAGAGGGTGGCCGTCTGGTGGTCACCGGTTGCATGGCCGAGCGTTACGGCAGCGAGCTGGCCGATGCGCTGCCGGAGGTCGATCAGGTTGCGGGCTTCGGCGTGCCGGTCAACATCATGAAGAAGGGCACGGTCAAGAAGAAGTCCATCGCCGTGTCATCGGCACCGATCCCCATGCTCGACCTCCTCAACCTGCCGAGACCGAAGTCGTCCAGCCCGTGGGCCTACGTGAAGATTGCCGAGGGCTGCGACCGCAGCTGCGGCTTCTGTGCCATTCCGTCGTTCCGTGGTCCGCAGCGCAGTCGCGACATCTCGTCAATCCTCACCGAGGTCGAGCAGCTGGAAGCACAGGAGATCGTGCTGGTCGCGCAAGACCTGGCCAGCTACGGCAAGGACAGGCCCGACGAGTTGGGCGCCGGCTCCATCGTCCCGCTGGTGCGCGCCGTCAGTGCTCAAGCTGCGTGGACGCGCTTGCTGTACCTGTACCCCAGCGATCTCAGCGACGATCTCATCGACGCCATCTGCGACACCGGCGTGCCGTACTTCGACCTGTCGCTGCAGCACGTCAGCAAGCCGCTGTTGCGTCGCATGCGCCGCTGGGGTGATGGTCAGCGCTTCCTGCAGCGCATCACCGACATTCGTGAGCGCGAGCCCCAGGCTGCATTCCGCAGCAACTTCATCGTTGGCTACCCAGGCGAGACAGAAGAAGACCACGATCAGTTGTTGTCGTTCGTCGAGGAAGCTCAGCTCGACTGGTGCGGCTTCTTCGCCTACAGCCCGGAGGAGGGCACGTACGCGATGAATCTCGACGGTGCCGTCGACAAGGCGCTGATGAACGAACGGCTGGGCGAGCTGCGCGAACTGCAGGATGACATCACCGCTCGCCGCCGCGACGATCTGATCGGCGAGACCGTGAGAGTGCTGGTGGATTCGCCCGGTGAGGCACGTAGCACCCGTGAGGCTCCCGAGATCGACGGTGTCATCGAGGTACCCGACCACCTGTCAGTTGGTCAGTTCCATGACGTTCGCATCGTTGATGCGATGGGCCCAGATCTCGTGGCAGACTCGCTCTGATGCCAGTCGATCCATCCGCCGTCAAGACCTGGGCCAACCTGGTCACGGTTGCGAGGGTCCTGATTGCACCGCTGATGTTGGTGCTCATACCGGACACGCCGGGTGGCTCGTGGGCGGCGTTTGCGCTGTGGTTCGTGCTGTGTTCCAGCGACGGCGTCGATGGCTACCTCGCCCGCCGCCACGGCGCCACCAACCTCGGTGCGTTTCTCGACCCGCTGGCGGACAAGATCCTCGTACTTGGTGCGATGTCGATTCTGGTCGCCAACGACACGTTCTGGATCCTGCCGGTCGCAATCACCGTTGCGCGTGAGCTGGCCATCAGCCTCTACCGGACATTCGTCGGTGCCAGGGGCGTCAGTGTGCCGGCCAGCAAGATCGCCAAATGGAAGACGTTCGTGCAGCAGCTGGCGGTGGGCTTTGCGATCATGCCGCCGACCGCGTTGGACGCGAAGTGGCTGTGGAACGGACTGCTGTGGACGTCGGTCTCGTTGGCGCTGATCAGTGGCGGCCAGTACGTGTACCGGGCGATGAAGTCCCAGCCCCTGCCGGTCAACGAGACCGGCGCCGATCTGTCGCTGTGAGGTTCTTCCATGCGTTGTGATGTGGTCGCCATCGGTACCGAGCTGCTGCTCGGTCAGATCACCGATACCAACAGCCAGTGGATCGGTGAGCAACTAGCGGCCGTGGGTGTGGATTCGCTGCTGCAGGTGAAGGTCGGCGACAACCTGGGCCGGATGGAAAGCGTGTTGCGCAGCGTCCTGGCCGCTGCCGACGCGGTCATCGTCTGTGGCGGCCTGGGCCCCACGCACGACGACGTGACCCGTGAGGCCATCGCGACGGTGATGGGAGTGGACCTGCTGCCCAGCGCTCAGGTGGCCGAAGTGATTCGCGAGATGTTCGCATCACGCGGCCGCCGAATGGCGGAGAACAATCTGCGCCAGGCCCTCGTACCCGAGGGCGCCACGATCATTGCGCAGACCCGCGGCACGGCGCCTGGCCTGATCTGTCCGGTAGTGATCGACGGCGTGGAGAAAGTCATCTACGCAGTGCCCGGCGTGCCGCACGAGATGAAAGACATGGTGCACCGGGCGGTGCTGCCCGACCTGCTCGCCCGTGGGGGAGAGGACGCGGCAGTCATCCTCAGCCGCACTCTGCGCACATGGGGTGAGAGCGAGAGCGGTCTCAACGAGCGGCTCGATCCGTTGATTGCTCGTCTCGACGAGGTGGGCAATCCGACGTTGGCGTTCAACGCCAGTGGGTGGGAGGGCATCAAGATTCGACTCACCGCCAAGGCGGCGACGGAGGCGGAGGCGCTGATGTTGCTCGGCACCTGGGAGGCAGAGACGCGGGCGCTCGTCGATGACGTGATCTTCGGAGCTGACGAGGAGACGATGGAGTCGGTGGTGTTGCAGCTCTTGCGCGAGCGCGGCTGGTCGTTGGGGCTTGCCGAGTCGGTGACAGGCGGTCTCGTCGCCGGGCGAATCACCAACGTGCCAGGGGCGAGTGATGTGTTTCGCGGCGGCATTGTCAGCTATGCCAGCGATGTGAAGTTCGACGTGCTTGGTGTGCCGCAGGGCCCTGTCATCAGCGAGGCGACCGCTGCGGCGATGGCGGTCGGTGCGCAGCGTCTGTTGAACAGCCACGTGGCGCTCGCGCTGACGGGCGTCGCCGGGCCCGCTGAACAAGAGGGCATGCCCGTGGGCACGCTGTGCGTGGGCATCGCAATCGGCAGCGAGGTGCACACCAGAACGCTGCGGATGCCGGGCGCCCGCGACCAGATGCGCCAGATGAGCGTCATCAGCGCGATGGATCTCCTTCGCCGAGCACTGCTCGCGTCGTAAGCTTGGCGTCACGCCTCCGTAGCTCAACGGATAGAGCAGCGGGTTTCTACCCCGTTTGTTGGGAGTTCGATTCTCTCCGGAGGCACAGTGTGATGTCGCGAGACATCGGCAGGGCTCCGAACTGTCACAGCGAGATGTGCGCATCGTGAACTCTGCGTTCGTCACTTCCGAACTCTCTGTGTGGTCTAGTGACCACGCGCTAGTTTGTCGTCGTGACCGCAATTGACGAACGCCGCCGAGCTCTGACCAAGGGGGAGCGCACTCGCGAGCGACTGCTGCGCGCCGCCATTGACCGCTTCGGGAGCTTCGGTTATCGGTCCACATCGGTGAGCCAACTCAGCCGCGACGCAGGCCTCACGCCGGCCGCGGCGTACGCCTACTTCGAGGACAAGGAGACGTTCTGGTCGGCAGCGATTCAAGCCGATCTCGATGCTGTCCGGCTGGAGGTGAACAACAGCGTGGTCCACAGTGAGCGTCCGATCGTCGACTCGGTCTTCGCTCTCATCGACATGCTGCCGCGGCATGCGTTGGCGCGCCGAGTGATGGAGGAAGGTTCGCCGCACGACCTGCAAATGGTGCTGGCCCATCCGCTGTTCGCCGCCACCACGAAAGGGGCCACAAAGGCCCTGATCGTCCGTCAGGCGGCGGGAATCCTGCCGCCGAATGCCGACCCCGAGCAGCTCGCGCTCGGGATCGAGACGGTGATCTTCTCGTTCGTCCTGTCGGTCGTGCGCGCTGGGATGATGAGTTCGCAAGAGCGGATCGGGGCGGTCGTGGCGACGCTGCAGGCCGCTGCCGGTGGGCAGGTCACGCCCGACGAACGGCGGCGCTGACTCTCAAGCTTCCGCCAAGATCGCGCAGGTTCGGCTATCGCCCGCCGATGTAGTTCGCAATGACCAGTGGCACAACCTTGCAGGGCGGCAAGTTCTCACGACGAAAGACCGATCCGAAGAGTGGGTCATGGCCGGTGTTGTGCCTCGTGATGGTTGGGGTGGTCGGGCTTGTGTCCGTGGCGCGAGTTCTCAGCGAGCAAGCGGCCGGGCCCACGGCTCGCTGGGTGTGGTTCGTCGTGCTCGTGACCATCTTCGTGTTCGGCCTGGTGGCGTTACCGCTGCGTCTGCTGCTCGTGCGGCAGCGGCGTGGCTTGTTGGATGCAACCCAGATTGCCCTCCAGCAGGCGGTGACGGATCCGCTGACGGGCTTGCTGAATCGTCGCAGCCTCGATGAGATCGTGCGCAGTCTACTGCAGGAGGGGGTCGAGTTCTCGGTGTCCATCTGCGACCTCGATCAGTTCAAGCAGCTCAATGACGCGTACGGTCATGACGTTGGTGATCGAGCCCTGCGACTGTTCGCCAACACCCTGAGCAGCGTCGTTCGTAACGGCGATTTCGTGGCCCGAATGGGTGGGGAGGAGTTCGTGCTGATCCTTCCCAACTCCTCGAAGCACAACGGGTTCGATGTGCTGCAACGGGCTCGCCTGCACCTTGGTGCGCAACTCAGCACTGATCCAATGCCGAGCTTCACGTTCAGCGCCGGTGTGGCCGACACCACCGAGGCTGCCGACTGGGAACTGTTGCTTCGCCTGGCCGATCAGCGCCTGCTCGCAGCGAAGCGGGCTGGCCGTGATCGAGTGCTGGCGTCGATGACGTAGGAAATTGGGCCTTTCCGGCCTACCCTGGGGCGGCCCCCTGGGGGCTGGAAACCAACTTGCGTGAGGTCGAGAGTGAAGTTCAAAAAGGGCGACACCGTCATCTATCCGCAGCACGGTGCATGCATCGTCGTGGGAACCAAGAAGATG
>JBBQMG010000104.1:0-15202 GCA_038328705.1 Acidimicrobiales bacterium | reverse complement strand
GTAGAGGTGCGGCACCACGATTCGTACCGGGCCGCCGTGAATGGGCTCGATCTCCTCGCCTTCGTACGCGTAGGCGACAATCGCCTCGTCGGTGCTGCATGTCGGAGATGTGCCCACCTATGGCGCGGGTGAATGGGATCTTACGATCTCCGGACTCGTCGATCGGCCGTTCACCATCAGCCTCGACGGACTGAAAGAAATGCCGGCTGCGACACTCACGTTCGACATTCACTGCGTCACCAAGTGGAGCAAGTTCGACACGACCTGGACGGGTGTGCGGGTGCGCGACCTGTTCGAGCGTGCTGGCGTGCAGCGTGGCGCTTCGTTCGTGGTGGAACACGCCGAGCACGGGTACACCACCAACCTGCCGCTGGCCGACATCAGCACCGACGAGGCGATTGTCGCCTACGCGTACGAAGGCGAGGAGATCGAGCCCATTCACGGCGGCCCGGTACGAATCGTGGTGCCGCACCTCTACTTCTGGAAGAGCGCCAAATGGGTGCGCTCGCTCGAGCTGCGCTCCGACGACAAGGCCGGCTTCTGGGAACGCAACGGCTACCACATGTACGGCGACCCCTTCAAGGAACAACGCCACCGGGGCGTCTGAGGCTCAGCGCAGCGGACTCGCCCTCGGGGCTCTGATCGCTGGACAACCGGCGCGGGATCGGGCACGATTCGCTGGTTGCTGGACATATCAAGAGTTGGAGGGGCGATGCCGAGCGCCGACGAGATCCGGGAAGCACAGCGGGCGACGTGGGCACAGCTCTCTGGCGGTTGGGAGAAGTGGGACCTGGTCATCATGGATCAGTTGGCTCCGGTTGGCACTGCGATCATCGAGAGTCTCGACATCGCCGTGGACCAGCAGCATCTGGACATCGCTGCTGGCACTGGCGAGCCCGGACTGAGTATTGCCCGACTGGCGCCGCAGGGTCGCGTCGTGCTGACCGACCTTGCAGCGGAGATGTTGGACGTCGCCGCCCGACGAGCGGACGCGCAGGCGATCACTAACATCGAAACGAAGGCGTGCAGCGCCGACGACCTGCCGTTCGACGACGCCATGTTCGACAGCATTTCAGTTCGATTCGGGTACATGTTCTTCCCTGACGCGTCCGGAGCGACGGCAGAGTTCGCCCGTGTGCTCAAGGTGGGCGGACGAATCTGTTCGTCGGTATGGGTCAAGCCCGAGGAGAACCCCTGGACGTCGATCCTCATGCAGGCAATCGCAACGGAGGTGGTGTTGGCGCCATCCGACCCGAATGGGCCGCACATGTTCCGATGCGCAACGCCGGGTTGTGTCAGCGCCGTATACGAGGCCGCAGGGTTTCGCGACGTTGCCGAGTGGGATGTCGGTGTCGAGGTGGTGACGTCATCGCCCGCGGAGTATTGGGAGATGATGAGCGAGCACGTTTCGCTCGCAGTTGCGGCGCTGCAGCAGGTCGACGAACCGGCGCGGGAGCGCATTCGTGCCACCGTCATTGCCAACGTGAGCGCGTACGAGAACGACGGAATGATCCGAGTTCCGGGCCTGGCGCGCTGCATCGTCGGAACGAAATAGCACCGAGGCGAGGAGCGCTCGTTTTGACTCGGATCAGCCGGTCGACCTCGACTCACTGCTGCAGTCAACCTCGACAGCCATTCGGGTCGCGAAGCCGTGCGGGAGCGCGATCCGGCCAAGGCTGAGGAACCCGGCTGACTCGTAGAACCTCAGGGCGTGATCGTTGGCATCCACCTCAATGCGGGCTGCACCATTGGCCCGAACCAGGACCTTGGCATCGGCTACGAGAGCTGTTGCGACACCGTGACGCATCCATGCCGGGTCGACGAAGAGGTCCTCGAGTTCGGCGGCGGATCCGCTGATGGCCAAGGTGGCAAACCCAACCGCCGTCTCAGCCATCACGGCAACGCGAGTCCGACCTTCGCGAATCGCAGTGTCCGACAGTTCGAGAAACTCAGGATGCTCTGTCAGCAGCGGTCGATCACTTTCGTTCGACAACGAGGCTCGGCGAAAGATCTCCTGCAGCGCCCGCAGGTCGCCGAGATCCGCGTCTCGAATCGCGAGTTGGCCCATCGCGAAAACCTATCCCGGCCCGCCGGCTGGGGTCAGTTCACTTTGAGGGCGGCGCTGAAGATCTTCTTGGACTTCAGCTCGGTGGCGATGCGGGCGGCGATGGCCTGGAAGGACTTGGCCACTTCGCTGTCGGGGTGGGCCACCGTGATGGGGTTACCGTTGTCGCCGCCTTCACGCAGCTCGGGAACCAGCGGTAGCTGGCCCAGCAGTGGTACGCCCAGATCGTCGGCCAGGGTCTGGCCGCCGCCGCTGCCGAAGATCTCGTAGCGCTTGCCGTCGTCGCCGGTGAACCAGCTCATGTTCTCGATGATGCCCTTCACGGGCAGATTCACCTTGGCGGCCATGGCCGCTGAGAGCGCGGCGACCTTCTGCGCTGCGGGCTGCGGGGTGGTGACCACGTAGACCTCGGCGCGCGGTAGGTACTGGCTGAGGCTGAGCGCGATGTCGCCGGTTCCGGGCGGCATGTCGATGAGCAGGAAGTCGGGCTCGTCCCAGAACACGTCGGCCAGGAACTGCTCGAGCGCCTTGTGCAGCATCGGGCCACGCCAGATGATGGCCTGGCCTTCCGGCACGAAGTAGCCGATGGAGATGCAACGCACGCCGTGATTCTCCGGCGGGATCAGCATGTCGTCGATGACCACCGGGTCGCGGTCAGTGCCCAGCATGCGTGGCACCGAGTAGCCGTAGATGTCAGCGTCGACGATGCCCACGCTGTAGCCCTGGCTAGCAAGCGCAACGGCCAGGTTGACCGTGACGCTGCTCTTGCCGACGCCACCCTTGCCGCTGGAGATGAGCAGCGGACGCGTCTTGTTGCCGGGCTGGTTAAACGGCACGGCCTTGCCCTCGGCGTGGCCATGGCCACCCTGCGCTGCCGGCGCGCCATGACTGTGGCCGCCACCAAGCTTCTCGCGAACGGCTTCGCGCTCTTGGTCGGTCATGACCGTGAAGTCGAGATTGAAACCGGTGACACCGGGGACCTGCGTGACTGCGCCGCCGACCCGGTTCTGGATTTCGTTGCGCAGTGGACAGCCCGCAACCGTCAGCGCGATCAACACGCCGACGACACCGGTGTCGCTGATCGTGACCTCGCGCACCATGCCGAGATCGACGATGCTGCGGCGCAGTTCGGGGTCCTCCACCGGCCGCAGTGCGTCGATTACTTGATCGTGCGTGGGCTGAGACATGTCGGCGACTCCGGGGCTGGGCTGCAGCGCGTCCGAATTACTACTACGCGCATAGGTAGAATATCGGCGTGTCCGCGAACTCGCCGTCCTTCACCAGCACCGTGTCGGCAATCACTGACGCGTTCGGCGACCCAACACGTCGGGGCATCTACCTCTTTGCCCGCGAAGAGTCGACCGGCGTCACCGCGACGCAGGTCGCCGAGCGGTTCGGTGTGCACCCCAACGTGGCCCGTCACCACCTCGACAAGCTGGCCGCCGGTGGCTATCTCGAGGTGGCGGTCGAGCGTGCGGAAGGTGCCGGCGCCGGGCGGCCCAGCAAGCACTACCGAGTGTCGCCCGACGCAAAGGTCGACCTCACCGGCGACGTGCCGGTGCACAGCGACGATCTCGTGTTGTCGCTCTTGGGTCGCGCTCTGGCACTGCTGCCGCACGACAAGGCAGAGGCGATGGCCGAGGAAGTGGGCCAGGAGTACGGCCTGGCGATGGCACAGGGCCTGACCGGAGCAGACCTTGCGGTGGGGCAGCGCAGCCTGCGATCGGCGATGCAGGCAGTGGCCGATGCGCTCACTGCCCACGGCTTCGCGGCGCACGCCGACCAGCGCAACAACCAACTGCGCATTGTCAACAACCACTGCCCGTTCGGCTCGGTCGCAATCGAGCACCCGGTGATCTGTGCGGTCGACCGCGGGATGGTGAAGGGCATGCTGACGGCCCTCTACGGCGTCGCCGACGTCGCCACCATGCAGTCGCTGCCCCAGGGCGACACCTTCTGCGCGACCTCTGTGTGACGGACCGATCGAGAACGGAGAGACGATGCTGAACGCTGAGGAGATCCGGAACGCACAGCGAGCGACGTGGGCGGGGCTGTCTGGCGGTTGGGAGAAGTGGGACCTGGTCATCATGGACCAGTTGGGCCCGGTCAGCACAGCGATGATCGAGCGTCTCGAAGTTGCTGAGAATCAGCAGCATCTTGACATCGCCGCGGGTACCGGTGAGCCGGGTTTGACCATTGCTCGACTCGCGCCGAAGGGTCGAGTCGTACTGACGGACCTCGTGGCCGAGATGCTGGACGTTGCCGCGCGGCGGGCCGGCGCGCTTGGGGTCACCAACATCGAGACGAGGGTTTGTAGCGCCGATGTTCTGCCGTTCGACGACGCCGCCTTCGACAGTGTTTCGGTGCGCTTTGGGTACATGTTCTTCCCGGACGCGGCTCCTGCGACAGCGGAGTTCGCCCGCGTTCTCAAGCCGGGCGGGCGCATCTGTTCGTCGGTATGGGTCAAGCCCGAAGAAAACCCGTGGACGTCGATCCTCATGCGGGCAATGGGGAAAGAAGTGTTGTTGGCGCCACCAGACCCGAACGCGCCGAACATGTTCCGATGCGCGGCCCCGGGTTACGTCAGTGCCGTGTACGAGGCCGCTGGGCTGCGCGACATTGCCGAGTGGGATGTCGACGTCGAGCTGGTGACGTCGTCGCCGGCGGAGTACTGGGAGATGATGAGCGAGCACGTTTCGCTCGCGGTTGCAGCGCTTCAGCAGGTCGACGAGCCGGCGCGGGAACGGATCCGGGCGGCCGTCATCGCTGACGTGAACGCGTACGAGCGGGACGGCAAGGTTCGCGTTCCGGGCTTGGCGCGCTGCATCGTAGGAACGAAATGGGACCGCGAGGCGACATGACGACGTGCCGGATGTGCGGAGTTGACTTCCGAGACGCGGACGAAGTGGTGATCGTGGATGACCGGACATTTCATTTGGACTGTGTCGGACCGCTCAAGTCGGAGAAGCGCCGCCAGGTCGGGCTGTGGGCGGCCATGGGGTCTCGAGGGCAAATGGCGATGGGCGACGTGCAGCGCGACACGCCGATCTGGTTCACTTCGAAAGTACTCTGTTACACCCCTTGAGTACTTTTGTTCGTATGGACTTGGCGGCGTTGCGACCCTTGATTTGGCGCACTGTGCTGTCCGATGTCGAGGTGTGTCGTGCCGAGTTGGTCGCGATCGGAGTGGCGCGGGGGTTGCTCGACGCGCGCGAGGTCGAGGTGGTTCGCCGGCTCGACGAGTTGGCTGCATCCGACTCGTCGTTGTTCCCGCAGGATGTGGTCGCGAAGGCGTCTCGGTCGTCGTTGACGCATGCGGAACGGTTACGTGAACGCGCCGGCACCTGTTCATCGATCCCCGAACTGGGTGCTGCACTGTCTGACGGGGCCACCACAGGTGACCGGGTCGACATCGTGGTGCGCGCCACTTCGGGCTTGTCGGCGTCGGAACGTGCTGCGGTTGGCCGGCATGGGCGAAGATTGGCGTTGGCTGCCGGCGAGCAAACCGCGTCCGGGTTCCGCAAGACCGTCGAGCAGGTTGTTGCGCAAGCCCGCACCGACGACGGGTTGGCACGCCTCGATCGTCAACGCCGTCAGTCGCGGCTGCGGTGGTGGCTCGACGCTGACGGGATGTGGAACCTTGCCGGCCGCTTCGACCCCGCAACCGGGGCACGCATGGAAGGCCGGCTACGGAACCGGATCAACCGCATCCGCGGTGGCGGGCTCCCCGACACCGCCCCGAGCGACCCGACAGATCTGCAACAACATCTCGCCGCGCTCGCCCTCGCCGAACTACTCGGCGTCCGCGACACCGACACCGGCCACGACACTGATGACGCTGCGGGTGGCAGCTCCGGTCCGCGGCCGGCTGGTGGTTCGGGTGGCGGTTCGGGTGGCGGTTCGGGTGGTGGTGGTTCGGGTGGTGGTGGGGTGCCGGACGTGACGGTCATCATCGATGAACGCACCCTGCGCGAGGGCCGCACTCGTTCGGGCAGCGTCGTTGATATCGGGCTCGGCAAGTTCGGGCTACCGGTCGAGACGATCCGACGATGGGCCTGCATCGGCACCATCACACCCGTCGTTGTCGCCGCTGATGGGGTGCGACTGCTGCTGGGTCGTGAGACACGCTTGGCGAACACCGCTCAACGACGCGCACTACGGGTGCTTTACCGGTCCTGCGCACTGTGCGAGACACCGTTCGACCTGTGCCAGATCCACCACGCCGACTGGTACTCACTGGGCGGGTTCACCGACATCAGCAACCTTCTCCCACTGTGCTCACGCCACCACCATCTCGTCCACGAAGGCGGCTGGATACTGCACCTCGCACCCGACCGCACACTCACCATCACCAAACCCGGCCACAACATCAACACCCACCCACCCCCCACCACCCGAGCCGCCTGACAGCGGGCGAGTACGGATCGGGTGTATTTGTGCGCCTACTGGCGGAGCTGGGCGTATTCGATGAGCCGTGTCATGACGGCGGTGCCACCATCGGCTGTGGCCGTGGCCTTGTCGACGCTGCCGCAGGCAAACGGCGGCTGCGGGTCGTACTCGATCATCAGCTGCGCCGCTTCGGCCGCGGTGCGGTCGACCAACAGCTCCACCAGGCGCAAGGCCATGTCAATGCCGCTGGAGACTCCGGCAGCGGTGATGATCCGCTGCTCGAGGTGCTCGACCACACGCTCGGGTGTTGCGATTGCGCCCTGCGCCTCCAGCTCCGGGTAGCACGCCCAGTGGGTGGTGGCGGTCAGCCCGGTCAGTAGGCCGGCGGCACCCAGCACGAGCGAGCCGGTGCAGACCGAGGTCGTGAAGACGGTGGTCGCATGCGCGTTGCGCACCCAATCCGTTACGCGCTCGTCGTGCACGAGTGACCGGGTACCCACGCCGCCCGGGAACACGATGATGTCCGGCCGCGGAAATTCCTCGAACGTTCCGTCGGCGGTGATGCCGAGGAAGCCGTTCTCGCTGCGGATCTCGCCGCGCTGGTGACCGATGAAGGTGACGTCGATCGACGGGATGCGTTGCAGCACCTCGTACGGCCCAATTCCGTCGAGGGCGGTGAATCGCGGGAACAACGGAATGACGACTTGCAGATTGCTCATGATGATTTCCTCTCTTTTTGGGGGGTGATAGGCGGCGAGGTAGCGGTGCGGGTCAGGCAACGAGACGAAACCGACGGCGGTATGTGTCCGGGGCCACACCGACGCGACGTTGAAACGATCGGCGAAGCGTTTCGGAGGTTCCGAAGCCGCAACGCGCGGCGATGACGTCGAGCGTGTCGGCAGTGGTCTCCAGATCGCGACGGGCGGCCTCGAGACGGACCCGTTCGACGTAGCGCCCAGGTGTGTCGCCCACCTCGTCGGTGAAGACACGACTGAAGTGACGCACGCTCATTGCCGCCGCGGCGGCCAACATCGGCAGTCGATGGTCGCCGCCCGGAGCGGCTTCCACGAGCGCCTGCACTGCGCGCACCGTGGAGCGTTCCGCCCGCGGCGCCCACACTGGTGCCGCGAACTGGGTCTGGCCGCCCGGACGATGCAGGAACATCACCAACCAGCGAGCCACTGTCTGAGCGACGTCGGTGCCGTGGTCCTGCTCGACCAAGGCCAGCGAAAGGTCGATGCCAGCGGTGACGCCGGCGCTCGTCCACACATTGCCGTCGCGAACGTAGATCGGGTCTGGATCGACGACCACGGACGGAAACTCAGCGGCCAGCCGAGCGGCCCGTGCCCAGTGGGTGGTCACGGTGCGACCATCCAGCAGACCGGCCTGAGCGGCAAGGAAGGTGCCGGTGCACACGGTGGCAACTCGCCGGCAGCGGGGAGCGACGGCTGCAATCCAGGCCACCAACTCCTCGTCCTGCTGAGCATCGAACACCCCGAGGCCGCCGGCGAGCACCAGCGTGTCGATCCGCAGCGGACCGCCATCCGGGGGCGGCAGCGGTGCGCTGGACAGCCCGAGACCCGACTCGCTGATGACCATGCCGCCAGCGCTGGAGACCACCGACACGTCATACCCAACGGCGGTCGCGAGTTCGTGCTGCGCAACCTGTGTCGCCGACGCGAACACTTCGAAGGGACCGACGACGTCGAGCGATTGGATGCCGGGGAACGCCACGATCACGATGCGACGTGGGGTGGGGGCGGGGGCGGTGGTCGCAGGCACAGCACCCAGCATGCTCCGCGTCCACGGTGGCGTCAATGACACATGTCCCACCTATTCGGCCACACCACGAAGCCCCCAGCTCGCTACGGCTCGTCGACAGTTCACGGGTACGCTGGCCGCCCACTGAACCCTCTGCTGAACCCCTCGCTGACCGCCAACGTTTCAGCACCCGACAGGACTGTCGTGGACGTACGCATCAGCGTCACTCAAACTGCCCGTGAGATCAGCCTCGAGCTCGCCGACGACCTGGATCGTGCCGACATCAAGTCGAAGATCGAAGCCGCTCTCACCGGTGCCGTCGACGTGCTGTGGCTCACCGACAAGAAGGGTCGCGACGTCGGCATTGCCGCCGCCAAGATCGCATTCGTCGAGTTGGGCGCGGCCGAGGGCGAGCGTCGCATCGGCTTCGGCGGCTGACCGTCCTGCGATGAAGGGCATCATTCTCGCCGGTGGTACGGGCAGTCGCCTGTGGCCGATCACGCGCGGCGTCAGCAAGCAATTGCTGCCCGTGTACGACAAGCCGATGATCTATTACCCGCTCAGCGCGCTGATGCTGGCCGGTATCCGTGAGGTGCTGATCATCACCACGCCACACGAGCAAATTGGCTTCAAGACGTTGCTGGGCGACGGCAGCCAGTGGGGCCTCGACCTGCAATACGCCCTGCAGGAGACGCCCAATGGGCTGGCGCAGGCGTTCGTGATCGGCGCCGACTTCGTCGCCGGCCGGCGCAGCGCACTTGTCCTTGGCGACAACATCTTCTTCGGTCACGGCCTCGTCGAGTTGATGCAGTCGGCTCGCGAGCGTGAGGTCGGCGCCACCGTTTTCGGCTACCGAGTACACGACCCCGAGCGCTATGGCGTTGCCGAAGTCGACGCCTCCGGAAAGGTGCTGAGCATCGAAGAGAAGCCAGCGGCTCCGCGCAGCAACTACGCCGTTACCGGCCTCTACTTCTATGACGAGCAGGTAGTTGACATCGCCGCCAATCTGGCGCCGTCACCGCGCGGCGAGTACGAGATCACCGACATCAATGCCGAATACCTGCGCCGCGGTCAGCTGCACATGGAGTTGCTCGGTCGTGGCTACGCCTGGCTGGACACGGGTACCTACGAGTCGCTGCTGGAGGCGTCGCAGTTCGTGGCCACGCTCGAAAAGCGGCAGGGTCTGCAGGTGGCGTCACCGGATGAGATCAGCTTCGCCGCTGGCTGGATCGATTCGGCACAGCTGCGTGCCAACGCCCTGCCGATGAGCAAGAACCCCTACGGTCAGTATCTCCTGCGGCTGGCGGGCGAGGGCCTGCATCCCTGACATGACAGTGCTGCTTTCATGACCGGGCTGCTCGACCGCCAGCTGCTGTTCGTCAGCGGTAAGGGCGGCACCGGTAAGACCAGCGTTGCCGCTGCACTCGCCGATCTGGCGGTGCGCCAAGGCAAGCACACGCTCGTGTGCGAGATGGACGCGAAGGGTGCACTGGCGGCGGCGTTCGAAGTGCGCGAGCTCAGTTTTCAACCAAGCGAAGTGCGGCCCGGTCTGTGGGCGATGGTGATGAACACCGAAGACTCGCTGAAGGAGTATCTGCGGCTGTTCGTGCGCATTCCGCTGGTCGGTCGCATCGGGCCGCTGGCGCGCACCTTCGACTTCGTGGCTGACGCGGCACCCGGCGTCAAGGAGATCCTGGCCATCGGCAAGCTGTGCCACGAGGTTCGGGAACGTCACTACGACCTCGTCATCGTCGACGCCGAGGCGAGCGGCCACATCGTCGCTCAGATCGATGCACCCCGGGCGATTCGCGATCTGGTGCAGGTGGGCATGGTGCGCGATCAGACCGACTGGATGTTGGAGATT
Organism: Acidimicrobiales bacterium; assembly: GCA_038328705.1. Classification (GTDB taxonomy): domain Bacteria; phylum Actinomycetota; class Acidimicrobiia; order Acidimicrobiales; family Ilumatobacteraceae; genus UBA668. Next base: position 5,123 of record JBBQMG010000104.1, on the reverse strand, counting down.
CTCGGCGACGAGGCTCGCACCGGGCTGGTGGTGGTCACCACGCCCGAGGAGATGCCGGTGACCGAAACGATCGAACTGGTCGACAAGGTGCAGTCCACCACCGACGTGAACGTGGCAGCGATCGTGGCGAACCGAGTGCTGCCGCAGTGGTTCTCGGCGCTTGACAGTGAAGTCTTCGCGGCCCTGATGGAGCCGGCGCCGCAGGCCACCCTCGCCGCGGCCGCCGGTTCGAAGGTGGCCACCGTGTTCCAAGCGGCGGCACTTGCGCAGGCCCGCCGCGAGGGTGCGGTCGGTTATCTCGACAGGCTGCGTGAGGGTGTGTCGTCGGACGTGCCGATGCTGCTCGTGCCCGAGCTGTTCACCCGCTCTGGTGGTCGTCGCGTGGTGTCGCTCTTGGCCGACGCGCTGTACGAGGAGCTGGGCTGATGGCCCGCACACGCGACGCCCACCGCGAACTGGCAGACCTGCTGAGCGCGAAGGAAATGATCGTTGTCTGCGGCAGCGGCGGCACTGGCAAAACCACGATCGCCGCTGCGCTCGGCGCACAGGCAGCAGCCGTGGTGGGCGGGCGAGTCCTGGTGCTCACCGTCGACCCGGCCCGCCGCCTGGCAACAGCCCTCGGGCTCGGTTCCACATCCCTTGGAAATACGGCCGTGAAGGTGCCCACCGCCGCGTTCGCCGCCGCCGGGCTGGAGTGTCGCGGCGAGCTGTGGGTGGCCATGCTGGACACGAAGTCCGGATGGGATGAACTGATCCGTCGTCACGCACCCGATGCAACGCTGCGCGACACCGTGCTGGCCAACCCGCTGTATCGCAACATCACTGGCCGCTTCGTCAACAGTCACGACTACCTGGCGATGGAGCAGCTCTACGACCTGCACGCCTCGGGTCAGTACGACCTGGTCGTGATCGACACGCCGCCGTCGCGCAACGCGCTCGACCTGCTGGATGCGCCTGGCCGGATGCGCGAGTTCTTCGGGAGCCGGTTGTTGAAGTGGCTCACCGTGCCATATCGGTCGCGACTGTTCACGATGGCCTCGAAGCCGTTCTATCAAGTTGCCGATCGCATTCTGGGTTCCCGATTCCTGCAGGACATCGCCGAGTTCTTCGTACTGTTCCAAACGATGGAAGCAGGCTTCGTTGCCCGCGCGAAAGAAGTCGAGCGGCTGCTCACCGACGAGGGCACGGCCTTCATCGTGGTCAGTACTCTCGAGGCGGCACCCGCACGCGAGGCACGGTTCCTCGCCGACGAACTGCATCAGCGCCGCATGCCACTCGGTGCGCTGGTGTTGAACCGCACGCTGCCGGAAGCGGTTCGCCAATCGGCTGCTTCGAAGGCGGCGACCGCTCTTGCTGCTGCTGCCGAGGACCCAGCCCTACTGGCCGACCTGGCGGCCACGACGGGTTGCGATGCGGCGGCAGTGCAGCACGTAGTGGCGCAAGTGGCCGCCCGCTTCCGCGACGTGACGGTGGTTGCAGGCCGCGAGGCCGAGCGCCGTAGAGAGCTGGAGGCGGTGGTGTCACTGATCGCAGTGGTACCTACGTTGCCGTCGGATGTGCACGATCTGGCGGGCCTGTTGGCCATCGGAGAGCACTTGTTGGGGAACGGAATCCGCTGACACCCCTGCTGGCGTGGCACACTCATTGTCCATGGCCACCCTTGGCGAGATCACACGGCAGCACACGAACCTGAACCGAGACGAGATCGATCATCTCCAGCGATTGATCGGTGAGTGGGGCCTCCTGGCCGATCTCAGCTTCGCTGACCTGCTGCTCTACGTACCTGGTTCGGATGGAAAGTGGTACGTGGTCGCCCATGTGCGCCCGGCAACCGGCCAGACGATCTATCTCTACGACTATGTCGGCACCGCCGCCGCTGGCCAGGAGCTGCCGCTGCTGACCAAGGCTTACGACGAGGGTGAGATCGTCGAGGGCGAGCTGGTCGTAGAGGGCATGCCTGATCCCGTGCGCATGATGGCCGTACCGGTGCGTGCCGGTGATCACGCAATTGCGGTGCTGACTCGCGAGTGGTCCAGTCGGTCCAGCCGCCAGCCAGGCGAGCTCGAGCGCACCTATGTCGGGCTCTTCCAACGGTTTGCGTCGATGATCGCCGAAGGCTCGTTCCCCTTCCAAGGCCCTGTCGCGGACAGCAGTGCCGCCCCTCGCGTTGGCGACGGTGTGATGGCGCTCGACGAAGAAGCGCGTGTTCGCTATGCCTCGCCCAACGCTGTGTCGGCCCTTCACCGAGTGGGTATCGGGGCCAACGCGGTTGGCATGCGGCTCGCCGAGCTGGGCTTCAACGACAGCCCGGTGCGGCTGGCTTACGAGACGAAGCTGCCGGTTATCGAAGAGTTCGAGCAGACATCGGATGTGATCCTGCTGGTGCGGTGCATGCCGGTGCTCGCGACGGGAGCGGGGCAGGACAGCGCCGTGACCGGCGGCCTGCTGCTGGTGCGCGACGTCACCGAGGTGCGCAAGCGCGACAAGTTGCTGCTGTCCAAGGACGCCACGATTCGCGAGATTCACCACCGGGTGAAGAACAACCTGCAGACCATTTCCTCACTGCTTCGGTTGCAGGGCCGCCGCCTGAACTCCGAGGAAGCCAAAGCCGCCATCGCCGAAAGCGTGCGCCGAATTCGCACCATAGCGCTGGTGCACGAGACGCTGTCGCGCGAACCAGGCGACGATGTGGCGTTCTTGGAGATCGTTCGGCCGCTGCTGCGTTTGGCCGAGGAAGGCCTGCAGTCACCTGATCGCCCGGTGCGGTTCACGGTGCAGGGTGAAGGCGGGCGGCTACCCAGCACCATTGCGACGCCGCTCTCGGTGGTCCTCACCGAGCTTCTACAGAACGCGGTCGACCACGGGTTTCCCGAGGGCAGCGCCGGTGGCGACGTGGTGGTGGTGCTCGACAACGCTGATGGCATGTTGAACATTCGGGTGATCAACGACGGCCGCAGCCTGGAGCCGGGCTTCGAGCTCAACAAGGCAACCGGGTTGGGCTTGTCGATCGTTCGCACGTTGGTGACCACCGAGCTGGATGGCACCATCACGATGCGCGCCGGTCAGTCCGACGACTTCGCCGGCGTCGGCCTTGGCGATCTGCCACGAGGCACGGGTACGGTCGTAGATCTTTCCGTTCCCGTCTGAGCACCGCACTCAATGCTCTTACGTAAAGCGGATCTATGGGCCTTACAGGTCGACGAGGATGCGTTCGCGGCCGGCAAGGCGGCGGCGCAGATTGCGGCGCTCTTCCTCGGAGGTGCCCCCCCAGATACCGGAGTCCTGGTTGGTCTCCAGCGCGTACTCCAGGCAGTCGTTCTGCACGGGACATTCCCCGCAGACTTCCTTGGCGCGATCGATTTGGACCAGCGCGTAGCCGGTGGTGCCCACGGGGAAGAACAAGTCGGGGTCGGTGTCACGGCAGATGGCGAGTCGACGCCATGTGTAGTCAGCATTTGCGAGTGCAAGACTTGAAGCCGGAATTGTCACTTGATCACTCCAATGATCACCGCTTGCGCGGCGGTCGGATCGATGTGGATTGTGAGCGTTTTCACGTTCGTGGAAACGGTAGGTAACAATTGCGTGCATGGCAAGAGGACAATGGCCTTCTTCCATACTTCGTGGTGATAGGGGGTATCTATGCAACACATGTCTGACGTGCAGCTATCGGTGCAGGTGATGGCTCATCGAGGCGCCAGCAAAGCCGAACCGGAGAACACATTGGCGGCCTTTCGGCGCGCCGGTGAGATGGGCAGCGATGCCGTTGAGCTGGATGTTCGTCGAACGAGCGACGGCGTGTTGGTGATCCACCACAACCCGAAGCTGCCCGATGGGCGATTGGTCGCAGGCATCGCACACGCTGATCTGCCGGCCTCGGTGCCCACTCTTGGCGAGGCGCTGGATACGTGCGCAGGCATGTGGGTGAACGTCGAGATCAAGAACGATCCTGAGGAACTCGACTTCGACCCGACCGAGATGATCGCCGACGAGACCCTGGCGCACCTGCTGGCGCGCAACGACGACGCTCGGTGGCTGATCTCGTGTTTCCGCATGGAAACCGTCGATCGCTGTCGTGCGATCGCACCCCAGATCAAGACTGCGTGGCTGTGCGTAGAGGCCCCGCAGGGAATCGCCGACACGCTGGTCAAGAAGGGCCATCACGCGCTCCACCCGTGGGTGGCGATGCTCACCCGAGAGACGATCGAGGCCTGCCACGTGGCCGGCGTGCAGGTCAACACGTGGACGTGTGACGACCCGGCCCGGATGGCCGAGCTGATCGAGTGGGGCATCGACGGCATCTGCACCAACCTGCCCGATGTGGCACTGACGGTGGCACGCGAGGCGCGTGCCGGCTGACGTGCTGTCTGACGGCGGTCGCAAAGTGCGCAACGATGTGTCCATGAGCACAAACGAGTTCGATGTCATCGTCTTTGGGTTGGGACCGGGCGGTGAGGACCTCGCCGGCCAGTTGGCCGTCTCGGGGTTGCAGGTCCTGGGCATCGACAGCCATCTCGTTGGCGGTGAGTGCCCCTACTACGGGTGCATTCCGTCGAAGATGATCATCCGTGCGGCGGACCTGTTGCAGGAGGGTCGTCGCATCAACACGATGGCCGGCACCGCAGTCATCACGCCCGACTACTCGATCGTTGCGAACCGCATCCGTGACGAGGCGACCGATGACTGGAACGACCAGGTTGCAGTCGACCGGTTCGTGGGCAAGGGCGGCACGTTCGTCCGTGGTCGTGGTCGCCTCGATGGGCAGAGCCGCGTGATGGTCGGCGACGAGATCTATACCGCTCGGCTGGGCGTCGTGATCGCGACGGGTACCTCGCCCGCGATCCCGCCGGTGCCGGGCCTCGCCGAGGCAGCGCCGTGGACCAACCGCGACATCTTCAAGATCCGCAGCGTCCCCGCGTCGATGATCGTGCTCGGTGGGGGTGCGATCGGATTGGAGTTGGCGCAGGCCTTCTCGCGGTTTGGTTGCAAGGTGACGGTGGTGGAGGCGCTCGATCGAATTCTCGCACCGGAGGAGCCGGAGTCCAGTGAGTTGGTGGCGGCGGTGCTGCGAGCAGAAGGCATCGACATTCGCACCGGCTCGGCAGCGGCCACGGTGGCGCGTGGCG
>JBBQMG010000103.1:0-15220 GCA_038328705.1 Acidimicrobiales bacterium | reverse complement strand
CTCTTGATTCGTCATTCCAAGCTCTTTCGCGAGCTCGTGTACGCGCATGTTCTTTGCCAAAACCCGTTTCAGCCTTTCGTCGCTGCCGGTTCGTCGGACGCAACTCCGACGGTCGGTAATTCTTCCATGTTGATGATCACGTCTTCGAACGCGGTACGCAACGTGCGCTCCAAAGGTTGGAGTGTGTCGAGATGCACCGATTGCTTCCATGCCCGGTCGAACGCCTTGCGGCGAGCGGCGGTGTGAAAGCACGCCGAGGAACACAACCAGGCGCCTCTGCCGGCCGCAGTGCGGCTGACAATTGCGCCCTGTGGGCCCACGATACAACGCACGAGCTGCGACTGCGGCCGTTGCTGGCGGCAGCCGATGCAGGTGCGCAGCGGTGCTGCGAGTCGAGTATCAGACGTGATCACCACCTGCTTGCTGAGTTTCACCGGAGTCGTCTGCGGCGACAGCCGGTTCCTTGCTATCTGTGTCGCTGGCATCTGTGCCGCTGGCACCTGTGTCGCTGGCACCTGTGTCGCTGGCACCTGGGGCCGATTGATCGGTGGCCACGTCTTCTTCAGCAGGAGCGGCAGCTGCCTGCTCGTTCCATTGCTCTTGGGTGAGGATCGTGCCATCGGCGGCATGCCATTCCATCGCACCTGTCTCGGCGTTGGCAACCCACTCGCCCTCTTCGTAGTCAGCGTCGTCGTCGAGCCCTTCGAGTGGCTCGGTCTCGCCGCGAATGTCGATGCGGACACCGGTGAGGCGGGCAGCCAAGCGTGCGTTCTGGCCTTCCTTGCCGATGGCCAGGCTGAGCTGGTTGTCGGGCACGATCACGTCGGCCTGGGTGCCGTCGTCGCTGATGATGACGGCAACGACCTTGGCCGGCGACAACGCCTTGGCCACGAAGTCGGCGAGGTCTTCGCTGAACGGCACGATGTCGATCTTCTCGCCACGCAACTCGTTGACAACCATGCGAACACGGCCGCCACGGGCGCCCACGCAGGCACCTACAGGGTCGACGTTGTGGTCGTTGCTCCACACGGCGATCTTGGTGCGGTGGCCGGGCTCGCGAGCGCAGCCCTTGATCTCGACGATGCCGTCGGCGATCTCGGGGACTTCCAGCTCGAACAGGCGCTTGATGAGGCCCGGGTGCGTGCGGCTGACGACGATCTGGGGGCCCTTGGCGGTCTTGCGCACCTCGACGATGTATGCCTTCACACGGTCACCGGGGACGGGCCGCTCGAACGGCACCTGCTCGGCCTTGGGTAGCAGGCTTTCCACCCGGCCCAGGTCGAGCAGGGTATAGCGATCGTCGGCCTGCTGAATGATGCCGGTGACGATGTCGCCTTCGCGGTTGGCGTACTCCTCGAACTTGCGGTCGCGCTCGGCCTCGCGGATGCGCTGGCTCATCACCTGGCGGAAGGTCTGGGCGGCGATGCGACCCATCTCCTCCTTGCGGGGCGTGTCGTCGCGCTCGTTGACCCAATTGCCGTCTTCGTCGACATCGAAGGCGGTGAAGGTGAACTCGAACGTGTCGGGATGGATTCCGACTTCCACCTCAGCAGCGGCGCCGGGGCGACGCTTGTAGGCGGTTGCCAACGCGTCGACCAACACCTGCAGCAGGGTGTCGACCGAAATGTTCTTCTCGTTGGCCAACATCTTGACCGCTTCGGACATATCGAGGCTGCTCACCGGGCCTCCTCCTTCGTAGATGCAGACGCCGGCGTTGCCGATGTCGTGGATACTGATGTCGTAGATGTCGCCGGCCCACTCGAGGACGTCGCAGGAGCAGCCTTCTTGGCTGCTGCCTTCTTCGGCTTGTCTGCCACGGCAGGCTTGCCGGGCTTGGGTGCCGGACCCCACACGAAGACCGTGCGGGCCCGATCGATCTGGTCGAAGGCGACGGTGCGCTCTTCGATGCCATCCGCCCCTGCCGTCTTGGAGCTTGGCGTGTCGAGCCGAATGGTGGCTGACTTGTCGTCGGCGGCGATGAGAACACCCTGAACGCGGCGACCCACATTGACGGTGTCGCGCAGGCGGACGGCGATGGTCTTGCCGATTTCACGCTGATAGTGCGCCGGGGTGCGCAGCGTGCGCTCGAGGCCGGGGCTGGTGACTTCCAGGGTGTAATGCCCGGGCAACGGGTCGTGATGGTCGAACTCGCGACCGATCAGCCTGGTGGCCAGCGCAATGGCTTCCAGGTCGATGCCACCAGGGCTGCCAGCCGGAGTATCGATGGTGACACGCAGCGTGCCGCCACGGAACTCGAGGTCGTAGAGGTCGAGTTTGAGGTCGGCGATGATCGGCTCGACCAGCGAACGAACACGCTTGAGATTGCTGGCATCGCTCATTTTCGACCTCCTTTCGACGTTTCGTTGGGCATCCGACGAGTGTTGTGGGGCCAGAACTGGGCCCTAGCAGTAAAGAAGGCGTGGGCTCAAGAGCCCACGCCTCTAGTTCGGTGAACTTCAAAGACCCGACGAGTATAGCGGGCAACAGGTAGGGTTCGGCCTGCCTTGCGCTGCCTCCGGCGGCCCTTCCATCTCCCCGAAAGGTGTCAGCTGTGCTGCGAATGTCGACGTTGTTTCTCCGTACTCTGCGCGAGGACCCCGCCGACGCCGAGGTTGCCAGTCACCGGCTGCTCGTGCGCGGCGGCTACATTCGTCGCGCTGCGCCGGGCGGGTTCACCTGGCTGCCGCTGGGTTGGCTGGTCTACCGCAACATCGAGCGCATCGTTCGTGAGGAGATGGACCGCGAGGGGTTCCAGGAGGTCCACTTTCCTGCGCTGCTGCCCCGCGAGCCCTACGAGGCCACCGGTCGCTGGACCGATTACGGCGACAACCTGTTTCGCCTCAAGGACCGCAAGGGTGCCGACTTCTTGCTGGCACCCACCCACGAAGAGATGTTCACCCTGCTCGTGAAGGACCTGTACAGCAGCTACAAGGATCTGCCGCTGGTGATCTATCAGATCCAGACCAAGTACCGCGACGAGGCACGCCCTCGCGCCGGCCTCTTGCGCACCCGCGAGTTCGTGATGAAGGACAGCTACAGCTTCGACATCGACGACGAGGGGCTGGATGCCAGCTACCAGAAGCATCGCGTGGCATATCAGCGCACGTTCGACCGGTTGGGCCTTCCCTACGTCATCGTGTCCGCGATGAGCGGCGCCATGGGCGGCTCGGCCAGCGAGGAGTTCCTGGCGCCGATGGCAGTCGGCGAAGACACGTACGTGCGCTGCACCTCGTGCGACTATGCGGCCAACACCGAGGCCGTTCGGGTCGCTCCCCCGGCAACCGTGGCTTTCGAGGGCCTCCCGGTGGCGCTGGTCATCGATACTCCCGACACGCCCACCATCCAGACCCTGGTCGACCTATTCAACGCACGCCCTGACCTCCGTCGCGAGGACCGCGAATGGCTGGCGTCGGACACCTTGAAGAACCTCGTCGTCAGGTTGAAGTACCCCGACGGCACGGTCACCGCGCTCGCCATCGGCGTCCCGGGCGACCGCGAGGTCGACATGAAGCGTCTCGAAGCGCAGGTTTCGCCTGCCGAGATCGAGCCGTTCAGCGAGGACGACTTCACCCAGAACCCGCACCTTGCCAAGGGTTACATCGGGCCGGGCTCGCTGGGCGAGGACAAGCCGGCCGGCATCCGTTTCCTGGTCGACCCTCGGATCGTGGACGGGACCCGCTGGATCACTGGCGCCGATTCGCACGGCCGCCACGTCAAGGACCTGGTGATGGGTCGCGACTTCACACCCGACGGCATCATCGAAGCCGCCGAGGTTCACTCCGGTGACCCATGCCCCAACTGCGGCTCGCCCTTGGAGATGGCCCGCGGTATCGAGATGGGCCACATCTTCCAGCTCGGCCGCAAGTACGCCGAAGCCTTGGGCCTTACCGTGCTCGACGAGAACGGCAAGACCCGCGTCGTCACCATGGGCTCCTACGGCATCGGCGTCTCGCGGGCGGTCGCGGCCGTCGCCGAACTGAACTGCGACGAAAAGGGCCTGGTGTGGCCACGTGAGGTTTCACCTGCCGATGTGCACATCGTCGCCACCGGCAAGGCCACTGACCCTCAGTTGCCGGCCGCCGAGCTGCTGGCTGCCGAGTTTGAGGCTGCCGGGCTGCGTGTACTGCTGGACGACCGGATTGGCGTCTCGCCCGGCGTGAAGTTCAACGACGCAGAGCTGCTGGGTATGCGCACCATCGTGGTGGTCGGCCGCGGCCTGGCCGACGGCCTGGTCGAGGTGAAGGACCGGCGCACCGGCGAGCGCGAAGACGTCGCCCTCGCAGACGTCGTCGTCCACCTTAACGGCCGATAACCACCTGTCGCTGCTTCTGTGACCTTTGGCCCTTTCGTCGTCGCGGGCTGAGGGAAATCATTACGGTATGAAACTGCTGCTGATCGAGTCAACCGCCGGCAATGCCACCGCGATCGGCGCGCAGCTGGCGGCCGCCGGCCATGACGTGGTTGCGTGTACGGACGAACACGGTGGCCCCTGCCGCGGCGTCCACCGGCACGCCGACTGCCCGCTGGAGCAGCACATCGATCTGACGATCGTCGCTCGCGACCCTGCAGCCGCTCGCTCGCTGGCGGAGATGGGTTCGGTGTGTGCTGAGCGCCATCGTGTGCCGATGGTGGAGGTCGATCCGCGCCAGATCGATGACGAACTGCCAAGCGTGGTCGTCGCCTCGGCCTTGGCCAAGCGCACGACCGAGCTCCGCTATGCGGCCGCAATCATCGAGGAGCTGTCGCACCTCCCAGCGCTCGTCGACGTCGACCGCACGCCGAGCCGTATCCACGTCACTGTCCAGGTTCCGGCCAGCCAGGACACTCCACAAAAGCTGTCCGCCATCGCCGACCGCGCTCGCCACGCCGTTCGCCAACACGATCCGTATGTGAACTGCATCGACGTGTCGGTGGTCTGCTACCCAGACCCCAGGTGAGCCGGCAACGCCAGCGGGGCCCCGGCACGTCAGCTGAAGCGGGCCAGGCCTTGGTCGATCACGACGCGGTCGCCGACCGAGGTCGTGAACACGGCCTCGCCGTCACCGATCCGCCAGACGCGTACGGTCAGCTCATCGCCGGGCATCACCGGCGAGGAGAAGCGACCTTCGATGTGATGGAAGCGAGTGACGTCGTTGTCGGCAAGCGCGCCCAGCAGGGCACGCCCGGTGAATCCGTACGTGCACAGTCCGTGCAGAATCGGTCGGTCGAAGCCACCGACGGCGGCGAACGAGGGGTCTGTGTGCAGCGGGTTACGGTCGCCCGACAGCCGATAGACGAACGCTTGGTCCGAGGATGTCTGCAGGGTGATTTCATGGTCGGCGGCGGTGTCCGCCGGCGGTTCGTTCTGCGGGCCACTGGGCCCACGCTCGCCGCCCCAACCGCCCTCGCCGCGGATGAAGACCGCTGATCGTGTGCTCCACAGCGACTCACCGTCGACGGACTTCACTTCGTTCTCCATGACGACCACGGCAGCCTTGACCTTGTCGTACATGGCAACGACCCGGTCCTGCGTCGTGGCCTGCGCCTCGACGGGGATGGGGCGGTGAAGCGTGATGGCCTGTGACCCGTGTACCAGCAGCGCGAAGTTGAACGAGCCGATCTGACTCATCGCGCTGGCGCCGGGCGAGGCGGTACCGGAGCCGGCAACCACCGCGAACGTCGGGAACACGACCTGCTGCGTGTTCTGTGTGTTCTCGGTGGTGAAGGGCAGGTCGGCCTGGCCGGCACCGATACCGACGGCATAGAGAAGGGCATCCTTCGAAGCCCACGAGATCGACCGAATGTCGCCCGTGGCCCCAACTGCGTCTGGGTTCAGTGCCATATCAATGTGTCCCTTTCATTGGAGATTTGTTGACGGCTGGCAAGGAAATGCGCCAGCGGCGAGCCAGAGGGAGGGAGCAGCCAAAGCGAAGCGGAGGCCAGTCCCGACCCACTTACTTCGGTTGTGGCCAGCCACCGGGCTCGCCGTTCATACCCGAGTTCGGGCGAGTCTTGGACAGCATCTCGGCGACGATGGGGCCGAGCAGCGTGGGGTCGTCGACAGGCGCGTGCGTCTGACCGCGGACCCATCCTTCGGCGACGGCCAGCAGTTGACCGCTGGCCTCGAAAACGCGACCGGTCACGCCAGCGGACTCCTCACTGGCGAGCCAGGTCACGATGGGTGCAATCCAACGCGGCGAGCGAGCTTCGCGAGCTTCATCGGTCTCGGGCGCAGGCCCGAGGCCTTCGGTCATGCGGGTGAGGGCGACCGGGCCGACCGAGTTGACGGTGACGCCGTAACGGCTGAGCTCGAGCGCTGCAATGTTGCTGAACGCTGCGATGCCGGCCTTGGCGGCGCCGTAGTTGGTCTGGCCGGGGTTGCCGTAGATGCCGCTGACCGAGGTCGTGTTGATGATGCGACCCGAGACTGGCTTGCCCGCCTTGCTCTGCTCGCGCCAGTAGGCAGCGGCCCAGCGGCTGGGGGCGAACGTACCCTTGAGGTGCACGTTGATGACCGAGTCCCACTCCTCTTCGGTCATGTTGGCCAGCACCCGGTCCCGCAGGATGCCGGCATTGTTGACGACGACGTGGAGGTCGCCGAAGGTCTCGATGGCAGTGTTGATGAGGCGCTGCGCACCCTCCCACGACGACACACTGTCGCCGTTGGAGACGGCTTCGCCACCGAACGCCTTGATCTCCGCGACCACCTGGTCGGCCGGGCTGAGGTCGCCACCGCTGCCATCGACATTGCCGCCGAGGTCGTTCACCACGACCTTGGCGCCGTGGTAGGCCAGGCTCAGGGCATGCTCGCGGCCGATTCCGCGGCCGGCGCCGGTGACGATGGCGACGCGGCCTTCACAAAGTCTGCTCATTGGGGACCCTCTCAGTTCAGAACGTTCGACGCGGCGGGCACATAGCCCGTCGGCCTCGCATCATAAGGTGAGGTGTAGGTCCGACTGCGAGCCGACGCTCGAGACGAACCGATCAGTTGGCGGCTCGCAGCGTTCGCTTTGCGCGACCTTGCAGGATTCGAGCGGTGAGCGCGAACAGCAAGATCGCGATGGCACCCACGGCAAAGGTGAAGAAGATGATGTTGCCGCTATCGCTGCCGGCCTTGAAGCCATGAATGGTGACCATTGCGAACAGCAGGTACGACAACAGGTGGATCGCGTGCCACAACTTGCGTGGCATCCACTTCATGATCCACGAAGTGACCTGGATGATGACCATCAGGTAGAACGCGAACACTCCCCAGGTGATGGCTGCACTGTTCGAGTACTGCAGCTTGGTGAACGGAACGAACAGTTCGCTCCAGCCATAGTGCTCGAAGTTGTCACCCACGAGCGTTGCCATGTGCGCGCCGCTTGTGACAAGCGACAGGACACCGAGGTACCGGTGCAGGTCGAGCAGCCAGGCAGGACGATCAGCCGGCTTCAGCATGCGGGTGATCAGCAAAATGCCCCAGAGGCAGGTGATGCCGAGCACGATCCACGCGACCATCCCGCTGGCACGTGAGAGGTACCACATTGTGTGCGTGTTCATACGGTGAAGTCCTTCAAGGTGGAGGTGGTGTACACCACGCCGTCGGTGTCGACAGTGAGCCCGGCGAGGCCCATCTGCTCCAGCATGACGATCGCGGCTGGGCCAGGCAACATCATCGCCGATGTGGCGAATGCCTCGGCGGTGGCTGCGTCGGCGGCAAGGACGGTGGCATTGATCACACCGCTGTTCGTGGGCAGCAGCGAGACAGGGTCGATGAGGTGGTGAGCGGTCGTGCCATCCGGTCGCTGCCAGTTGCGGATGGTGGTGCCCGACGATGCCATCGCACCGCACTGCATACGCAGTACGGCGACGTGACTCGGAGGATTCCGCGGGTCTTCGATGCCCATGTACCAAGAGTCGTCGTCATCGGGTGTACCCAGCACAACGAGATCGCCGCCGACGTTGACCACCACTCCCGTTGCACCGGCCTCGATCAGTTCCTCGGCGACGATGTCTGCCGCCATGCCCTTACCGATGCCGCCGAGATCGATGGCAGAGTTGGCCGGAACGGTGAGCGTCGACGCCGCATAGTCCCACGAGATCATCGCGCTGAAACCTACCCGCGAACCCACGATCGCCGGGGCCGGGGCATGGGTGGTGGTGCTATGGGTGTACCCGTGTTGCAAGAGTGCGGGCAGCACGGTGATGTCGAAACGCCCCTCGGTCTGACGCCAGGCGAGCACCGCTCGGCTCACCACTGCAAGCGTGTCCTCGTGGACCACCACCGGCATGCCGGGGCTGCGGTTCGCACGGGTGACGTCGCTGTCGTCGAGGAAGCGACTCCACCATGACTCCAGCTGGCGAAGGCGCGCTTCTGCGGTCTCGAGCATGCCCTCGTCGCCGCCGTGGACGACGATGAACGAACGACAGCCCATCACCTTGAATTCACGTTGCACCACCGCCCGCCGGCCAACGGCCGGCGGGCTCACCTCGATGCCCATCACCCCCCGCTGGGTGCGGCCGTCGTGGGCGGCGGGGGTGGCGGTGGCGGTGCCTGTGTGGTGACCGGTGCGGGTGCCGGTGCGGGTGCCGGTGCCGGTGCCGGTGCCGGTGCGGGTGCGGGTGCGGGTGCCGGGGTCGGTGCCGGAGTCGCCGCCGGTGCGGGTGCCGGTGCGGCCGGTTGAGCGGCCGCCGGTGCCGGCTGAGCGGCAACCGGGGCCGCTGCCGCCGGAGTGGTTGGTTGAGCGGCCGCCGGTGCCGGCTGAGCAGCAACCGGGGCTGCTGCCGCCGGAGTGGCTGCCTTGACGGTTCCCGGTGCGGGTGTCGCCGATGCTGGTGCGGCCACCGCGCCGGGGGCGGGAGCCGGAGCAGCGCCCGCAACGATGGCCACTGTCGTGGTCTCACCGATGGCAGGAATCGTGAGCGCAACCGTGTCGCCGGGCTGGACCGGCAACAGGGTGGCAGGGTCGACGGCAACCGTGGTCGTGGCGTTGGGGTCCACCGCCACCATTCCTTCAGCCGGCGGTGCGGCAACGGGCGTGGCAACCGGTCGGTTCGCAGCGGCGATCACAGTTGTCAACCCGAACACGGAGGAAGCCGCGATACCGGTCATCATGATGCGAGCGCCGGCGGCGACGTGCGGGCGCTTGGTGCGCCCCTGCTTGGTGCGCCCCCGCTTCGCGGCAGCCGGCTTGGCGGATGCAGCGTTGGTGCGGCCGGTAGGTGCCGGACGGGGTGCGACCGTTGTCCCGACGGCGCCCGGTGCGACGATCGCATTCGAGATTCCGTCGGGCGACGGCGGTGCCCATGGCTCGTGCATGGCGGGCACCGGCTGCGTGCGGGTGATGGGAAGGTTGATCGGTGCCTGGCCACGACGGGCCCTCATGGCGGCAATTCGTGCTGCTTGGTCCTGGTCAGTCATCGTCGCCCTCCTCTTCATGGTCGTCTCCGTGGTGGTCATCTTCGTGGTGGTCGCCATCTTCGTAATGGTCATCTTCTTCACCAGATGACGGCGCAGTGGTGGTGGCCGCCGGGGGCTGGACAGCTGTCGGAGCCGTCATGGTTGCGGGCGGCATGGTTGCGGACGGCATGGTTGCGGGCGGCATGGTAGGTGCCGGGGTTGCGGCCTCCGGCGCCGGTGTGATGCCGTCATCACCGGACGTCTCGACGATTCGAACTTCGATGGGAGCGGCGAGGGCCGTCGTGCTCGGGGCGCCCGGAGCCGCCACATTGGCGACGGCAACGGCGATGTCATCCCCAACGGCGTCGGCGCTGAAGGTGACCAGCTGCATCGTGTCCGTGAACTTCACCTCGACATGCCCGCCCGGGCCAGAGGTACTGACGACAGACCAGCCAGCCCCGGGGACTGCACTGCTCACGCTGAGTGAACCTGCGGTGCGGGTGATGGCCACCGTGCCGGCTGCGCCGACTTGATAGGTGATCGTGCCGTCGGCCGCCACCGGCATGGTGCCGGCCGCCGTCGTTTCGGCGGCGACGAGTTGGGGCTGTGCGCTCGATTGGTCGTGAACATTCACTCCGGCGAACGCCGCACCACTGGTTCCTGCGACGCCGGCAAATGCCAGCCCGATGATCCTTGCTCGATTCGACATTGCTGCTCCTCCGTCTAGGTCCGACCCGACGGACAACATTCAACTACGGGCCCTCCCAAGGGAACGCCCGCTCCGATCCAACGGACATCCAAGACTTCGTCAAGGGAAGCTGTCGCTGTTTCTGGGGAAACTCTTCGAACTCTCAAGGAGGGGCAACCGTCACTCAGACAGCGCGCACCGGACTTCTCAGTCGTCCTCGTGGTCGTTCTCGTGGTCGTCCCCATGGCCGTCCCCATGGCCGTCCACGTGGTCGTCGCTGTGGTCATCCCGGTGTTGGTTCTCGACGGTTCCGCTGCTCGCAGTTGTCGCAGGGGCATTGCCGGCGCCGCCACCCGCCGGCACCAGGCTCTTCGTTTCGATCGAGGTGCCGACGACGCCGAACAACAGGGTGGCATGGAACTCGACCCGCTCGGTCGGCGACTCGAACTTCACCTCGATGTTGGTCGAATCTTCGCTCGTGGCCTCGCGCAACGTCCAGTTGCTGTTGGGAGCAGCCAACACGACGGTCAGCGCGTTGTTGGCAGTGTCGAGGGTGACCATGCCCGCATCACCGACTTGGTAGACAGCCTGTGTGCTCGCATGCGGCAAAGTCGCTGGGGCAATTGCCGGGTCGGGAGGCAGCACTGCATTCTCAGGCGGTGTGGTTGCCAACGGCAGGGCAGCCGAGGGCGAGGTGACTCCGGGCGAGGTGGTGCCTGCTATGTGCACGTTCGCCGCTGCGCCATAGTTGCCGTTGTGGTTGAGAACCTGGGTGTTCACCAACGCAGCGGCAGAGCCGGCGATGAGCACGCCGGAGAGGGATAACACAGCCGCAAGACGAACTTTCACGAGAACATCGTATGACGACCCCGTGCGCCACCTGTCCCAGCGACGTCCAAGATTCGTCCAAATCGACGCTTATGAGAGCGCGGTCGTGCTGCGACGACCGCGATGCGCGTCACAATGAGAGCGTGAAGATCCTGCTCGTCGAGGACGACCGGTCCATAGCTGCGTCAGTGGTCGATGGTTTGACAGCGGAGGGTTTCGCCGTCGAACACGTCTCCACCGGCATCGCCGCACTTGCGGCCACGGACTACGACATGGTCCTGCTCGACCTCGGCTTGCCCGATATGGATGGGCGCGAGGTGTTCCGGCAGCTGCGGGCACGTGCCACCACCCCTATCATCATGCTCACCGCACGTGCCGAGGAGTTCGATCGCGTACTCGGGCTGGAGCTCGGTGCTGACGATTATGTGACCAAGCCGTTCAGCTTTCGTGAGCTGGTGGCACGCGTGCGCGCCGTCGGCCGGCGCACCGTCGATGCGCCTCCCGATACCGGCGCCCCCGACGACGCAGGCTCGACGCAACGCATCGGGGAGTTGTCGTTGGACCGTCGCACACGGAGGGTGTATCTCGGTACTGAGGAGATCTTGCTGACGGCCAAGGAATTCGACCTGCTCGCCTTCCTCGCCACGGCCACAGGCGCGGTGCTCACTCGGACCGACATTCTCGAGAACGTGTGGGACGCTCACTGGTACGGCCCGACAAAGACGGTCGATGCCCATGTGGCCTCATTGCGCAAGAAGCTCGGCAACCACGACTGGATCCAGGCGGTCCGCGGCGTCGGCTTCCGGCTCGAGTCACCCGCATGAGCAAACCGTCCTGCGTCGCCAAGGGTAGGCAGTCATGAAGTGGCGGCTGTTGCTCGCATTCTGCGGGCTCTTGACGATGGTGCTGGTGGCGCAAGATGTGCCACTGGCCACCTATCTCCGGCGGGTGGAGAGCGAGCGGCTGCGCGCAGACCTCCAGCGCGATGCGTTCATCCTTGCGGGGGCATCTGAGAACTTCCTCGCCGGCGAGAGCAATGGAGGCACGGTCGTCAACCTCCAGGCAACGGTGGACCAGTACCAAGCAACAGCCGGAGGGCGGGTCGTCATTCTCAACGCCGCCGGTCAGGTGGTGGTTTCGAGCGATCGGCGCGACGAGCCTGGTGAGGACTTCACGAATCGTCCGGAGATCGCCGAGGCGCTGCGCCGAAACGCGACCACGGGCGAGCGCAACTCTGACACCGCTGGCGAACGCTTGCTCTATGTCGCTGTCCCGGTCCTCTCCGGCTCGAGTGTCGAAGGGGCCGTGCGTATCACGTTCCCGGCCAAGGTCATCGACCAAAAGGCCGCCGAGCAGGCGCAAGGCCTGCTCCTCGTGTTCGGCATCTCGCTGGTGGGGGCGGTTCTTGCTGCGCTGTTCATGTCGAGCGGGATCACCTCGCCATTGCGCCGGCTGCAACGCAACACCGAAGCCTTCGCAACTGGCGACTTCGCCGAACGCGCCGACGACCGCCAAGGGCCGAAGGAGATCCGCAGCCTTGCTCGCTCGTTCAACTCGATGACCGAGCGCATCTCCGGGTTGGTCGAGAAGCAACGATCTTTCGCAGGGGACGCGTCGCATCAACTCCGCACACCGCTGACGGCCCTACGACTGCAATTGGAACGCGCGGGCTCGATGATCGACGATGACCCTGATGGTGCACGCGAGCGCCTGGACGCGGCCAGCGCTGAGGCCGAGCGGCTGCAACGAGTGGTGGAAGGCCTGCTGATGATCGCTCGCATCGATGGCACCGCGCAGGTCCTCGTCCGAGTCGACGTGTCGGCGATGGTGCAGGAACGCGCCGACGTGTGGGGACCGCTCGCTGAGGAGCGCGGCATCCGGCTCCTCGTTGCAACCGTCGATGGCCTAGTTGCAACGGCCGCCGCTAATGCGCTGGAACAGATCATCGACAACTTCGTCGACAATGCACTCGGGGCCGCGGCGGATGGCGACACAGTCACCATCACCGCCGTTCGGCAGTATGACCACATCGGCGTTCACGTCATCGACGAAGGGCCGGGAATGCGACCGGAGCACTTGGCCTATGCATTCGACCGATTCTGGCGTGCGCCAGATGCGCCACACGGTGGTTCGGGCATCGGACTCGCCATTGTGCAACACCTCGCGGCGCTCAGCGGCGGCCGGGCAGAGCTGCGCAATCGCACCGATCGCAGCGGACTCGACGCGTCCGTGCTCCTACACGCTGCAACGGCGGCTGACTAAACGCCAACTGGGCCGTAGCCTCGCAAGGGTGGTCGATTCCCTCGCTCCCGTTGACGTACTCGTGGTTGGCGCAGGCCCTGCAGGGGCCGCAGCCGCGATCTGCCTGCGCCGTGCGGGCCGCTCGGTCGTCGTCGTCGACAAGGCAACCTTCCCGCGAGACAAGTGCTGTGGCGACGGGCTGACCACACTTGCACTGCGCGAACTCGAGCCGCTGGGCTTGCTGCCCGAGCATGTCCCCAACTGGCGGACGGTGTCGGCGGCGTGGCTGCGTTCGCCGTCGGGTCGCGAGATCTGCCTGGAGATGCCGACAGGTGGAATCTTCGCGGCCACCGCACCACGCCGCGAGCTCGACGCTGCGTTGCTTCGCCTCGCCGCCGATGCCGGCGCCGATGTCCGCGAGGGCCACGCGCTCACCGACCTTCGCGTGCTGCCCGATCATGTTTCGGCAGAGGTCGCGGGCCTGGGCACGGTGATCGCTCGCTACGTGATTGCCGCCGACGGGATGTGGTCGCCCGCGCGCAAGTTGCTTGGCTTGACCGAGTCCGGCTACCTCGGCGAGTGGCACGCGTTCCGTCAGTACGCAGCCGGCGTGACCGGGCCTGCCGCCCATCGGCTGTACGTCTGGTTCGAGCCCGACTTCCTGCCGGGTTATGCGTGGAGCTTCCCTCTGCCCGATGGTCGTGTGAACCTGGGCTTCGGCGTGTTGCGCGACGGCCAGCGCACCGGCAAGGCCATGAACGCCGACTGGGCGGGCCTCATTGATCGGCCCCACATTCGCGCTGCGCTCGGGCCCGACGTGGTGTTGGAGGATCGCGTCACGGCCTGGCCGATTCCCGCTGGCGTGGACAAGGCAGTGCTCTCGAGCGGTCGCGTGTTGTTCGTCGGCGACGCCGCTCGTGTGACCGACGTGATGACCGGGGAGGGCATCGGCCAGGCCGTGCTCACCGGCCGTCTCGCGGCGGAGGCCATCGTCGCCGGCGGCGCCCTTGCCCCCGAGCGCGTGTGCGACGCGTACGAGGCAGCGATCCACCATCATCTGTTCGCCGATCACCGCATGTCGCAGGTGCTCAACGCTTGGATCGCACGGCCGCTGCTGGCGCGTGGCGCGATTCGACTGGTCAGTCTCACCGGCTGGACGCGCCATCACTTCGTGCGCTGGATGTTCGAGGACGAACCGCGCGCAGTGCTGTTCACCCCCAGCCGTTGGCACCGCAAGTTCTTTCGCCGCCCACCCCCCTACCCAACCACACCCTGACCCCCCAGGGTGCGAGTGCCACGCGCCCACTGCGAGTGGCAGACGGTCAGTGTGAGTGCAACATGGCCAACCGAGTGGGTACTCGCACCCCGGGGTGCGAGTACCCACTCCAATGGCGGTCAGGCCGCAGCAGCCGAACGCACCTGGTACAGGTCCGCCAGCTCGTCACAGATCGCGTTGATGTCGATGAGGTCCAGGTCCGTCACTCGTTCCACCTGCCATCCAACCCGATGGCATTGTCGGTCTCGTCGCTTGTCGCGTGTCGTCCCGTCGAGGAACAGGTGGTCCGGGTGCACATCGATTTCCACTCCCCATCGAACCGCTGGCACCGCAAGGTCGAGCGTGATCCGGCGACCACCGGGAAGCAGCAGCGGCTCGACCTGGGCCACGACCGGGACACCCCGAGCGCGAAGTCCTTCGCCGACTTCAACCTCTGGGTGTGAATCAGCCGGCCGACCCGACCGTGACAGCAAGGTTGCGATGAAGCGCTGCGATCCTGGGCGAGCGGGATGGGCAAGTGCCCGCCCGACGGCGCTCAACGTCGACATTGAGCATTTGCCGTCGTTGAGGAGTTGCTCGACGACTGATCGATGGTTCAAGGCAGTCAGGTCTACTGCGAGGTCGAACGCCAGCCGCGCGGCGCTAGCTATCCGGATGCCATCACCCCTTGTCACGACGTGCCCCTTGGGAATCTTCGTGCTCTGTCGAATGACAACGCCCTCGAACGGTCCGATGTGGAGACCGTGCGAGGGCGTTGTCATTCGACAGAGCCCTCGCACGGTCTCCACATCGGACCGTGCGGCACACAGAAGTAGACGTCGGTACC
>JBBQMG010000102.1:0-15289 GCA_038328705.1 Acidimicrobiales bacterium | reverse complement strand
GGGTAGCGGTCGCCGGCAGCGATGATGCGCTGCGGCAACGAGTGAGCGGTGAACAGGACCTTGCTGTCGGCAGGAAGTGTGGACAGTTTGGCGCGCATGTCGTCGGCTACGAACTTCACGAACGCCGGCTCCGTTGCCCAGCTTTCGATGCCGCGCACAGCGATGCCGTGTGGCTCCGCGGCGGTGGTGGCGCGGTCGAGGTACTGGCCGATGGAGAAGGCTGAGTAGTGGGGCGCCAGGACGAGCCCCACGATCTGCTGGAAACCCTCGGCTGCCAGCTGGTCGACAGCGGCTTCCACTTTTGGCTCGGCGTGCTTCAGACCGAGAACGACGTGGTAGCGGCCGCGAGCGGCGTCGTCGAGGGCGAGTTGCAGGCCAGCACGCTGTGCTTCGGTGCGAGCGGCAAGCGGACTGGTGCCACCGAGCGCCTCGTAGCGCGCCGTCAGGTCGGCGAGCTGTTCGGGGGTAGGCGCACGACCGCGACGAATGTCGGTGTAGTACGGCTCGATTTCTTCACGAGTGCGCGGAGTGCCGTAGGCCATCAGCAGCACCGCGATCTTGTTGCCAGTATCCATGGTGCTCATCGTCGTGCGACGTTCATCGCTGCGTCGATTCGTGCACTTTATCGGCGACGGCGGCCAGGACATCAGGGTCGGTGTTGGGTTGCACACCATGGCCGAGATTGAAGATGTGGCCGGGATGCTGTGTGCCGTCTGCCAGTCGGTTGTCGGCCAGCACAGCCTCGGTGCCCTCCAGCGCGACCTCGGTACCCGCGAGTACGAGGGCAGGGTCGAGATTGCCCTGTACGACCAATTGCGGTCCCATACGGACGCGGGCCGCGAGAATGGACGTGCGCCAATCCAGGCCGATGATCGACGCGCCGGCAGCAAGCATCTGCTCGAGAAGGTGGTCGCAGCCGATGCCGAAGTGAATGCCGGGCGCATCGGGGTGCAGCGCCTTCAGCTGACGGAAAACGGCGCGCGAGTGCGGAAGCACGAACCGTTCGTAGTCGAGTGCGCTGAGAGCCCCGGCCCACGAATCGAAGAGCTGAAAGGCGCGAGCCCCGTTGCTCAACTGGCTACTGATCGATGCGACCGAGTGCTGCACCAGCCGGCCCATCAGGGAATGCCACAACACCGGGTCGGTGTGCATCAGCTGCTTGGTGTGCTCGTAGGTGCGGCTCGGTCGACCTTCGACGAGGTAGCTGGCCACGGTGAACGGAGCGCCGGCGAATGCCAGCAGCGGCACCTCTGCGGGCAGTGCGGCCACCATCTGGCGGACCGTTTCCAGCACGTAGGGCGTATCGGCTTCCGGTTCGAATTCGCGCAGCCGCGTCAAGTCGTCGGCGCTGCGGAACGGGGCGTTGCACACAGGGCCGGTGCCTGGCGCCACGTCGATGCCGAACCCGACTGCATGGGCAGGCACGACGATGTCGCTGTAGAGCACAGCGGCGTCGACGCCGTAACGGGTGACCGGCTGCAACGTGAGCTCGGTGGCCAGCTCGGGCACCTTGATCGCGTCGAGAATGCTGCCCTCACCGCGTAGCGCGCGGTACTCGGGCAGGCTGCGGCCGGCCTGGCGCATGAACCACACCGGGGTATGCGCCGCCGGGCGGCCGTACGCCGCGTCGAGGAAGGGGGTAGACGCCATCGCCTGGGCACGTTACCGTCTCGGCCCGTGTTGCGTCCTGTGCATCAACCCTCGGTGCCCGGTGACCAGTTCGGCTATCAGCCTGCGCTCGACGGTCTGCGCGGGGTGGCGGTCACGCTCGTGCTGTTCTTCCACGGCGGGTTCACCTGGATGGCCGGCGGCTACGTCGGCGTGTCGGTGTTCTTCACCCTCTCCGGATTTCTCATCACGTCCTTGCTGATTCTCGAGCACCAGCGCACGGGTTCCGTGTCGTGGCCGGCGTTCGTCGTGCGCCGGGTGAAGCGGCTGCTGCCCGCCAGCTTGCTGTGTCTGGTTGCCATCTCGTTGCTGGCATGGGCCGGCGAGTTCGAAACAGTGCCGCACCTTCGGCGCGATGTGATCGCCTCTGCTCTGCAGGTGGCGAACTGGAATGCGCTCAACGGTTCGGGCTCGTATGCGGATCTGCTCAGCCGTTCCGCGGGCGTCTCCAGCCCGGTCGACCACTATTGGTCGTTGGCGGTGGAGGAGCAGTTCTACTGGGTGTGGCCGTTCGCCTTCCTGTTGCTGCTTCGCGTGTCGAAGGGCCGAGGTCGGCTGTTCGTCAACCTGGCGCTGCTGGCGGTCGCGGGTGTGGTGGCGGCTCGAGTCATTGCGGTGCACTGGGGCCCCGACGCGGCGTATTGGGCGACGCCTGCTCGTCTCGGCGAGATCCTGGTCGGGGCGGCACTCGCAGGGGGTTGTCTGCTGTGGCATCAGCGGTCGCGCTGGTTGGGTGCAATTGGCGTGGTGGGGCTCGGCGTGGTCCTGTGGACGGCGGTGGAGTGGCCAACTCGGGGCGGCCCCGCGTACGGGGGCTGGTTCGGAGTCTTCAGCTTCGCGTCGGCCGCGCTGATCATGGGGCTGCAGGCACCGGGGCCGCTGCGCACGGTCTTCTCGCTTGGCCCGCTCGTCTGGTTGGGGCGAATCAGCTACGGCGTGTACGTGTTTCACTGGCCGGTGTTCGTACTGGCAACCGGTAGGTCCTTGAACCTTCGCGGCTGGCCGCTGTTCCTTGTTCGAATCGCCATCACCTTGCTTGTCGCGGTGGCGTCGTACTGGTTGGTGGAGCGGCCGGTTCGCCTCAGCCGTCGCCGCCCACGCCTCGCGCTGTCGTTGGCAGTGCCGGTATCGGCGCTGGTCGTCGCGCTGGCGCTGCTCGTGGTCCCGGCAGAACCTGCCCGCCGTCGGGTGGTCGCCGTACCGGTGGTGACCACCACGACCGTGGTTTCTGCGCCGCCACCGGCACGCTCGGGCGACTCGACCACATCAACGAGCACGACCACCACGACCCTGCCGGCAGGCCCGGTCAACCTGGTCCTGATCGGCGACTCGACGGCGGTCGCCCTTGCGGACGGCCTCGACGTGTGGGCGACACAGGCGACCAACCGCACTGTTGGCTCCGTCGCGAAGTCGGGCTGCGGCTTGATCATGGCCACAGTCATGGCCGGTGACATCAACGACTTCTTCACCAAAGGATGCAATTACGCGCTTGGTACGACCTTGCCAGAACTCCTGACGACACAGCTCCCCGACACGGCGTTGATCATGATCACCATCCCGGATGTGACGATGCGGCAGTGGTCTGGGGACGAGGGCATGCTGGCCTGGACCGACGCTCGCTATGCGCAGCGGATGCTTGCTGACTACCGGGCCGTGGCGGCCACCCTCATCGCCGCCGGCGTCCGCCACATCGCGTGGGTGTTGCCTCCTGCGCCGGCCGAGTTCTGGCTGGGCTGGGAATCCGACACCAACTACAGCGCCGATGCGTGGGTCGGCCTCTTGACAGCGTTGGACACGGTGGAACATGAGAACCCGACTGTGGTGCAGGTTGTTCGGCTCGATGAGTGGTTCGTGGCCACCGGTGCCGATATCGACCCGGCCATGCGCGACGACGGGCTGCACCTCACCCCGGCGGGAGCGCTGCGGGTGATGGACGAGTTCCTCGGTCCGGTGCTGTTGCGCCTGTCGGTCGTGTAGCAGGATCGCGGAATGGCAACCGACGACCACTCCCATTCATCGCTCTTCTCGCTCGCTGGCAAGACCGCCGTGGTCACCGGTGGCAGCCGCGGGATCGGCGCCATGATTGCTCGCGGTCTGCTCGATGCTGGGGCCAGCGTGGTGATCAGTTCGCGCAAGCAGCACGAGTTGGACGAGGCTCGGTTGGCGCTTTCGGAGTTTGGTGACGTGCACGCGATTCGTGCCGACGTGAGCACGTTGGAAGGTGTCGAACACCTGGCGAGCGAGGTGGCCGCCCACTTCCCGACGCTGAACACTCTCGTCAACAACGCAGGCGCTACGTGGGGTATGCCGCTGGACGATTTCAGCGAGCACGCATGGGACAAGGTGATGGACACCAACGTGAAGGGTGTGTTCTTCCTCACCCAGCGGCTGCTGCCCAACCTGCGCGCCGGCGCCACCATGGACGACCCCGGTCGGGTCATCAACATCGGCTCGATCGACGGGCTGCATGTGAACCCGATGGACACGTACAGCTATGCCGCGAGCAAGGCAGGGGTGCATCACCTCACCCGTGCGCTTGCGAAGAAGTTGGGGCCGCAGCACATCACGGTCAACGCAGTCGCTCCTGGCCCGTTCGAGAGCAAGATGATGGCCGCCACGCTGCAGGCGTTCGGCGACTCGATCGCGAAGTCGTCGCCGCTCGGTCGCATCGGCCGGCCCGACGACATGGCCGGCGTCACCGTGTTCCTCGCCAGCCGCGCCGGGTCGTACGTCACCGGTTCTGTGATCGCGGTCGACGGGGGCATCGCCACCACCGCCTGACCGGGTGCTGCCGTTGGTCGGGACGTTCACCCGGTCGGGCGCGGTTGGGGCGTGACCTGCTGGCGATAGAGTTCGAGACCACGTTTCCGGCCGGGCCGGGCGCCAGAACCACACACACCCATGTCGCAACATCACCCCGATCTCGCTACTGAGCAGGCGTTCATCGATCACGCCTATCACTGCCTCGAGCAGAGCAAAGTCGACGCGTGGAAGTTGCGGGGGCTCCATGAGGGCACCTTGGGCGGAACCTTCCAGGCGCGCTACGAGCGCGACGTTTTCGACGAAGCTGTCTTCAACCGGCTCACTCAGCTCGATCTCGGCGATGCCGCCCTCGTCTTCGGCCGCATTGACCGCACGGGTGAACTGGACGCCGATGATGGTGTGAACGGTGTCGAAAGCTTCCACATCGGCCGCCTGGCCGTGGCCGACGAGAACAGTGACCCGGTCGTGGTCGACTGGCGGGCACCGGTCGCCGAGCCGTTCTACCGCGCAACGGGCCGCGACCCGTTGGGCCTGGTTCGCCGTCGCCACTTCCACGTGCACGGCCGTCAGTTGCTGGGCTTGGAAGACGAACTGTTCGGCGAGGGTCACCTGGGTATCGGCGCCGAGGACGGCGACCTAGCGATTACCGGCACACACACCGCCGACCGGGCCGATGGAATTCGTGGCTACAGCACTCTGCTGGCGGCGCTCGAGCGTGGCCGTACCGGTCAGCTGGGCGACATCGTTGCCACCATTCAAGGTGAGCAGGACGAAATCATTCGTAGCCCACAGACCGGCGTACTGGTCGTGCAGGGCGGGCCTGGCACCGGCAAGACGGTGGTGGCACTGCACCGCGCCGCCTACTTGCTCTACACCTACCGGTTCCCGCTGGAAGATCAGGGTGTTTTGGTCATCGGCCCCAACCGCGTGTTCCTGCGCTACATCGAGCGTGTGCTGCCGTCGCTGGGTGAAGCGGGCGTCGAGCAGGTTGTCTTGGCCGATCTGGTAAACGATGTGCAGTGGGCTCGCTACGCCATCGACCCTCCCGACAACCATTTGGCCGCACGTGTGAAGGGCGACCTGCGTATCAGCCTGGTCATCGACAAGGCAGTCACCGATCGTGAGCGTCCGTTGCGCGACGACCTGAAGGTGCCGTTCCGTACCGGTTACGTGCGTCTGCGCGCCGAGGAGTCGGCCCGCATCGTGCGGGCGGCGCAGCGTCGTTTCCGCAAGCACAACTCCGCCCGGCGCTGGGTGGAAGGCGAAGTGTGGGCCGCGATGACCGCTGGCTGGCACGACGAGGAAACCACCGTCGCACAGGTGAAGGAAGCCGTTCGCCACCTTCCCGAGGTACGCGCGGCGCTCGAGCGGATGTGGCCGGTACTCTCGCCGGCACAGCTACTGCACGATCTGTACGGCAGCAAGGCGCTGCTCAAGCTGGCCGGCTCGAAGCACCTCACCGAGGCTGAATATCTGTCCCTCTACCGCGAACGCAAGGCCGACGTGGCCGATGTGCGCTGGACCGAACACGACGTCTCGATCCTCGATGAAGCACGCAGCTACCTGGGCGCACGGCCGGCGAAGGGCACGCTCAAGCCCGATGAGGCCGACGAGATCCGCACCTACGGCCACATCGTGGTCGACGAAGTGCAGGACCTCACCCCCATGCAATTGCGTATGGTCTCGCGGCGTTCGCTGAACGGCAGCATGACGGTAGTGGGCGACATCGCCCAGGCCACCGGCGCGTTGGCGCCCAACGACTGGGACGACATCCTCGAGCACCTGCCCGTCACTCGCGGTTCGCGAGTCATCGGCCTCAGCGTCGGCTACCGCATTCCGGCGCAGATCATGGAGCTGGCCAACAAGGTGATGATGGCGGCCACGCCGTCGCTGCGTGCACCCACCAGCGTTCGTGCCGGCGACGAGCACCCCGAGTTCTCGCACGTCGCCGCCAGCGAACTGCTGACCTCAGTGGTGGCGGCCACGAAGGATCTCGATGCCGACGTCGGCGAAGGCAACATCGCCGTCGTCGTGCCTGATGCGATGTTCGAGGCCGTGTCGAATGCGCTGGCGGCCGCCGGAATCGAGCACGGTAAGGCCACCCGCTCCGGGTTGGAGATGGGCATCACCGTTGTGCCGGTCAGCGTCGTCAAGGGCCTCGAGCTCGATGGCGTGGTCGTGGTCGAGCCTGCCGACATCGTTGCCGGCGAGCAGCAAGGCCTGCGTGCGCTCTATGTGGCACTTACCCGCAGCACCAAGCGACTGTCGATCGTGCACTCCAAGCCGCTGCCCGCAGCAATGCTCTAGTCTGCGGCACCCGTCAGCCCAGATACGCCTCTACGAGGGTTGTCAGGTTCTTGAACGCGCGGTCGGCGTCGGCCGGGCGGTTGCGGTCGGCGGCAGCTCGGCTACGGCGCACCACGAACTCGAAGTCCTCCACCAGCTCGGGGCGGTTGGCTTCGACCTCGGGTTGTACGGCGGCCCACAGTTGTTCGATTCGTGTGGCCGCCGAGCCGTCGCCCTTGGCGTTCATGACCTTCAGCGGCAGGCCTTGCACCTCGGCCAGCATCAGCGGCAACAGCTCGGCGGCAGTGCCCGATGGCAGCGTGGTGGTGGTGACCTCGGCGGGCGGCACCGTCTCGGCGGACGAGTCGTAGGTGGTGGGGCTGCACGCAGTGACGACCAGCAGGGAACAGGCAGCGAGGAGAAAGGGCGTTCGCATGGTGAGGCGGTTCAGAAGGCGACGAGGATGCGGCTACTGGCGAAAGAGCCAACGCCAACGGCGTGGCCGTCGATCAGGATGGTGACGGTGCCGTCGGGTGCGGTGCCGGTGAGCACGCCTGTGTGGCCCGGCAGGATGCTGGCTTCCTCCAGAAAGTCGAGCACGCCGGGGGCGAACTCCAGCTCTTCCGGGATACGCACGACAGTGAATGAATCGCCAACTGGAATGTCCGACAGCGGCACCATTGAGGGGGCGTCGTACAGCGATCCGGGGATGGGGTTGCCGTGAGGGCACGTAGTGGGGTTGCCCAGCACACGGTCCATCGCGTCTTCGACGGCGAGGCTCATGACGTGTTCCCACTTGCCGGCTTCATGGTGGGCATCGGCCCAGGAGAGGCCCAGCATGTCGGTGAGGAAGCGCTCAGCCAGCCGATGCCGGCGCACCACGCGTTGCGCAAGCACTTGGCCCGCGGTCGTGAGGCGAATGGCGCCGTCGGTGGTGATGAGACCTTCGGTTTCCAACCGGCGAATCATCTCGCTGACAGCCGGACGACTGACCTGCAAACGCTCGGCGATACGGGCTTGGATGACGGCAACGTCGTCTTCGTCGAGCTCGAAAATGCACTCGCAGTATTCCTCGAAGGCAGGGTGGTGCTCTCCGATTGCAGGCATGTCATCAGGCTAGCGGGACGGGCGAGACCTGTCCTGCCGTGCGCCGAGTTGGTTCGTGCTGTTACCGCCGCTTGAGCCATGCCTCGCCGTAGCGCAGGCGTCGTTCCAACTCGCTGTTGGTGGCACTGCCCACCGACATGATGCCAACCAGGCGGTTCAGCTCGACTTGAACCTTTGCATGGCCGAATCCAGTGTTGTCGACGAGTCGCTTTGCCAGGTCCATGTTCTGTATGCGGAGCTCTTCCTTGCGCTCGGCGATGCTCTTGGCGCCCGTCAGCGGAAAACCGGCGTCGGTCGGGATCTCCGGCAGTTCGATGGCGTCGTCGGCCACGCTGGCGGCGTCAGGCTCGGGAATCTCGGGTTCGTCGTCGAACATGGTGAGCCCGGCCTCGGTGAAGGCGTGCACGCTCATCCCCGTCGCGGTGGACGACAGCACACTGAACAGCGAGAGCTGCTCGGGCATCATGTCCAGTTCTTGCTTGGCCTCCCTGTCCAGATCGGCCTGCGTGAACTCGTCGTCGTTGCTGGCGGGTGGCTTCAGTACGTGCCGACGCGCTTCGGCGATCTGGAAGGCGTGCTGTCGCAGGCGTGGGTCGTCGGGAAGATAGACGTACGCCTTCTGGCTGGTGAGCCCGCGGGTCCAGCGCACGAACCGGCCGACGGCTTGGCGAAAGAACAGCTCGGTCACCACCGTGCTGGCGTAGACACCAACGCGCAGACGTGGAATGTCGACGCCCTCACTGACCATGCGCACGGCGACCAACCATGGGCGTGTGCTGGTGGCGAAGGCGGAAATCTTGCCGCTGGCGTCGGGGTCGTCGCTGACCACGACTTCGGCTTCCACCTGGAAACGCGTGCGAATGAAGCGCACGATGTCGCGTGCGTGCTCCTGGTCCATGCAGATCGCCAGCGCGCCCGCGTCAGGTTGGGTGCGGCGGATCTCCATCAGCCGCGTGTGGGCCTGACCCATGACGGCGGCAAGCCAGTCACCTTCGAGGCTGAGCGCGGCACGCAGGCGATGCGAAGAACCGGTGCGGTCCAGTTCGTCGTGGAAGTTGGCGCTGACGATGCTGCCGTCGGGTGCACTCCATTCCATCAACCCGTCGAAGCGCGGGAAGTAGACGGGCCGCACGACGCCGCCGTCACGTAGTGCATCGGCGTAGCCATAGGTGAAGTCGGGCTGGGCCTCGCCGCCGACCCCGGTCTCCTCGTAGCGCACGAAGGGGATGCTGGCGGTGTCGCTGCGGAAGGGGGTGCCGCTGAGGCTGAGGCGGCGATTGGCAAGCTCGAAGGCGGTGCGCACACCGTCGCCCCAGGCCCGTTCATCGCCGGCGTGGTGTACTTCGTCGAGGATCACGAACGCATCGTTGGAGAGGCCGCGTAGCTTCTTCGCCGTGTCAGCCGTGCTGACCTGTTGGTAGGTGGTGACGATGCCGTGCACGTCTCGCGCCATTCCGTCGGCAGGTGACCACGTGTGGTCGAGATGCAGGCCCATACGGTGCGCCGCCTGCACCCACTGTGTCTTCAAGTGGGTGGTAGGGGCCACGACAACGATGCGCCGCCGCTCCTGCGCCAACGCCCATCGAGCACAGGCGAGGGCGAAGGTGGTCTTGCCGGCGCCTGGCGTGGCGACGGCCAGAAAGTCGGAGTGCTCGCTGGCGGCGAACTTGTCGAACGCGGCGCGCTGCCACGGACGGAGTTGGACACGGTCGCTCATGAGGACTACTGAGTCTGGCGGCGCACAAGCGCACACACGACCATTTCGGCAACGAGTAGTCGTGACGTGCGTCGTCAGGGGGGCGTCGTCGTCGTGGAAGTGCTGCTCGTCGACGTTGTGGTGGGTGAGGACGTCGTGGTTGTGGAACTTGTCGTGGTCGTTGTCGGAGTCGTTGTCGTTGTCGGAACGGTTGTCGTAGTCGGAATCGTTGTCGTAGTCGGAACGGTTGTCGTTGATGCTGAAGGAATCGTCGATGCAGAAGTAGTCGTGCTCACCGGAAGCGTGGTGCTGGTGGTCGCCGAAGTCGTCGTCGTTGTCGGGGGTGGTTCAGTCGGAGGTGTGGCCCAGTTGCTGGTGAACACCGTCAGTCGGTAGCGCTCCGGGTGCGGAAATGCGTCGGCGGTCATCTGGCGCGCGTTCTGCGAGACGGTCACAATGAGCGAGCCGCCACCGGACCGATACGGCAGCAGGTGGGCGTGGTAGGTGTTCATCGAGCCGTCGCCGCCGCGAGGTGACAGGCCGCGGTACTCGGTGGTGGTCCACGGCCCCCACGGATGGTTGGCCACGTCGATGGCCAGTTGCTCGCCCCAGTAGCCATCCACCTTGGTCGCCGCCACCCACTGCCCATCGATGAAGCGCGGCTGCATCGGGTTTTCCGCCCAATAGCGGCGCACGATGGGCCGTGCATCGGCAGGATTGTTCGACCAGCCGCCGGCAGTTCGGTACTCGGGCGTGGCCGCGAGTTGGCCCAGCGGCACTCGTCCGAGATACATCGCCGTCGCCGAATGCTGGCCACCGAAGAAGCCGCCCTCGCGCACCAGGTTCTGCTCGAAGGTGTTGCCGAAAAGGTATGTGTAGGCGCCGTCGTTGGCGACTGCATACCCGTACATCGGGTTGACGCTGCTGTTGGGTGCGGGGTCGAACGCCACCCGCTTCATGGTGTTGGCGTCGTACGTCGCCAGCCAGAGCCGGGCAGGGTGCCAGCCGAGGCCGTCGCCCGGGCCAGGCTCGTATGGGTCCTTGGCCATCTCGGCCCAGAACATTTTCACCTGACCGGCACTGGTCTCAGCGCCCATCGGCCAGAACCACTTGCTCAGCGGGCTCTCCCCGTTTCCTGGTTCGAACGACGTGGGCTTGGCGGCGGTCCCGCGGTGCAACATCGTGAAGCACTTGCCGTCTTGGATCAGCAACAGGTTGTGGGCGAAGAATGACTGGTCCAGCCGTGTTGCGGCGCCCGACGGGTCCACGAAGGCATCCTGGAAGAACCAGGCGTACCGGTTGCCGCCGAGTGCGACGACGTGCTGGTAGTCGGCGCCCATCAGCGGACCGACGCGGGCGGCAAAGAAGGAATCGAGCGCGCCTGCGCCAGTGCCGCTAGCGCATCCGACCGAGGTGCTGATGTAGCCGGCGGAGGTGGTGACGACCGACGCTGCCCACTGTGGTGGTGGTGCGGCCGGAGGGGGCGTCGCCGGTGCGGCGGTGGGAATCGTGCGAGCGACGTCCTGTGGCGGCTCGGATGGCGGTGCGACCGGTGCGAGAACCGTGGTCTCGGGGATGAGTTCGGTCGTGGGCGGCATTGTCGTGTCGAGGGCGACGGTCGTTGCCGTCGCCGTTGCCGTTGCCGTTGCCGTTGCCGTTGCCGTTGCCGTCGGCGTTGCGGTTGCCGTCGGCGTCGAAACGGGGGGTATCGGGATGCGCGGGTTCGCCGATGTGGTTCTGGCAGCCGTACCGACGACGCGCTTGGAGTTGTTGATCGGCGGGGCAATGCTGGCGGCGACCGCGACCACCAGCAGCAACGGTGCGACGTGATACCAGTTGGCTCGCCGAGCGAGAGTCTGCCACCGCTGCATCGCAGAACTCTACGACTCGCTGTTGAGCGATGTCCCGCGGCCACCGAAGCGCAAGCTCCGAGTGCCACCTCACCAGTGCGAGTGACTGGGCACCAATGCGAGTGGCATGAGACCATTCGAGTGTTCACTCGCACCCCGGTATGCGAGTACCCACTCGAATAGCCGCTGGCACTCGGACTGCCTGCGTGGCACTCGCACGGGTTGGTCTGGGGCATGCAACCTCGTCACACCTCTGGCGTAGCCTTCACACATGGCTGATCACTCGGTGCTGGAGGGCTTCTCGCCTGCGGTGCGCGAGTGGTTCGCGGCTTCGTTTCCCTCGCCCACGCCGCCCCAGATTCAAGGGTGGCCGGCCATTCGCAGTGGGCAGCACACGCTGGTGTGTGCACCCACCGGCAGCGGTAAGACGCTGACCGCATTCCTGTCCAGCCTCGACACGCTCGTCACGCCGTCGGCGCTGCCGCTCGACCCCAAGGCACGCACACAGGTGTTGTACATCTCCCCGCTGCGGGCGCTGGCATTCGACGTGGAGAAGAACCTGCGCTCGCCGCTGATGGGCATCCGCCTGGCCGCCGAACGGCTGGGCGTGCCATTCGTGGAGCCGACTGTTGCCATGCGCACGGGCGACACGTCGGCCAAGGATCGTCAGGCCCTCTCGCGACGCCCCGTCGACCTACTCATCACGACTCCCGAGAGCCTCTATCTGATGCTGACCAGCGAGGTCCGTAGCACGCTGGTCAACGTCCACACCATCATCATCGACGAGATCCACGCCATGGCCACGACGAAACGGGGCGCCCACCTGATGCTCAGTCTCGAGCGGTTGGAGGCCATCACCACACGGCCGCCGCAGCGCATTGGCCTCAGTGCCACGCAGCGCCCGTTGGAGGAGATTGCGCACTTTCTGGGCGGGCATGCGGCGGATCGCAGCCGTCGGCCCGTGGCCATCATCGACGCTGGCATTCGCAAGCCGTTGGAAGTCGACGTGGTCGTGCCGGTGGAAGACATGGGTGCGCTCGGCCAGATGATCGACCCCATCGCCAGCGGTCCCGCCGATCGGGCCATGCAGGGCCAGCGCAGCAGCATCTGGCCCAGCATCTACCCGCGCATCTTGCAGCAGGTATTGGCGCACCGCAGCACCATCATCTTCTGCAATGGCCGCCGTCTCACCGAGCGCCTTGCGGCGCGCCTCAACGAATTGGCCGAGCAGGAGGGGATTGAAGGCGAGCTGGTCAAGGCGCATCACGGCTCGTTGGCCCGCGAGCAACGGGTGATGATCGAAGACCAGCTCAAGCGTGGCGAGCTGCGTGCCATCGTCGCCACCAGCAGCCTCGAACTGGGTATCGACATGGGTGCGGTCGATCTCGTGATTCAGGTCGAGTCGCCCGGCGCCGTGTCGCGTGGGCTGCAGCGCATCGGTCGTGCGGGCCACAGCGTTGGCGAGCCCAGCAAGGGCACGTTGTACCCCAAGCATCGTGGCGACCTGCTGGAGGCGGCGGTGGTGGTCCGTCGCATGCGTGAGGGGCTCATCGAATCCAGCCGCTTTCTGCGCAACCCGCTCGATGTGCTGGCGCAGCAGATCGTGGCGCACGTGGCGATGCACCCGGACATCTCGGTCGAGTCGTTGGCCACCATGGTGCGCGGGTGTGCCTGCTTCGCCGAGCTCAGCGACGATCTGCTGGCCAACGTGCTCGATCTGCTGTCGGGCCGCTACCCCAGCGAAGAGTTCAACGAGCTGCGCCCGCGCTTGGTGTGGGACCGTGTGGCGGGTTCCCTACGTGCCCGCGATGGCAGCAAGCGGCTGGCAATCATGAGCGGCGGAACCATCCCTGACCGTGGGCTGTTCGGCGTCTTCCTGCCAGACGGCACTCGCGTCGGTGAGCTCGACGAGGAGATGGTCTACGAGAGCCGGCCGGGCGAGACATTCCTGCTGGGTGCCAGCACGTGGCGCATCGAGGACATCACGTTCGAGCGCGTCATTGTCACGCCTGCGCCGGGGCAGCCAGGCAAGATGCCGTTCTGGCACGGCGACCGGCCTGGTCGGCCGTTGGAACTGGGGAGGGCGTTGGGTGCGTTCCAGCGTGAGACGCGTGCGTTGGCAACCAGCAGCGCCACTGCCGAGACGGCGTTGCCGCAGTTGATGGCCGACTACTCGCTCGACGCGCTGGCGGCACACAATGTGTTGCTGTATCTCGACGAGCAAGCACAGGCGACAGGTGTGGTACCCGATGATCGCACGATCGTGGTCGAACGCTTCCGTGACGAGATCGGCGACTGGCGGGTCTGCATCCTCAGCGCGTTCGGTGTGCCAGTGCATGCCCCGTGGGCGATGGCCATCGAGCGTCGCTTGATGGAGCGCTACGGCATTCCGGTGGAGACGATGTACACCGACGACGGAATCGTGCTGCGCCTCCCGGAGGCCGCCGATGAGCTGCCGTTGGAAGATCTCATCATCGACCCCGACGACATCGACGAGTTGGTGATGGCCTCACTACCGCAGACGTCGCTGTTCTCGGCACGCTTCCGCGAGTGCTCCGCCCGCGCACTGCTGTTGCCGCGCCGCCGCCCGGGCCAGCGCACTCCGCTGTGGCAGCAGCGTCAGCGGGCCGCCGATCTGTTGGCGGTGGCTTCGAAGTATCCGACGTTCCCTATCCTGCTCGAGACGTCGCGCGAGTGCCTGCAAGACGTGTTCGATCTGCCGGCACTGCGCGAGGTGTTGGGTCAGTTGCGCAGTCGAGCGATCCGAGTGGTCAGCGTCGACACGGCGAAGGCATCACCGTTCGCGCAAAGCCTGCTGTTCAATTGGATCGCCGCCTTCATGTACGAGGGCGACAGTCCGTTGGCCGAGCGTCGGGCGGCGGCGCTGTCGTTGGACCGCGACCTGCTACGCGATCTGCTGGGCGCCGAGGAGCTGCGCGAGCTGCTCGATCCTGGCGCTCTGGCCGACATCGAGCTGGAACTGCAGCTGTTGGCCGACGGACGCCGGGCGCGCTCGGCCGACGAACTGCACGATGTGTTGCGCAAGGTCGGCGATCTGTCCGCCGCCGAGATCGACCTGCGCTGCGAAGGTCACGACAGCGAGGCATGGCTGGCTTCGTTGCTGCACGATCGGCGGGCAATCACAGTGTCGGTGGCGCGGGTCGACCGATTCATCGCCGCCGAGGACGCTGCTCGTTACCGCGATGCGCTGGGTTGCAACGTGCCGTTGGGTTTGCCGCGTGCGTTCACCGAGCCGGTGCCGCATCCGTTGGAAGGCTTGGTCGGCCGGTACGCGCGCACCAATGGGCCGTTCCTGGTGGAGGACCTCGCAGCACGCTTCGGCATTTCGGTCGAGAGGGCGATGGGTGCGCTCGCCGCGTTGGAGGCCGAGGGCCGTGTCGTACGCGGCGAGTTCCGGCCCAACGGCAGCGGTCGCGAGTTCAGCGATGTTGATGTCTTGCGGCAGCTCCGTCGGCGTTCGCTGGCGGCCTTGCGCCGCGAGGTCGAACCGGTCGAGCAGGACGCGTATGCGCGATTCCTGTTGGGGTGGCACAGCATCCCCGGCGATCGCCGCGGGCTCGATGGGTTGGTCGAGGCGCTCGGTCAGTTGCAGGGTGCGGCCCTGGTCGCCAGCTCATTGGAGAGCGAAGTACTGCCGGCGCGCCTGCGCTCGTACCGGGCGGCGGATCTCGACGAGCTGTGTACGGCGGGCGAGTTGGTGTGGGTGGGGGCAGGTGCGTTGGGAGGCAACGATGGCCGTATTCGCCTGTGTTTCGCCGACCAACTTCCCGTGTTGGCGCAGAGCTGGGAGACCATAGAGCCACCATCGGGGCCGCTGCACGAGGCGCTGCGGGCACACCTCGCCGCCCACGGGGCCAGCTTCTGGGGTGGTCTGCGTGCGGCCCCCGCCGATGTCACC
>JBBQMG010000101.1:0-15372 GCA_038328705.1 Acidimicrobiales bacterium | reverse complement strand
GTTGGTGTGCGCGCCGGCACCGTTCCAGTCGCCCTTCTCGGGCTTGGCGGCGAAGCTGACGACCACGTCGTAGTCCTCGGCCACACGGTGCAGCAGCCAGCGGGCAACGGTGAGGTGGTCGCTGACGGTGATGGCGTCGGCGGCACCGATCTGGAACTCCCACTGGCCGGGCATCACTTCGGCGTTGGTGCCTTCGATCATCAGGCCGGCGTCGATGCATGCCTGCGTGTGCTCTTCGATGATCTCGCGGGCGGCCACGCGGCCGGCTCCGACGCCGCAGTAGTATTTGCCCTGCGGCTCGGGGTAGCCACCGGCGGGAAAGCCGAGCGGCGAGCCGTCGAGCTTCAGGAAGGTGTACTCCTGCTCGATGCCGAAGATCATCTCGTGCTTGGCGTACTTCTTGACGGCCTTGGCGCAGGTGACCCGGGTATTGGTGGGGTGCGGTTTGTCATCCTGGGCGAGGTGCACATCGCAGAGCACCAGCACGTTGTCGCCACCGCGGATCGGGTCTGGGCAGATGAACACGGGCTGCAGTTCGCAGTCGCTCTTGTCGCCGGTGGCCTGGTTGGTGGAGGAACCGTCGAACCCCCAGATCGGCGGCGTCTTGCCGTCGGCAAGGATCTTGGTCTTCGAGCGAAGCAGGGGAGTCGGCTCAGTGCCGTCGATCCAGATGTATTCAGCTTGGTAAGCCACGGTGTTCCTTTTCGAAGTGTTTGGTAAGGGGCGCTGACATGCTGCCGATGTGCGATTTCAGCCCCGTTGCTCAAGTGTGAACGCTGTGTGAAGTCGGACGGCCTCCTCTACGTCTGGTCGCGAACGGCGACTCTTGTACAGCACATCGAGGAGACCATCAGTGCCGACATCATGTTGGCCGACGTGAGTGCGACGAGCGTGTCGCCACTGGCCAACAGCGGCAGCGCGAGAGGCACGATGGTGGCCTCGATCCCGAGGTGGCCGACCACACGCACATCCAGCGGGCGAGCGAATCCGATCAGAAAGAGCCCGATCGTGGCTGCGACGGTTGGGAGCGCCCACTCTTCGGCGCCGACCACGACGGCGATGACCGGGAGTGCCACGCTGGCGGCAATCTGCACCAACGTGAGAGCGGTGACAGGACGCAGGAACTGCTTGCCCTGGGGCGTGCGAAGCCCACCTGGAAGACGACGGCATTCCGCCGTAGCAGCTGCACGAACGCGTGCCGGTCGGAGGCGACGACTTCCAAGCGATCGTCTTGATCGTGCAGAGGGCGGCGTGGCGAACGGGTCGGAATCATGGGGCCGGTCACTTCGAGACCAGCTGCTGATTGCGCCACCAGGCCACCGTGGCCGCAGCACCGTCTTCAAGCGGAGTGGCTGTCAGGCCGAACGTCTGCTCGGTGAGCGTGCTGTCGGTGACCCATGGTTCGGCGAATTGGTACCAGGTTTCCTTCAGTTCACGCATCATCGGCACGAACAGGCCCAACGCGCTCAGCGCCAGCTTCGGAACAGCGGTCACCTTCACCGTGGTGCCTGCCGCCTTGGCAAAGGCCTGAACTGCCTCGCGTTGTGTCGGCGCCGGCGCGTTGGGCACGTGCCATGGCTTGCCCCAGGCCCGCTCGTCCTCGGCGATGGTCACCAATGTGTTGGCGACATCGCCCATGTAGCTGATGCTGTGCGGTACGTCCAGCGAACCGAGCATGCTGACCTTCTTGCCGATGAGCACTCGGGGTACCAGCCGATCGCCGAATGCGGAGCCGAGCACCTGCGGGCCATAGAAGTCGCTCGCCCGCGCCAGCGTGCCGCGCAGCCTGCCCACAGCGTGAGCCTCCAACAGCTCGCGGGCCATACGGGCGCGCATCGCTCCCTTGGTGCCGGTGGCATTCATTGCATCGCCCTCGTGCATTGGCATACCGCTGCCCGAGCCGAAGGCGTACAGGTTGTCCATCATCACCAGCACGGCACCGCTGCGCTCTGCCGCGGTCATCATCGCCCGATGAATCGGCGGCCAATCGCTTGCCCACGTGGTGTACGGCGGGTTGGCACAGTTGTAGATCGCTGCGGCGCCAGCGGCGGCGCGGCCGAGTGCGTCAGCATCGGTGGCGTCGGTCTTCAGCTTGGTGACCAATGAGTGGGCGATTCCCGAGCCGCTGCGGGTGACAACGGTGACCGGAGTGCCGCGCTGAGCAAGCAATTCGGCGACTCCTGAGCCGACGGGGCCGGCACCGATGATGACGTGATGATTCATTTGTTCTCTCCTGTAGCAGTGCAGTGCTCGTGTATGCGAGCACTGCTCTCACTTTGCCAGTGACCTCGAGGAAATGCAAGAGCACTGCTCTCGTTTCGACGTGACACTTGCTACAGTGGCCCACGTGGCTGGTATCCGTGAGCGAGCGCGTGCAGAGCACACTGCCGAGATCGTTCGGCTGGCGCGCCAGCAGTTGGACCTCGACGGCGCCGCCAATCTCTCCCTACGCGCCATTGCACGCGACCTAGGAATGGCGAGCTCGGCCATCTACCGCTACTTCGCGAGCCGCGACGAACTGCTGACCAGGCTGATCATCGACTCGTACGACCGGCTGGGGAAGGCCGTCGAGACTGCGGACCGCATGGTCAAACGGCGCAAGGACTACATGGGCCGCTGGCGGGCAATGGCTTTCGCGATTCGTGAATGGGCGGTGGCCAATCCAGCGGAGTACTCGCTGCTGTTCGGTACGCCGGTGCCCGGCTATGCGGCGCCGCAGGACACCATCGGTCCCGCCAGTCGTTACACGATCGCTCTCATTCAACTGACGGTGGAAATGGAAGCTGCCGGCCACAGCGCCACTGAGACGGTACCGACAGCCCTCCGGCGCGACTATGAGCGATTCAGAGATCAATTCGCCGTTCCTGCCAGCGACCAGATGTTGATGAAGGGAATGGCCGCGTGGGCAAGCGTGATGGGCGCCATAAACCTCGAACTCTGGGGGCACCTCCACAATGTCGTCGACACTCCCGGGGCACTCTTCGAGGCGGTGGTCGAATTGCAGGGTCAGCAGCTGATCTCGGGAACCAGCGCGCAGTCTCGCACGTCGAATTCGGCATGAACCGACGTAGCTTCCTGACCACCCTCATCGGAACCCCCGCTCTCATCGCCCTCGTTGCGGCCTGCGGCGACGACAGTCAGCAGGGGAACGACAGTCGGCAGGGGAACGGCAGTCAAGGCGGCGTCGGGTACGACGTTCCCACGGGCGCCGATGCAGTGGTGTTTCGAATCGGCTACGAGGGTGGCTTCACCACCTCGGGCAGCCAGTTCATTCACACACCCACGCTGCTGATCGCGGGCGACGGACGGACCTTTACGCCCGGTGCGACGACGCTGCAGTACCCCGGAGCGCTGCTTCCCGTCATCGTGCAGGGCAGCATCACGACCGAGGGCATCCAGAAGGTGATCGAGCTGGCCGACCTCGCCGGTCTGTTCGGCGTCATTCCCGACTACTCGCTGCCTCAGGGCGTCATGAT
The DNA here is from genome assembly GCA_038328705.1 of Acidimicrobiales bacterium. Lineage (GTDB taxonomy): Bacteria > Actinomycetota > Acidimicrobiia > Acidimicrobiales > Ilumatobacteraceae > UBA668. The sequence continues at coordinate 11,896 of JBBQMG010000101.1, read as the reverse complement.
CGCCGACGCCTCCGACACGGTCGTCACCATCACCGCCAACGGCGTCACCTACGAGCACCGAGCCAACGCTCTCGGCATCGATTCACCCGACGGCGACAGCACGCCGGCCCGCGACAACCTGCAGGAATTTGTCCAGCTGCTCGCCAACCTGCCCGCTGCGGTTGGCGTGGAGAACGTGGGCGAAGACGAGCAGATGGTCGCCGAGAGCTATCGCTTCCAGGCAATAGCCGTCGACCCCTCGCAGTGGACAGAGCCCTCGCCGACAGTCGTTGCCTGGCCGGCCGATACCGATGTGGTGCTCGCAGATTCATCGGCCTGCGCCAACGTTGCCGCGACGAAGATTGACGCCCTCTTCGCCGAAGCTACCCAGCTGACGTTCTTCCAGGAGAAAGACTTGGTGTATCAACTTTCGGTGATTGCAACGCTGCCCGGCGAGCCTGCGTGTTGAGCGAGTGCTCTGACCACATGGGTTGGTAGGTCGCGTTCTGCCGACTGCTGCTGCCGGCTTTTCTGGGTGTGCTGCGTCCCGGACTCCGGAACTGACAACACCCAGATCGAGCTATGGGACCATCGCTGCCCAGAAAGTCCTTGCGCACACAAATGGGTGCATTCCGTCTCGGTTGGCGGACTTGGTGTCCGACGGTCCAGAAATGGCGTCACACAGCGGCCGAATGTTCGTGGTCAGAGCACTAGCCGGTCGTGTCGGTCGGTAGGTCGAGCGGGGTGCCGGTGGACAGCGCGGAGCGGACCTTCTGCATCAGCGCCTTGATCGCTGCGTAATCAGGGTGCGCAGGCTCGACGAGCGGTGGTGCAAGGCTCACCGAGTCGAAGTCTTGCTTGCCGTTCTGCAAGACCGCGAGCAGGGAACGGGCTTCCTCGACGGACATCGAGGTGCGAACGTTGTCCTTCACTGCGTCGGCCAACTCGCCGAAACGCAACAGGAGGTCGCCGATGCCGACCTCATCGGCGATCGTCTGCAGCAGCAACCGCTGGCGGTCCATACGTTGGTAGTCGCTGTCACTCGTGCGGGACCGTACGTACCCGAGTGCCTTGGTACCGTCCATGTACGTCTCGCCGGGACCGATGGTGGGTGTCAGCCGATAGTTCGAGCAGCGCAGTTTGCTCGGCATCGGCAGTTCCTTGTCAATGTTGATGGTGATGCCGCCGACGGCATCCACCACCTTCACGAAGCCGCACGAGTTGATCAGTGCGTAGTCGTCGAGCGTGATGCCCAAGGAGTAGCTGAGCCCTTCCATCAGCGCTTGCACGCCGGCATCGGCGGCGCCGGCCCCATACGCAGCCTTGAGATCCTTGTCGTTCTCGACAGTGATGTAGATCGAGTTCACGAGACCGTCCTCGGAGTCTTCGAATCCGTTCGGGTAGCGCTCGGCGAGCGGTGTGCCGGGTGGGAACTGCAGGCGTTTCAGATTGCGCGGCACCGACACCAATGCGGCGCGACCGGTGGCCTCGTGCACGAGCGCAATGATCACGGTGTCAGTGCGCAGGCCCATGCGGTCGTCGCCTTCGTCGCTGCCCATCAGTAGGACGGTGTGGAACTCTTCGGACAACGGGTCGATGTCCTTGCTGACCGATACCACGGCGGAGCCGGATGACTGCTGGAATACTTCCTGCACAACAGCGCGCGCCTCTTCCATGCGGACGACGGCCAGCCCGGTGGGGACCGCAAGTGCGGCGACGACTGCGCTGCCCACCATCCGCATATGTCGCCGTGCCGCTGGGTCGCGTACGCGGTGGGACGTCAGCCATACGGCGACTATTCGACCGGCGATCGCAGCCACGGCCACCAGCACCAGACCGCGCAGCACGTTGGGTCGTGCGAGGAGTCCCACCAGATCACTCAGGTGCTGAACGATGAGAATCAGGGCAAAGGCCGGTGCCATGACGCCGGCGATGAGGAGCAGCGCTGCAGCAATCGGCCACCGACGCCAGATAGCAAGACCGGGGAGCGCGACGATGCCCAGCAGGCCCGGCGCGGCTTGGGCTGCCGGTTCGGCCACCCGTTCCTCGGCCTCGAATTCAGCTTCAGGGATCATCGGGCATAGGAGGTTACTGGCGAGTATCCGTTGGTTTCCGTCGGGCCGCACTTCTCAGTGCTCAACAGGCGAGCGATCCGGCCGATGACTATGGTGTGCCTCATCGTGGGCGCGTTGCCGATCTCGGAGGTTGTTCGTGCGTCGATTGCTCGTGGTTGTCCTGTTTGCTCTGTCCGTCGTCCCAGTGACTGGAGTGGGTGCCCAAGCATTTGCCGGCGCACCACGTCCGGAGGGGAACGTTGTCTCGGGATTCACCGAATCCTTGGTGACGAACCAGGTCTCCACCCCCACCGCACTGGCGCCGATTCCCGATGGGCGCGTGATCGTGCTCCAGAAGGGCGGAGCGGTACGCATTCTGCAGAACGGTTCCCCGTTGCCGGGCAGCGCCCTCACCTTGGCGGTGTGCACGCAGAGCGAGCGCGGATTGCTCGGCGTCGCGCTGGATCCGGACTTCAATGCCAACGGACGACTGTTCCTCTACTACACGCGCCCCAGCGCCAGCGCGCCTGGCGGCTGCGTCAACCGAGTCAGCCGCTTCGAGATGAACGGCAACACGATCGACCCTGCCAGTGAAGTGGTGTTGCTGGACAACATCGGCTCGCCGGCGGGCAACCACAACGGCGGCGACCTTGAAGTTGGCAACGATGGATTCCTGTACGTCGCTGTCGGCGACGGCGGCAGAGACCCACGGGACAACAGCGGCAGTGCGGGCAGCAACGACGCTGCACAGGACCGCAGTCTGTTGAACGGCAAGATCCTGCGCATCGATCGCGAGACCGGCGCACCGGCGGCTGGAAACCCGTACTCGGGCCCCGGCACAGACGTATGCGCAACGCGTGGCAATACGCCCTCGACGCCGGACACGGTCTGCCAGGAGATCTTTGCCTATGGCCTGCGTAACCCGTGGCGGTTCGCGTTCGACCCCAACACCGGCGCCACCCGCTTCTACATCAACGACGTCGGCCAGAACACGGCCGAGGAAGTCGACCTGGGCATCGCCGGCGCTAATTACGGTTATCCCGCCCGCGAGGGGTTTTGTCCACAGGGCATCACGGCCATCTCGAACTGCCCGCCGCCTGACGCCGGTCTCGGCTACACGCAGCCGCTCACCGCATATCCGCACAACCCGGTCAACGGCGGCGACTACATCACCGGCGGCGCGTTCGTGCCGAATGGTGCCTGGAGCAGCGCGTACGACGGTGGCTACCTGTTTGCAGACGGTGACCCGGGCAAGATCTTCTTCCGCAACGGTTCTGGAAACACCAACTACAACGTGCCGTTCGTCTCCGGTGTTGGTGGCATCACCGACATCGGGTTCGTGATGGAGTCTTCCGGTTGGGCGCTCTACTCGGTCAACGCCGCCACCAACGAAGTGCGCAAAGTCGTGTACAACACCGCGCCGGCCGCCTCGCCCGGGCCGCTCGCGTATGGCGCGGCGGTGCCGGCGCAGCGTGCGTTCGACAGTCGTAACGCCGGTGCGAATACCGGCCCATTACGCGCCGGCACCAGCCGTTTGGTGAACGTGGTTGCTGCGCAGGGGAACCACCGCGCAGCGCTCGTCAACCTCACGTTCATCGCCAGCTCCGATGGGTTCCTCACCGCATGGCAACCCCGTTCGACCCTGCCCCCGTCGTCCAACATCAACGGCCAAGGTGGGCAGGTTGCCGCGAATGCCTCGGTCGTACCGATCGATGCCGACGGCAATGTGATGATCTTTTCGTCGGTGCTCGCGCACGTGGTGGTCGACGTGATCGGGTTCTTCGACGTGGCTCCTAGCGGTGTGGCAGCGGCAGGTCGTTTCTCGCAGGTCCAACCAGTACGTGCCGCCGACACCAGGGTGATGGCGAGTGCAACCAACTTCTACACCAGCGCACCGGACGCGGCCGAGGCGTTGGTCAACGTCCCAATAGCGGGGCGGTACGGCATCACCGGGGCGAACAGCGCGGTCGCCGTCATCGTCACAGCGATCTCAGGCGATGCGTCGATCGGCGGCTATGCGGTCGTCAAGCCGCATGGTGGCAGCGAGCCGCCCTCGTCGAATGTGAACGTGAACGGCGGTGGTGACACGCGAGCCAACCTGGTGGTCGTGCCGCTCGGCGCCGATGGCAGTATCGACATTCGCCTGCACGACGTTGCACACGTGCTCGTCGACGTGGTCGGCTCGTTCACCGATGCGACCGCGTCGACCAGTGGCGTGGGCACCTTTGTGTCGCTCGCACCCACACGGATCGTCGATACTCGTTCGTCGAGCCCGTTCGGGCGGATGGCGGCTGGCATCACTGCGTCCGTCAACGCCGCAGCAGTGCCTGATGACGCGCTCGGTGTGACACAGAACATCATCATGGTCGGCACTGACGGGTACGGCTATGTGACCGCATACCCCACCGGCCTCGCCACACCACCCGTGGTCAGCAACGGCAACGCCACTGCCCCGGGCCAAACGAGAAGCGCCTTTTCGTTGACCGGGCTGGGTGCGGGTGCTTCGTCGTACTACGTGTCCATCGGCACCCACCTCGTCGTCGATGTCACCGGGTACTTCGTCGGGGCAAGTCCCGCGTGACCAGCCGTTGGCTAGCCTGCACGCCGTGACACGGCTGCGCATCGCCCTCGCTCAGATCAATCCGACAGTCGGCGACCTCGACGGCAACGTGGCCAAGATCTGCGCTGCCTACGACGAGGCAGAAGCGGCCGGATGCGACATCATCGCCTTCCCGGAGCTGTCCATCACCGGCTACCCGCCGGAGGATCTGGTGCTCAAGCCCGGCTTCGTCGCCGACAATCTGGCCGCCCTCGGTCGCGTGGCCGAACACACCCGTCGGTGCGCTGCGGTGGTCGGTTACGTCGCTGCGGATCGCGATCTCTACAACGCGGCCGCGATGTGCGTCGGCGGGGAAGTGGTGGGCACCTATCGCAAGCGCCTGCTGCCCAACTACGCGGTGTTCGACGAGGCCCGTTACTTCACTCCCGGTGACGCGAGTGACCCCTGCGAGCTGTACGAGATCGGCGGCGTGAAGGTGGGCATCAGTATCTGTGAGGACGTGTGGAGCCCAACCGGCCCGCTCGCCCAGCAGGCCGCCGGTGGTGCCGAACTCAACATCAACATCAACGGTTCGCCGTATCACGCCGGCAAGTCACATGGCCGCGAGCGGATGCTGGCGACTCGTGCTGCTGATGCCAGCTGCGCGCTCGTCTACGTCAACCAGGTGTGCGGACAGGACGAGCTGGTGTTCGACGGCGGCAGCATGGTGTTCGATGCCGATGGCAATCTGATCGCGCGCGCCGCCCACCTCGTCGAAGAGCTGATGATGGTCGACGTGGAGATCGAGCCCGTGTATCGCAAGCGGCTGCTCGACCCGCGGGGTCGGCGCACCGAAACGCCGATGGATGTGGTGCTGATCAGCGAGCAGCCGGTGGCCCAGTCAGCGCCCGCGCCGGTGCGGATGGCCGAGATGCTGGAGGCTGACGCCGAGCTCTACGACGCCATCGTGTTGGGCACTCGCGACTACGTCGTCAAGAACGGTTTCACCGATGTGGTCATAGGGCTGTCTGGTGGCATCGACAGCACCATCGTTGCTTGCATCGCGGTCGACGCCCTCGGCGCCGAGCACGTCCACGGCGTGTCCATGCCGTCGCGATACAGCAGCGAGCACTCGAAATCGGATGCGGCAGACCTCGCCGAGAAGCTGGGCATCGACTTTCACACCGTGGCCATCGAGCCGGCGTTCTCGGCGTACCTTTCCATGCTCGAGCCGGCCTTCCACGGCAAGGCGGCCGATCTCACCGAGGAGAACCTGCAGAGCCGCATCCGCGGCATGACCCTGATGGCACTCAGCAACAAGCACGGCTGGATGGTGCTGACCACCGGCAACAAGAGCGAGATTGCGGTTGGTTACTTCACGATCTATGGCGACTCCGTTGGTGGCTATGGCGTGATCAAGGACGTTCTGAAGACTCGCGTGTACGACCTCTGCCGCTATGTCAACCGGCGCGATGGTCGCCAGACCATCAACGAGAACGTGATCACCAAACCCCCGTCGGCAGAGCTGCGGCCCGACCAGCGCGACGACCAGAGCCTGCCGCCGTACGAGGTGCTCGACCCGATCTTGGCGCTGTACGTGGAGGAAGATCGCACTGCGGCAGAGATCATCGAGATGGGTCACGACGAAGCGATCGTGCGTCGCATCACCCGCCTCGTCGACCTCAACGAATACAAGCGCCGCCAATGCCCTCCAGGCGTTCGTGTCAGCGCGAAGGCGTTCGGCAAAGACCGCCGCCTGCCCATCACCAACGCCTACCGCGGCTGAGTTTCGCGCCGTTGCGTCAGTCGACCACCGCGTAGTCGACGCCGAGCAACTCGTAGGTCCGCCGCGCTCGACCATCCCGAGTCAAGAGGGTTCGCCGCGCAAGCCTGGAAGCTTCGCCCACCAACGCGTCATAGATGGTGCCCCCCACGAGGCCGAGTTCAGGCAGCCGTTCAAGCAGCGCCCCCTGGTCTGATGCTGCGAGCCAGCACCGAGTCGGGAAGGCTCGACGCATCAGGTCGCCGACGATCTCGGGATCGACACGCTGGGCGCCCGGTAGCCGAGTGAGCACTGAATACGTCTCGAACGCAGCGTGCCCGGCGAGCGCAGGACGGCGTTGGATTGCGATGGAACGACACTGGGTATGGGCATCGTGCGACTCGTCGAGCGCAGCGATTGCGACACTGGTGTCGACCGCCCAACCAGCGCTACCGCTGGTCGGCGTCACGCAGCGCTCGCACGTCGTCGTCGGTCAGCGTCTGGCCCGGGACGGCGATGAGGGATGGCCAACCGTCTACCTCGCGGATGGTTCGCCGGCGCTGCTGTCGTGGTTGAAGTCGTATTGACGACCCATCGATCACCGCGTCGAACTCGGTGCCGGAGTCGAGTCCCAACTCGTCACGCAGGCGCTTCGGGAGCACCACCCTGCCCACCTTGTCCATCGTCACGTGCATGTTCCGCAGATTACCAGCTCAATCCCAAATTGGGAATTGATTGGCTCTGATGTTTCAGAGTGTGCGAGCGGTCGTGGTGCCGATGCGCCACAGGACGAGGGCGGTGCAGGCAGCAAGTGCTGCGCACATCACGGGTGGCCACGTCATCCCGAAGTGCACGAACAGTTGGGTGGCCGGGATGGAGGCGAGGGCGCGGCCGAAGGTGCCCATCGTGAACATCAACGCCATACCTCGCGCCGGTGCGCCAGGTACCACCTCGGTGCCGAGCGGAATGAAGCTGACCACCGAGAACTCGAAGGCTGCAACGGCGATGATCAACAATGGCAGGCCAAGCGCGAGGTGGTCGTTGGCCACGGCGAGCATCAGTGCGGAGGGGACCATGATGCACGCGCCAACTGTGGCGGCGCGCTCTTTTCCCCACCGGTCGGAGAAGCGGGCAGCTGACAGCGATGCGAAGAGCTCTCCGAAACCCATTCCGAACACGACGATGCTGACACCGGTGCTGGTCAGGCCGAAGGTGTCCTTCAGCCAACTTCCGAAGGTGAGGAACAGCGCCTGGCTGCTGGCCATCAGGCACAGCATCGCCAACCCGAGCAGCCAGCCGCGAGCGGGAATGCGGGCGTTGACGCGCAGTTTGCGAGCGGCATGGCCGTGCCCCACTGGATCGTCTGGAATGACGCGCGCCACCACCGCGGCGAACGCCAACACGGCGGCTGCGCCAAGGCCGTAACCGACCCGCCAGTTCGTTGCCGCGGTCAACAGGCCCATTGCTGTCACACCCAGCAGCAGCCCGCCGGCCCATGACGTCTCGGTCAGGCCCATCACCCTGCCGCGCTGCGCGAACGGCACTCGGTCCGACACCCACGCCCCCACGCCGAGATCGAACATCACCTTGCTCTGAGCGATGATGACCAGCGCTACTGCGAACACCACGATGTGCGTACTGGTGGCAGCGAGCGTCGTGCCTGCGGCAACGCCGAGGAGTCCGATAGCCATTGCGTTGCGGCGGTGGAAACGCTCGGCGAAGTTGCCGGTGACGGTCGACAGCAGACCGGACAATTCGCTGATCGCGAGGGCAATCCCGATGCGATCGAGTGAGATTCCCAAGCCGCTGGCGATGGTGGCGAGGAACGGCGGGGCGAACCGAAAGCAGGCGTTGGCACACGTGCGAGCCAGCGTGAGCGTGGTGACGTGCCGCCGTACCTCCGGGGTGAAGGAATCGTCGAGGGCACGCTGCAGCACCCAGTGACCATATCCAGCAGACATCCGGGTAGTCGTCTCGGTATCCTTCTGCAGCCGTGGCCCTGATTGTGCAGAAGTATGGCGGTACGTCCGTCGCCGACCCCGACCGTATTCGTGCTGTCGCCGAGAACATCGCGTTCACCAGGCGGCATGGCAACGACGTCATCGTCGTGCCCAGCGCGATGGGCAAGTCCACCGACAACCTGATCAAGCTGGCCAACGATGTGTCCAAGACGCAGCCGGGCCGCGAGCTCGACATGCTGATCACCACCGGCGAGCGCATCAGCATGGCCTTGATCTGCATGGCGCTGGCCGACCTGGGTATCGAGGCGAAGAGCTTCACCGGCAGCCAGGCAGGCATCGTCACCGACACGGCGCACGGCAAGGCGAAGATCATCGAGGTCAAGGGCGACCGTGTGCGCGAGGCCCTCGCCGACGGCAAGGTCTGCGTGGTCGCCGGCTTCCAGGGCATCAGTACCGACAAGGAAATCACGTCGCTCGGTCGCGGCGGCAGCGATACCACCGCCGTGGCGCTGGCTGCTGCGTTGAACGCTGACAGCTGCGAGATCTACACCGACGTCACCGGCGTCTTCACCGCCGACCCGCGCATCGTTCCCCAGGCGCGCAAGCTGGCCCACGTCAACTTCGACGAAATGCTCGAGATGGCGGGCGCCGGCAGCAAGGTCCTCGCGCTGCGCAGCGTCGAGTTCGCCCGCAATCACAATGTTCCCATCCATGTCCGTTCCGCTTTCACCTGGGAGCACGGCACGTGGGTCACGTCACAGGAGCCCAACATGGAAGACCCCATCATCTCCGGCGTCGTCACCGATGTCAGCGAAGCGAAGGTCACCGTCGTCGCGGTGCCCGACCGGCCGGGCATCTCGGCTGCACTGTTCGAGCCGTTGGCCGCGGCCAACGTCAACGTCGACATGATCGTTCAGAACACCAGCCATGACGGCACCACCGACATCAGCTTCACGATGCCCAAGGCCGACTTCGCCACCGCCGAATCGATCGTGGCTCGCGTGGCCGCCGAGATCGGCGCCGCCGGTGTGGAACACGACGCCAACATCGCCAAGCTCAGCTTGGTGGGCGCGGGTATGAAGACCAGCCCCGGCATCGCCGCCAAGATGTTCCGCACGCTGGCCGACGAGAGCGTGAACATTCAGATGATCAGCACCAGCACGATTCGCATCAGTGTGGTCACCAGCGCCGCCGACCTCGAGCGGGCGGCACGCGCGCTGCACACTGCATTCGGTCTCGACTCTGGCCAGGCCTACTCGGCTCCACTTCCCGAACGAAAGTGACCGCTCTGTATCGGGCGCGCCGTGCTGATGGGCGGCGGCCTGCCACACTGGTGCACTCATGACGCGCCGTAGACAGCACGTGCCCTGGAAGGCCGCCGGTACCGCCTCCGAGAACGAGCATTCGGCTGACGATGTGGTGCGTGAAACCGGCTGGGTGTTCAACAATGTCACCGGCAGCCAGCTGAGCCTGGCCGAGTTCGTCGCCACCGGCGACAACGAGACCGTTGCCTACCTGGAAGCCTTCGGGGTCCTGTCGCCCGATGCGTTGCAGCAGACGATGGTGGAGATCGGTAGCGGCATCGGCCGGATGACAGCCAGCTTCTCGCGGTTGTTTGCGAAGGTGGTCGCGTGTGACCTCGACGCAGCCTTCCTCGAGCGGTGCCGTGAGACGGTCGCGCAGTTCGGCCGGCCCGAGCGGTTGCAGACCAGCCATGTCGCAGATGGTCGCACCCTGGGCCTCCCCGACAATTCCGCAGACCTGGTGTTCAGCTACATCACCTTGCAGCACTGCCACCACGACGACGGTCTTGCGTTGGCACGGGAAGCGGTGCGCGTCACCAAGCCGGGCGGGAACATCTCTCTGAACTTTCGGACGTGGGTGACGCAGGATGTCGTGCTGTGGCCGGCCGGCAAGATCGTGCGTGCCTCATGGCGTCTGCCGCGCGTTGGTCCCGTCATCGCACAGCGTCGGTTGCCCGCTCGGTTGGGTTGGCAGGCCAACCGCCTGACCCCCAAGGAAGTACTGGCCACGGTCGGTTCCTCACTGACTGACGTGCAGATTTTCCGTGGCCCCGAGCGGCGTGGCTTCGGACTGCCCGGTACCACTGATCGCACCTTCGAAGGTGTGCATCGCAGCCACTGGTGGGTCGTCGCTACCGTCAAGTGACGGATGGCGGAGCGATTATTCCGGCCTGCCGCACGGGGCCCGCGGTTAGCCTTGCCGCCATGAGAATTGGTGTCGTCGGCGCAACCGGCCAGGTGGGTGCAGCAATGCGTTCCATCCTCGAGGAGCGTAATTTCCCCGTATCCGAGATCCGTTACTTCGCGTCGGCCCGCAGTGCCGGCACCACCTTGCCGTGGCGGGGCACAGACATCACCGTCGAGGACGCCTCCTTGGCCGACCCGACCGGCCTCGATGTTGCGCTCTTCTCAGCGGGCGCTGCCTCCTCGAAGGAACTGGCGCCGAAGTTCGCGGCCGCCGGCGTAACCGTCATCGACAACTCGTCGGCGTGGCGAATGCATCCCGAGGTGCCGCTGATCGTCAGCGAAGTGAACCCGGGCGAGATCGTCAACGCCCGCATCGGCATCATCGCCAATCCCAACTGCACCACGATGGCTGCCATGCCGGTGCTCAAGCCGTTGCACGACGAAGCCGGCCTCATTCGCCTCATCGCGGCCACGTACCAGGCCGTCAGCGGCGGTGGTCTGTCTGGCGTCGACGAACTCGACAAGCAGGCGCGCGAAGTTGTCGGCCACGCCCGACTGCTGGCGTACGACGGCGAGGCCGTCGTGTTCCCGACGCCGACGAAGTTCGCCAAGCCGATCGCGTTCAACGTGCTGCCGTACGCCGGCAAGTACGTGGATGACGGCTCACTGGAGACCGACGAAGAGCAGAAGCTGCGCAACGAGACCCGCAAGATTTTGGACATCCCCGGCCTCCGGGTCAGCGGTACGTGCGTGCGGGTGCCGGTCTTCACCGGCCACTCGCTCTGCATCAACGCCGAGTTCGAGCGCCCCATCTCGGTTGCACGGGCGACGGAGTTGCTGGGTAGCGCACCGGGCGTGCAGTTGCTGGATGTGCCAACGCCGCTGGAGGCTGCCGGCAAGGACGCCTGCTACGTGGGTCGCATTCGCCAGGACACCTCGCTGGATGACGGTCGCGGCCTCGTTCTCTTCCTGAGCAACGACAACCTGCGCAAGGGCGCCGCCCTCAACGCAGTCCAAATCGCCGAACTCCTCCTCTAGTCCACTCATGGATCTCGCCGAACTACAGGATGTCATCGAGCGCACGTTCGGTGATCGTGATCGGGCTCGTGGTGTTCCGGCGTCAGTTGCGTGGCTGGCGGAGGAAGTCGGCGAGCTGGCGCAGGCCGTCCGCAAGGGCAGCCACGACCAGCAGGTGCACGAGTTCGGTGACGTGATCGCGTGGGTTGCCACCCTGGCCAACCAGATGGGCATCGACCTCACCGAAGCCGTCGGGCGCTACGCCAACGGCTGCCCCCGCTGCGGCGCCATTCCCTGCGCCTGTGCGTGACGGCTGACGGCAACCAGAGAATCATGGGGCGATGTCGGAGAGAAGCCGCAAGCCCCGCTCGTCC